>DAISHS010000357.1:0-4349 GCA_036822415.1 Chloroflexota bacterium
TGAGCAGGGGCAATATCGAGGGGAGTTTCATGTCACCAACAGCGGTTCAGACCGCCATCACCGCCTGGCAGGAGAAACAGATCAGCGGGACGCAGCTGCTGCGCCGGCTGGCGTCCTGCGACGCGTGGCTGATCCCGGTCTCGGAGCGCGCCGCGGCGGAGATGCTGAGCGCCGACGCGGCCACGCGCGTCATGATCAGCCGGGACGCAGCCGGGGTCGGCCGGTTGTATCTTTTTTCTGACGCCGCCGCCTGGCAGACTTTTCACCGCGCGGCTGGGGACGAGCCGGCGGCCGGTCAGCATTTCCTGACCACGACCGGCAGCTGGATCTTCCGCTTGCCCCTCGACCAGGTGGATTTCGTGGAGATTGACCCTGGCTCTCCCTGGCACATCAATTACACACGGGAGCAGTTCCCACGGCTGCGCGCCCTGGCCGAGGCGGTCGAGATCGAACGGACGCTGCTGGCCCTGCGCCGCGGTGAGGCGCCGGCCGGGGCCGCGGCGCAGGCGCGAGATTACGCGCACTACCTCCTCGCCGTCATCAGCCAGGGCGGCCGGACGGCCCTGGCGCTGGCGCCGGACAGCCAGGGGCGGGCGCTGGCGGCCATTTTCACCGCCGCGGACAACTTCGACGCGTTCGTGGATGAACGCGGGCCGTCGTTGGCCGAGGGCCAGCTCCTCTCGCTGGAGCTGGCCGGGGACAGCTTGTTTCGGCAGATCTCCGGCATGCGGCTCGACGGACTGGTGTTCAACTGCTGCGGCCCGGCGCCGGCCGTGGCCTTTGCCCCAGCGTTTGCGGAGGTCGTTTTGGCGGCGTAGCCGCAGCGCGGCGCCATGGCGATCAAGACGGCCGGGCTGCGGGCGGATGGGCGCCTCGTCGGCAGCGCCGGCGAGGCAAAGCGGGAGGCGGTGATGACGGTGTGAGCGGAGCGCGTTGGTTATGGCGGGTGGAGTCGAAGGAGCGGGGCGATCTTGACGGAGCGGCCGCTCAGGCCCGCTTGCCCTTGCGCGGGGGATGCACTTTCTCTACTCGTGCGATGAACTCATCCACGCTGAACATGGCGATGCTTTCGCCGATCAGCGCCAGCGGCAGATCGTCCAGCTTTCTGAAGCGCACGCACGCCTTGCCTACATCGTAGCGCTTGCCCGTCGCCCGGTAGGCTGCCTCGAACCGTCCTCGCGCGGCGTCGTCCATATAGATTCCGGTCAGATAGACCGCCATATAGTTCTTCTGCGAGGCCAGCGCGGCATAGGCCAGCGGCTGCCCGTTGTAGGTGTCGGGGTAGCGCGCCAGCGGCACATGATAGGCGATCATCCCCCAGTGCATTGCTTCCTCATAACCGGCCGGCAGGTTGGCCAGGATGGTTTGGCGCACCGCCTCGAGCGCAGAGCGCCGGTCAGCGGGCAGTTCGGTCAGGTATTGCGCGACGGTGGCGGCGTCTGATTGCATGAGCGATGACTCCTTTTGTCTGGCAGGCGGATGATGCGCCTCAAACATACGGATGAAGCGCAGCCTGTTCTGTAGCCCGGTTTCCCATCCTGGTTGCGTTGTTTCCTGCAAGAAACGATCTGGCAGGTATCGCCCCAGGGCGCAATGAGAAAGCGCGCACACTCCCTACTTTGTCTTGCCGGCCAATTTGCGCTAAACTGCGGCTGCTCACGTCACGCACATTTCAGCGCAAGCGGGCGGCGCAGGCGCGGCACAGCGAACAGAAAGCTGAGCAGGAGGTAATGGCTATGCAGAACCGAACGATCCAGGTCGCTGTCGTGGACGATCATCCTGTCGTGCGCGCTGGCATTCGCGCCGTGTTGGCTTCTGCACCTGATCTCACAATCGTGGCGGAGGGCGCCAGCGGCGCCGACGCCCTGCGCCTGGGAAGCGACAACCGGATTGATGTGCTCATTCTCGATGTGAATCTGCCCGATGTCAATGGCTTGGAGGTGACCCGCCGACTGCGCGATCGCGGGCACACAACCCCGGTGGTCATTCTGACCGTACACAACGAACGCCGTCGTCAGCACACTCAAGGTTTGGAAACTGCCTTGAGGTCAAGACACGGCGGGCGTCAGACCGATCGACGGCCCGACGCCGCCATCCATGCAGCCGTTGAGGAGCGGGGGGTTGAGCGCGCGGCTGCGCACTCAACCCCCCGCGATGTTTCTTGCAGCGAAGTTTGTCACTCGAAATCATCATGGGGATACGATTCTGTCGGCAAGCGCAGGGTATACTCGCCGGAAGTCATGCGTGTTGAGGGTGATCACCTGGTCCACTTCGGCTTTGTGAGCTGCATGCAGGAGCAAAGCATCGTAGACGGCGCCGCCAACGATCTTCAAGTCAGCCAGGTGGTCAAGCAGAGACACATAGTCGGCGACAGACAGCACCACGACTTCGCACGTGTCCACGACATTGACCGCGATGAGCTGCCTGGCTACTTGAGGCGAGATGGTCGGCCGGAGTGGCAGGCGCGTCAGAACCGCGTACATTTCCGCCAGGGAATGAGCCGCAACGACCCCGGTATCTGTTCGATCTTTGACGCGCTGAAGCCAGGGAAACGCAGCAGAGTGCGCCGGATGCGGTTCAACGACCGCGGCGATCAACACCGAGGTGTCGAATAGAATTCTCATAACCCCGCCTGTTGGGTTAATTCAATTACCCGCTGCGCGCGCACTTGCTGGACGATGTCGGTCAGATCAGCGGTCGGTTCGGCCCTCACTACCAGCAGGCCGCCTTTGTTAACCAGAGTGGGCATCCCTTCTGATTCAGCCGCGGCGATTGCTGAGGACCTTCTTGCACCGTTGCCTTCCACAAAGCGCAACATTTCGGCCCGGCTCACACGCCATTCCTTCCCGATCTTGATGCCGCGCAGGGTCCCACGATCCAGCATGTTGGTGAGCGTGCGGCGGTTGACCTGGAGCACAGCGGCGGCCTGATCTGATGTGAGCACCAGCGGTAAATCGGACCAATGGGCAGTATTCATATGGGCCTCTTCTTCAACGACTTGTAACTACTACGAATAACGTTGTTATACTATGAACAACTTTATCAGTCAAGCGCGTGCGCGCCAGCCACACCAGCCATTATTCTTTGCAGCCACTACTTTGCCTTGCCGGCCAATTTACGCTACACTGCGACTGCTCGCGTCATGCACATTTCAGCGCAAGCGGACGGCGCAGGCGACCTGCGCCGCGGCGCTTCATTGTTTGGCAGAAAGCCGAGGAGGTCATCATGCGCAAGATTCAACCCTGGCTCAAGACCGCTTTCGTCGCGGCCGTACTGCTGCTGCTTGGCGCCAGCGTCGCCGCGGCAGACATTGGCCCCAAGCCTTCCGTAGACATCGCCGTCAGTCTCGACGGCGCGCCGCTGTCCGCGCCGGTTTTCTACGCCCAAATGCTCACCTGCAATGCGCCCGATCTGCAGATGAGCCAGCAGTGCGGCTTCAACAATCCAGCCTGCGATAAGTTCCGTGAGCTGGCCCTGCCTGAGCCAGCGGAATCGTGCACCTGGCGCTTGCAGGGGCCGCCAACGGTTTGGGGCGGCCAATGTAAAGACAGCCAGTGCCAGTTCACCTATTTCCTGCCCGAACGCTTCCGCCTGGCGGTCTACGTGCCCGGCCACGACCCACTCTTCATCTCCAATCCGGTGACGCGCACTGCGCTGGACAGCGTCTACCGCCTCGACCTGGGTGGAGATGGTTCGGCGCGCCTGGTCGAAAATGCCTCGTTGCTGCGCCAGTCGCACGCCGGCGGCGCGCTGGCGGCGCTGCTGCTGTCGCTCGTCATCGAACTGGCGGCGGGCTACGTCTACGTGCGCCTGACCCATTCACCGCGCCGTGCGCTGTGGGGCGTGCTGCTCGGCAATCTGTTGACGGTACCCATCCTCTGGTTTCTCGTCAGCGCCAGCTTCGCGCGCGGCGCGTTTTCGCTGACCCTGGCCCTGAGCGAGCTGGGGGCTGTGATCGTCGAAGGCGCGCTCATCGCCGGCTTGACGCGGGGCCAGATGCCGCCAGCGCGCGCGTTCAGCATGAGCCTGCTGCTGAACGTGATCAGCTTCATTCTGGGCGCGCCCGTGCTGTCCGTCCTCACTTACCTGGGCCTGGTGCAGTGACGGCTGCCTGCGCTGCGCGCAAGGGCGGCGGGCGGCAAGAAAAGGGGCTGTGCCTGACCTGCATTGCTCCGGCAGGTGACCGCCAGCGGGATGCAAAGGCGCGCGATCAGCGGCCGTCGTGGCCCCGCCTTCTGCTTGAGCGGCCTCTGGTCCGCTACGCCATACGCCGCGCCGCCCAAGATCAGCGCGGCCCGGCGATCTGCACAAGGCTCAACGTTGTG
This sequence comes from Chloroflexota bacterium, assembly GCA_036822415.1. Taxonomy (GTDB): domain Bacteria; phylum Chloroflexota; class Anaerolineae; order SSC4; family Amarolineaceae; genus Amarolinea. The sequence goes on from DAISHS010000357.1 coordinate 4,326, forward strand.
CATCGTCAAACCAGATGCAGGGGC
>DAISHS010000358.1:0-2395 GCA_036822415.1 Chloroflexota bacterium
GTCCATCTCAGGTATGCGAGGGCCTGACTTCAATGGGCTGGCGCCAACTTGCCGAATGTGTCAGCCTGGCTATAATATGTGCGCAATGTCCGTATTTCTGAGACATTCTACACATAGGAATCCTATGAACCTGTCTAACCGCCTTGCCAAGCTCTACGACATTGCCGAAGGGCAGGCCGGCTACTTCACGACCGCGCAGGCCGTCGCCGCCGGCGTGGATCGCCGGCGCCTGGCATACTTTACGGGCGCGGGGCGCCTGCAGCGCATCCGTCACGGCGTGTACCGGCTGGCGCAGTTTCCGCACTCGCGCCACGAGGACCTGGTGATTGCCTGGCTGGCTACCGGCCCTGACTCCGTGATCTCCCACGAAAGCGCGCTAGTGCTCTACGATCTCTCGGACGTGCTACCGGCCGCCATCCATGTCACTGTGCCATCCACAGCCTCGCGTCGGCATCCGGGCCTGCGCCTTCACACCAACCAGTTCGGCCCGAAGGATGTCACCCAACACGAGGGACTGCCGGTGACCACGGTGGCGCGTACCATCGCGGATGTAATCCTGGCGGGCCTGGCGGATGAACTGGTCGAGCAGGCGGTACAGGAAGCCGTCCATAACGGCTTGGTGACGCCGACACTCCTGCTCGCCACAGCCGAGCCTCGCGGGCCTCGGGTAAGAAGGATAATGCGCCGCGCGCTTGAACGGATCGGGCAACTTTCGAACCAGGAGCCATCATGACAACCCGATCAAGCCGCCAGGCGCTTCCTGGATCCGGTCCTGAGTGGTGCAGTTCAGGGTGTCTGGGCGCCGGAAAGACAATCGTGGGTTTGACGCGTGGTTATACAGCGGCCTGCTGACCGGGCGATCAGCCTCAGCGCCCGCGCCGATCACCACATTCTCAAGCTGGCGCGCACCGTCGCCGATCTCGCGGGTTGCCCGCGCATCGAGACAACGCACCTGGCCAAAGCGATCCAATAGCGGCCGCGCCAGCACAATTAGGAGCATACAGACCTTTCACATGCCATACGATGCGCCAGAGCAGTCGCCAAAACTACCGGATGGGATTCCCTCTGGCCGCTGGAATCGAAACCAGACGCCCCGCGGCTACAAGTTCAGTCCGCAATCAGTGTGGGAGCGTTCTCGACGATGGTTGCGCGGGCCTGAGGACCTGGCCAGGCGCAATCGCCTCAATGTCTTGATTGATGGCATCGGCGTGGGCTTTGCCGCCGGCATCGGCACCTTTCTTTCCGTCTTCCTGGTGCGCTTGGGCGCTTCCAGCTTCATGGTTGGCCTGCTCACCGCCATGCCCGCGTTGACCGGCCTGCTGCTGGCGTTCCAGGTGGGCGCGTTTCTGTCACGCCAACGCCAGGTGGTGCCCTGGTTTTCACGCGCCCGCCTGTTCGTCATTTCCTGCTACGCGCTGACCGGCCTGGTCCCCTTCGTCTTCGATCACAACGTCCCGCAGATCATCGTGGGCATTTGGGCGCTGGCAACGCTGCCGCAAACGGTGGTTTCTGTCGCGTTCTCCGTGGTGATGGGCCAGGTCGCCGGGCCGCGCGGCCGCGTCGCCTTGATGAGCCAACGCTGGTCTACCCTGGGCCTGGCCAACGCCCTGGCCGTGCTGTTGGCCGGCCAACTCCTGGAACGCTGGTCTTTTCCACTCAACTACCAGATCGTCTTTCTCGTCTCGGCCATCGGCGGGTTGATCAGCTACACCTTTTCGAGCCGCATTAGCCTGCCTGCGCAAGAGCCGACGCCGGCCAGTCCGGGGTCGCCCTGGCGCCAGGCCTTGAGCGTGCTGCGCCAGTATCCCGATTTCGTACGCTTCATGGCCAGCCAGTTCATCTTCCGCGCCGGCCTGAGCATGGCCCTCCCGCTCTTGCCGCTCTACTGGGTGCGCGAGCTGCAGGCATCGGACATCAACATCAGCTTCATCAACACCTCGCAAACCGTCGTCTTGCTGGTCGCCTACCTGCTGTGGACACGCCTGGCGCGGCGCACCGGCGAACGCCGGGTGCTGCTCATCTGCGCGCTCGGCGCCAGCTTCTACCCATTTCTCACCGCGCTGACGCACACCACCGCGCCCTTAGCTATCTATGCCGGCATCAACGGCTTCTTCCAGGCCGGCATTGACCTGGTATTCTTCGATATCATGCTCGACACCTGCCCGCCCCAAAACCAGGCGCGCTACATCGGCCTTTACCAGACCACCGTCTTCGGCGCGACCTTCCTGGCGCCGCTGCTGGGCACCTGGCTCTCCGATCAGGTTAGCATCGGCTGGGGATTGACGACTGCCGCAGCCTTGCGCCTGGCCGGCTTCATCCTCCTCTTTGCCCTGGGCGTCGGTCGTCACCTGAAGTCGGAGGAGTTCTGAACGATGAATGATGAATGATGAATGCC
>DAISHS010000358.1:2495-4322 GCA_036822415.1 Chloroflexota bacterium
GTTCATCATTGGAGTTGGTTCTTTGGCTATTTTTGCCTGGGTGCTTAGCCTGTTGATCGCCCTGCCTGGCGGGGGAGATTCGGCGACGACGTGGTCATTTCCGAGCGATCCGGCGATCGAGGCCATGCGCACGACGGCGCAGACGGTCTTCGCGTCCACGCAGGTGACGTGGGCCGACGCGTCCGGTCAACCGGTGACCGGTTTTCGCCCGGCCGCGATCTATCCGCCGTTGTTTGGCCGCGATTTGAGCTGGATCGCGCCGGCCGCGCGCCTTTTTTATCCGCCCGCCGCCTGGCAGCCCGGCGTAGAAGCTTTTCTGCGCCGGCAGTACACAGCCGCCACGCGCAGCGACGAGGATGGCTGGCAGGCGGGCGCCGGCGCGCTGCCCGGTGTGCTGCACAGCGATGGCCGCGTGGATAAAGCCGCCGCCGTCTCCGACGAAGAAACGTCGCTGATCGGCGCGGCCTACAGCCTGTTCGAGGTGCAGGGCGCAGCCTGGCTCAGCACGGTCATCACCGGCGTCACAAGCGCGGCGTCGGACAGTCCCGCCGTCAAGGGCGACGAGGCCGCCGCGCCGCGCGTCATGGACCGCCTGGATGCGGCGCTGACCTGGCTGTGGGGCCAGCGGCGCGACGCGGCCAGCGGCCTGGTCTGGCGCGGACACACCACCGATTGGGGCGATGTGACCCTTGACCAGACCGCGCCCAATCCAACCGATCTTGATCCGGCGCGCGCCCTGCGCACGGCGTCGCTCTTCGACCAGGTGCTGGCCTGGCGCGCGGCGCGTCAGCTGGCGACGATGTGGGAGGCGCTGGGAGAAGCGGCGCCGGCCGCAGCCTGGCGTCGGCGCGCGGCCGAGCTGCAAAGCGCGACGAATCGCGACCTCTGGCAGCCGCGCCGCGGTTTCTACCGCCTGCACATTCATCTGGCCGGGCCGCCGTGCGCGGATAACCCCTCCTGCGCGCCGTGGCAGCACCCCTTCGACGAAGGACGCCTGCTGGCAATCAGTAACGCGGTGGCCGTCCAGGCTGGCTTTTGCAGCCCAACGCAGGCGCAGGCCATTCTGGCCGCGCTGGCGCAAACGCAGCTGGCCGCCGGGGCGGCGCAGCCGGGCCTGAGTCTATGGCCGCCGTATGCCAGCTGGACCTTTCCCCAGCCCGACATGCAGGCGGGGCGCTATCAAAATGGCGGTATCTGGGATTGGTGGGCGGGCGTACAGATCGAGGCGGAGTTCAGGGCCGGCGACAGTGACCGCGCCCTGCTGCACCTGCGTCAGGTGGCGCACGCCTGGGCCAGCCATCCGGACCAGGTCTACGAATGGCAGGCGCCGGGCTGGCGGCCTGGCATGCGCAGCGATGATCTGGCGACGGTCAGCAGCGCCAAAGACTACGCGGCGGGCGCGGCCACGCTGGTGCAGGCGGTCACGGTAGGTCTGTACGGTGTGGAGTGGCTGGCCAACGATGGACTGCGCGTGACGGTGCGCCTGGGCGCGGCCAGCGGCGCCATCACCAGCACCCTGGTCGGCGTCGGCCGCAGCCTCAGCTACACCTACACGCCTTCGGCCGACAACCTGGCCCTGGAGTACCGCACGTACGGCAGCGGCGCGTTTCCCCTGTGGCTGCGCCTGCCGCCCGGTCGCGACGCGGCCGCGGTCACGCTCGATGCGGCCAACACGATCTTCACCGTGGAGCGCGTGGGCGCTGACCGCTACGTCGCCCTGGCGGCCCTACCCGGCGTTCACACCGTCACCGTGCGCACCCTGCCCAGCCCACCGTGGTGGCAGCAGTGGTGGCTGCGCTGGCAGTATTTGCGCGATCCGGGGCTGGG
>DAISHS010000359.1:0-4316 GCA_036822415.1 Chloroflexota bacterium
CAACGATTGCAAAGTCCACCTGCGTGGACTACGCCCCGAAACTGAAATGCACCCGACCGCAACTTCTGCCTGGCGTCGTTACGCTTCGCGCGGCCGCAGGATGAGCACGGCGCTGATGATGGCGGCGCCGCCTGCGATCTGCAGCAGGGTGAGGCGCTCGCCCAGCAGGAGATAGGCCAGGGCGCCGGCGATGACCGGTTCCAGCGTGGCGACGACGCTGGCAACGCTGACCGGCACCCAGCGCACGCCTAGCGAGTAAGTCAACGCGCCGCCCAGGGTGGGAATCAGCGCCATGGCCAGCAGCCAGGGCCAGGCCGGCGGGAGCGCGACCGCTGCGGCCAGCTGACCGCGCGGCGCCAGCAGCAGAAAGCAGCCAGCGCCGATCAGCAGGGCGTAGGTTTGCACGGTCCAGGCGGAATAGCGCGCCACGGCCACTTTGTTGAAAACGCTCCACAGCCCATAACCGAGGCCGGCGCCCAGTCCGGCTAAAACCCCCAGGCCATTCAGGCGCAAATGCCCCACATCGTATAAGCCGGTAACGAGCACGCATCCGATCAACGTCAGCGCCAGGGCGATGAGCAGGCGGCGGTGCATGGCCTCGCCCAGCCAGCGCCAGGCAATCAGTCCCACCCAGGCCGGCGCGGTGTAGAGGAGCACGGCCGCCACCGCGACGCCCACGAGGTCAATGGCGTAGGCGTAGGCGACAAAGAAGCCGGCCACACCGAACACGCCGTACGCGACGAGCAGCGGCAGATCGTGGCGGTTGACCGCCAGCAGCCGGCGGCTGCGCAGCGCAAGCACGACGAGCAGAATGAGGCCGGCCAGCAAACTGCGGTACGACGCCACGGCCAGGGGGGTCAGGCCGAAACGGTCCAGCAAGGTTTTGTAGAATAAGCCCAGCGTACCCCAGAGCGCGGCCGCGGTCAGCACCAGGGCATAACCGCGCGTTTGAGCCGATGTATTTGACATAATCCTCCTGGCGCATCCATCAGAGCGATCAACTTCTGGGAAAGCTAGCCGCGCTGAGCTGCGTAGATCATAATGCAGACCCGCGCTGCGGGCAAACGACAGCGGCCGACGCGCTGAGCGGCTCTGACAAGGGTTGCGCGTGAGGTGACGTTTGTCAGCGCCGCTCGTCTGAAGAGGGCGGGGCGCGTGGTCAACAACGCGTGCGGGGCATAAATTCCCTGGGGCGCAGGCTGGTGGGCGGCCTGCGAGCATCGCTCCCCTGGATGATTGCAAAGCCTATGGCATGAGAAGAAGAGGTGAAGGCATGGACGACAGTCAGCAGCCAGCCGCAGATGATCTTGCTTCGCCAGAAACAGAGGCGGCGCTTGCTGCGGAGGAAACCGACGCCAGCGCCTGGCTCTTTGCCATGACGCCAGAGGACTTTGGTCAATTGAACGCCAGCTATGTCGAGCTGCACGAAACGGATGCGGACTCGCCCCTGGCCGGCCTCCTGGCCGCCTGGCTGCAGATCGAACGCAGCAAACAATCGTTGACGGAGCTTTTTGCATGACTATCAGGCAGCATCTCTTGGTCACGGGCGCCACCGGCTACGTCGGTGGGCGCCTGATTCCGCTTTTGTTGGAAGCCGGGCATCAGGTGCGTGTGTTGACTCGCGATCCGGCGCGCTTACAGGGCCGCGCCTGGCTGCCGCAGGTCGAGGTGGTGCGGGGCGATGTGCTGCAGGCAAACACGCTGCCGGCGGCCATGCAGGGGATCACCGCGGCCTACTACCTGGTGCACAGCATGAGCGACAGCCCCGATTTCCACGAGCGCGACATCGCCGCCGCGCGCAACTTTGCCCAGGCCGCGAGCGCGGCCGGCGTTGCGCGCATCATCTACCTCGGCGGCCTAGGCGACGCCAGCACCGACCTGTCGCAGCACTTACGCTCGCGCCAGGCGACCGGCGATGCCCTGCGCGCCGCCAGCGCGCCGCCCGCGTCATCGCCTGCCACGACCACGGTGACCGAGTTTCGCGCCGCAATCATCGTTGGCTCGGGCAGCCTTTCCTTCGAGATGATCCGCTACCTGACCGAGCGCGTGCCGGTCATGATCTGCCCGCGCTGGGTTTATACTCGCGTGCAGCCGATCGCCATCCGCGATGTGCTCAACTATCTCGTCTCTGCCCTCAGCGTACCGGAAAGCGCCGACCGCATCATTGAAATCGGCGGCGCGGATGTGCTGACCTACGGCGAAATGATGACCGGCTATGCACGGGCACGCGGCCTGCGCCGCTGGCTGCTGCCGGTGCCGGTGCTGACCCCGCGCCTCTCGTCGTACTGGGTGCACTGGGTGACGCCGGTGCCGGCCGTGATTGCGCGCCCGCTGATCCAGGGCCTGCGCAACGAAGTAATCGTGCACGACGACCGCGCGCGCCGTCTCTTTCCTGTGATCCGGCCGCTGGGCTATGCCACGGCGCTGCGCTATGCCCTGGCGCGGCTCGATGCCGGCGAGGTGCAGACTTCCTGGAAGGATGCCCTGGTCAGCAGCCAGGGCGACGATGCGCCGGTCGCTTTCACCGAACAGGAAGGCATCTTCATCGAGCAGCGCCAGCGCATCGTCAATGCGCCCGCAGAAGCCGTGTTTCGCACCTTCAGCGGCATTGGCGGCGGGCGGGGCTGGTTCTACGCCAACTGGGCCTGGGAGCTGCGCGGCCTGGCCGACCGTCTGATCGGCGGGGTGGGGCTGCGCCGTGGCCGCCGCCATCCCGATGACCTGCGCGTGGGCGATGCGCTCGATTTCTGGCGCGTCGAGACGGTGGAAGCCCCGCGCCTGCTGCGCCTGCGCGCGGAGATGAAGGTACCCGGCCTGGCCTGGCTGCAGTTCGAGGCGCAACCGCAGGCCGACGGCCGCACGCGCCTGGTGCAAACCGCCTTCTTCGCCTCCAAAGGCCTCTTCGGCCTGCTCTACTGGTACGCACTGTACCCGCTGCATGCGCTGATATTTTCCGGCATGATTCGCGAGATCGCGCGGCGGACTGAAACGGCCTCCGGCCGCGCGCTGCCCGCCTAAGCGCGAAACCAGACACCGCGCTTGTCTCAAGCCTGTGACTCGCCGCCGCCCCCGTCCGTCTTAGTCCCGTGCCCGGCGCACGCAGCGTCTTTGGCTGCGCGATCGGGGCGGGATTTTTGTTTTTGATCGAGGTGGAATTGTGATGCAAAAGAGTCGTCTGACAACCATTTTTCTGGTCGTATTGGTGGACATGCTTGGGTTCAGCCTGATTTTGCCGCTGCTCCCCTACTACGCCGAAACTTTCGGCGCGACGCCCACGATCGTGGGTCTCCTGGTGGCCTCCTACGCCGCCGCGCAGATGATCGGCGCGCCGATCCTGGGCCGCCTGTCCGACCGTTTTGGTCGGCGCCCGGTGCTGCTGGTCAGCATCTTTGGCACGCTCATCGGCTTCATCCTGCTCGGCGTCGGCGGTTCGCTGCTGGTCCTGTTCATCAGCCGCGTGCTCGATGGCATCACCGGCGGCAATATCACCGTGGCGCAGGCTTACATCACCGATGTGACTGACGAAAAGAACCGCGCCAAGGGCCTGGGCATGATCGGCGCCGCGTTTGGCCTCGGCTTCATTCTTGGCCCGGCCGCCGGCGGTCTCCTCAGCACCTATGGCTTTGCCGTGCCCTCCTTTGCCGCCGCGGGCCTCGCCCTCATCAACCTGATCTCCGTGTTCTTCTTCCTGCCGGAATCGCTCACCGCGGAGAAGCGCGCCGCGCTGACGACGCGCCCACGGGCCGCATTTTCATTGTCATCCCTTTCGGCCGCGCTGCGCCGGCCGCGCGTTGGCCCGCTGCTGCACGTGCGTTTCTTCTTTGGCCTGGCCTTTGCCATCTTCCAATCGGTCTTTGCTCTTTACGCGCAGTACCGGCTGAACCTCGACGTGCGCAGCACAAGCTTCATTCTGACCTACGTCGGCGTGCTCTCCGTGATCGTGCAGGGCTTCGGCGTCGGTCGCCTGACCACCCGTTTCAGCGATCGGCGGCTGATCATGGGCAGCGTCTCGATCATGGCGGTCTCTTTGCTCGGCTGGGCGCTCACCCCGAACGTGCCGGTTCTGCTGCTCGTGCTGATCCCGACCGCCGTCTCTGGCGGCATCCTGAACACCGTGCTCAGCAGCGCGCTGACGAAGGCGGTTTATCCGGAGGAAATCGGCGGCACCCTGGGCCTGGCGGCCTCGGTCGAGAGCGTCACGCGCGTGCTGGCGCCGACCGCGGGCGGTCTGCTCCTTGAGCGGGCTGGCGCCTGGGCGCCGGGCGTGTTCGGCGCTGTGATCATGCTGTGGGTCGTGTCCTTTGTCTGGCGCCGCT
>DAISHS010000360.1:0-4275 GCA_036822415.1 Chloroflexota bacterium
CTGCGCGCTAGGGCTGGGCAAGCAATGGCGGTATTATACCATAGCAGGGAGCGAAGGGAGAAAGGCAGAAACGAGATTGGCAATCCTAAATGCCGGCTGAGTCAAAGGCTCAGCCGGCATTTGTCAGAAACACGGGGCTGCTTGGCGGCGCGGGCGCAGGAATCTAGCGCCTGGCGCGCACGTAGAGTGGCGCAAAAACCTTACCGGTCACGGCGGTTGTCGTTGTCGCGGTGTTGTTGCCTCGCTCGATTTCCGGGGTGATGCCGACCATGGTCGCGAGGTTGACCAGGCTGCCCGCAGTTGCGGTGGGCGGCACCCTCGCCTCAATCATGATCGTGAATGGCCCGCTGCGCGCCGCCAAATTGCCAAGATTCCAGGTCAGCGCGGGGAACGTTGCGCTCGGCGGCGGGTTCGCGCGGATGAAGGTCAGGCCGGCGGGCAGCGTGTCGCTTATCGTCGCGCCGACCGCTGTGGCGCCGCCGCGGTTGCCGTAGGTCATGGTGTAAATCAAGGTTGCGCCGGGGGTCGTGCTGAGAGGACCGGCCAGGCTAAGCCACAGATCAGGGTAGGCTGAGCCGAGGCTGACGTCATCCAGGTATGCCCACGCGCAAGGCCCACCGGCGGTGTCGTGCAGGTTGAAGCTCAGCGTGATGGTTTTGCCGGCCCAGGGCAAGGGGCCAAACCAGCGATGGGTCCATTCGGCGACGGGGTTGGCTGTGGAAAAGACCGTTGACGTGTTGATCCCATCATTGGCCGTCACGCTCAACCAGCGGTCTCCAGCCGGCGCCGTCGCACCTAATTTGTAGAAGAAGGAAAGTGTTGCCGTTGTCATGGTGACAGGCACCGTGACCGTCTGGCTCAGGGTGGCATTAGCGGTCCGAGTGGCCAGGGGCGTGCCCGCGTAAAACAAGTCTTCCGATGCCGACCCGCTGGGGTAACTTACCCAAACCAGGTTACCCATGCCTGATGGGGCGATGGTGAAGAGATAATCTCCTACCGGGTCATGCCCAGGTGACGCCTTGACCGGAGTAGCCCAGACCTGATTATCCAAGAGACGCGTATAGTAGATGTGGCCATCAATCGCACTTCGCCAAACAAGGTAGATGTGGTCCTGCTGGTCGCGTATAAGCCTATGGGAAACGGCAACAGCCCGCTCTGAGGGCCAGACAGCGGCCGGAGGGGTCCACAAATCAGGGCCAATCTTGCGGCTGTAATACATGTGACCCGCGTTATCCAGCCAGACGACATGCACGATGCCCGCTTCGTCAGCAACAAGGGTGAAATAGCCTGCCCACGGCATCAAAACCGGAAGCAGCCACTCCTGATTGACGCGACGCTCCGTGTACAACACCATGTAAGCGTAAGTCGTCCATACGACATAGACCGTCGCATCGGAACCGACGAACATGCTGAATGACAGGACATTTGAATATGGTTCTATGGGTACTCGCTGCACTTCCGTCCATGTTCCATCAGTCCGTCGTTGCTTGTAGAAAATAGACGTAAGCTGTTCCGCCCATGCCACATAGAAAGCGCCATTCGTCCCTTGTATCAACTGCGCTCTCTCGCCAGCTGCTGCAAGTCGCACGATGGGAGACCAGATGCCATTAGTACTGCGAAATGCGTAGTAAAGGCCGGAAGCACCTTGCGCGTCGGAATACCATATCGAATGGACAACTCCGGCGGGCGTCACAGCCAGGCGTGGTATCTCAAAATAACCCAGGCTCGAATTTCCCACGTAGTCCTGGGGGGCTGACCAGACACCGGTTGGCGATCTGAACCTGTAATAGATGGTGCGTTTTTGATTGGTGTTCTCCGCCCATATCACATGCAAGCCGCCTTGATCATCGGCGCCGATTTGTGGCTTCGATTTGGCTCCGGCGGTGGTTGAGATGCGAAGCGGTGTTGACCATGAGCCAGCTAGATTCCGTTGTGCATAGAAAATTTCTCCCATGGCATCAGAATCCTCATACAGCTCAACCCACACCACATGCAACACGCCGTTTTGGTCCATCTTCATAGCCGGCGTGACCGATCGCTTTGAACTGGTAGAGATATTGGTTGAGGTTGAGAATTGCAGCGGTGAACAACCGAGGAGTGCAGCTCGATCACCCGTATGCTCGACTTGTACCGTTGTGGAGATCGGGATCACGCCCGAATCTGTCCAGGGTGTAAGCGTCGGCTGTTCAAAGTCTCCATTGCGCAAGGCTTGATCGAGAGGCGGCAACACCGCGTCGAGTACCACATCGGCGTCAGCGCCAAAGTGCGTCATGGGCAAAACGCCATAGCCCAGCTTGCTCCACGAAGCGGCATAAGCTGCTGCGGAGTTCCCAACATACGCTTGATAAGCGCCGTTGGGATCAGTGACGAATCCGCTGAACGCGGCCGGCGTTGTGTTAATGGCAGCGCCTACAATTGGCACGCCGCGATTGTCCCTCACCGCGCCGCTGATGCCCCACGAGTATAGGGTCGTACTTGCATCTCCATTACCTGACGGCCATTCCTCCCGGTTCCTCGCGCGATCGAGACCGCGTGAGCGAAACGCGTAAGTTTGCAGCGGTGTGCCAACAAATGAGTTGCCCCTGGCCGCCGTGCGGACTTGCCAGTCTACCCAAGCATTCCCAGCCAAAGGGGCATCCACGCCGTTTATAACCTGGTACTGAACGTCGTACGTGTGAATCCCAGAACCGCCCGGATCCGTACCGCTCCATGTAATGACATTGCCATTGCGTAGATACTCCGGTAATGGATCTACGGATGTGACTGGCGCCGACCCTTCCACCGTCGTGATGGCGTCTGGCATTGTGGGCCAGGCTTCGGTATTCCCAGCACGATCGTTTGCCTGGCTGCGGAAACTATACACATGGCCGCCGTCTCCGAAAAAAACAGCCGACGTGGCTGTTGTCCTGTCTCGCCAGACATTCCACCCATTGTCATTATCCTTCACCTGCACCACGTAGTTTAAGATGCCGGAGCGGCCCTGGTCGCTGCCCGACCAGCGAACGGTGAACGCGTAGGGGGATTGCACCGGAAGCGGCTCTATGTTCGACGTAGGCGCGGTCAGATCAAGCGCCTGCCAGTCGGGGCGCCAGTCGCGATCGCCGTTGCCGAGGAAAACTGGCGGCGCCCAGGGTTGAACGCTGTCCAGCGCTCTGAGGCGGGAACTCGTCCAATACCACTGACCCTCATACTCGATCCAGGAGAGATACATAAACGCGATGTAGCGGCCATCCGGTGACCAACTGGGAGTCAAGGCATCCGTTTTTTCATCCTCAGGACGATACAGGCGCCGTGGATTGCTGCCGTTGGCGTTCATGACCCAAATTTCGTGCCAGGTGTCGCCATCGCTGTCCGCGTCAAAGGCAATTCTCGTTCCGTCAGGCGACCAGGTCGGGTTTTCAGCCGCAGGCTGTGTCGAAAGTCGCGTCTGCCCGCTGCCGTCCACATTCATCACCCAGATACCCAATTCACCGTTACGGCGCGACGTAAAGGCAATTTTCGTCCCATCAGGCGACCAGGCGGCCGCGCCGTCGTAGTCTGGCGAGTTGGTCAGGCGTTGTGGGTTGCTGCCATCCACATTGATGATAAAAACGTCCCATTGGCCGCCAACATAACTCTCATACACAAAACGGGTCCCATCAAATGACCAGGCTGCGCCCGCGTCATCCCCGCCATTGGGCGTGATTTGCCACGGTCCGCTGCCGTCCATGTTCGCCACGAAAATTTCGTAGGCGCCGGTACGTCGTGATGTGAACGCGTATGGCAGCGCGGCTGGCCCCAAGCGAGGCGCCAGGTCAGGGGCCACGTCATAGGTCAAACGCACGGGATAGCCGCCATTACCGCGCGCGGTGTAGATTTCCCAATTGTTGTCGCGATACGATTGAAAAACGATCCTGCTGGTGGCAGCAAGATCATCAGGTAGAAGGTTATCTGATGATGGTGCAACGGAGGATGGCTCCGTGGCGCGAAACGGGATTTCCTGCATAGGCAGTGTCAGCACATGCGGTGGAGGTGGAGGGGCGGCAGCTGAGTGCGATGGTAAGCCGGTTGTTGCCGCCAGGCAGGCGACGATCAACAAAAACAGGGCCGTTAGCGAGCGACTCACAAACAGAGAGTGGTTCATCAGATCTCTCCTTTCGGGTCAGAGGCGGGCGATAGATTCGGAACCTGTATGCAGTATAACACGGGTGACGTATCTCTGTCAATGTCTCGGTTTACAAGGGATGAATCAATAAGTCTGAGCGCAGCATAGTCGACATAGAAGGAGTTGTCGAG
>DAISHS010000361.1:0-4266 GCA_036822415.1 Chloroflexota bacterium
GGCGACTGCAAGTCGCTGCAACGATTGCCAAGTCCACCTGCGTGGACTACACCCCAAAACTGAAATGCACCCCGCCGTTTCCATCGCCACGCTATGGGTCGAAGCCAACCAGAGCGCCAAGTCGGTTATGCAGGTAGTGGGCAAGCTCCTGGCCGCTTGCGGCCACTCGCCGGCGGAGTTTGCAGTCCATCGGGCGTAACCAGGCCAGCAGGTCAACGGGCCGCGCGCCGGCCCCGGTCAGGTCAGGCCCGGCGCGCGTTTCCTGCCTCGATGGCGCGCGGACGGGGCGACCGCGCTTGGCAAACGGGTAGGTAGCAGACTACCCGTTCGGGTGGAATGTATTTGCCATCACGCCCGACATGAGTATAATAACCTCAACTTTGTACTCTCTTTGTCCGTCGTTCGTGTCAGGCCCGCGCGCCAGGGGTGTCCAAACAACGGGCGGGTACGAAAACGATTTCGAGACACAGAAGTCTAACACAAACCGTAGACTTCTGTGCTTTTTATTGTCCCATTGAACAACCATCAAAAAACGGGAAGGAAATGTCTATGTCCAATTCGCTGACCACAAATCTCTGGTCATCCGGCGCGGACACCAAGTTGGATGTCGTGCAACTGCCAACCGAGCAGTTGAAGGCGATGTTCCGCACCCTGGTGCTCATTCGACGCACCGAGGAGTCTCTCCTCGATATGGCCGTCTCAGGTAAAATCGGCGGCGCCATGCACACGGCCATTGGCCATGAGGCCAGCGCGGTGGGAATGGCAGCCGCCCTGCGCCCCGACGATTACATCACACACACGTACCGCGGCCACCATCACGCCCTGGCCCGCGGCATGAGCACCCAGGTCGCCATCGCTGAGGTGCTGGGTCGCGTCACCGGCTTCGCCAAAGGCAAGGGCGGTTCCATGCACTTCATGGAGCCAAGCCTGGGACTCTACGGCGGCAACGGCATCGTGGGGGGGCAAGTGCCCCACGCCGCCGGCCTGGCCCTCTCCAGTTTCCTGCGCAACGAAGATCGCGTCGCGATCACCTTCTTCGGCGAAGGCGCTATCTTCCAAGGCGTCATGCACGAAACGCTCAACATCGCCAGCAAATGGAAGCTGCCGCTCATCTTCTACTGCGAGAATAACCGCTACTCGGAAATGACGCCAACCTACCGCACCTCCGCGCCGCTGGAAATGTACCTTTTCGCACGCGCCTATGGCATGGCCAGCGCGCAGATTGACGGCAATGACGTGGAAGTGGTCTATACGGCCATTGCGCAGGCCGCGGCGCGGGCGCGCGCGGGCGAAGGCCCCACCTTCATCGAAGGCCTGACCTACCGGCTCTCCGGTCATATGGCCGGCGACCTGGAAACCTACCGCACCCCCGAAGAGATCGAATATCAGCGCCAGCATGAGCCGCTGGTCGTCCTGACCAATAAGTTGACGGCACGCGGCGTCAGCGAAGCCGAAATGCAGCAAATCCGTGAGGATGTCGAGGCCGAGGTGAAGGCGGCCGTGGAATTTGCCGAAAAAAGCCCGTGGCCCGATCTATCCGAGGCCTACACCGACGTGTTTGCCCTCTGAAGCGGCGCAAGGAGTCAACTAAATGGCGATGCGAACAACAACTTATATTCAAGCCATCAACGAGGCCTTACGCGAAGAAATGCAGCGTGACGCCAACGTGTTTCTGATCGGCGAAGACGTGGGGCGCTACGGCGGCCTCTTCCGCGTCACCCGTAACTTATTCGAGGAATTTGGCCCCAAGCGCCTGCTCGACACCCCCATCAGCGAGCAAGCCTTCATCGGCATGGCGGTGGGCGCGGCGATGACCGGTCTACGGCCGGTGTGCGAATTGATGTACATGGACTTCTTCCTGGTTTGCGCGGATCAAATCCTGAACCAGGCGGCTAAGATGCACTACATGTACGGCGGCCTGGTGCAGGCGCCGATGGTCATCCGCGGCCAGCAAGGCGGCGGCAAGCGCTACGGTTCCCAGCACAGCCAGTCGGTGGAAAGCAGCCTGGCCCACTATCCTGGCCTGAAGGTGGTGGCGCCCTCCACGCCGTATGACGCCAAGGGCCTGCTGGTCTCCGCCATTCGTGACAATAACCCGGTGGTCTTCCTGGAGCATAAGCTGCTCTATTTCACCAAGGGCGAGGTGCCGGCGGCCGGCGTGGAATATACCGTGCCGATCGGCAAGGCCGAGATCAAACGCCCCGGCCGCGACCTGACCATCGCCACCTTCAGCTACTGCCTGTTGCAGGCCCTGGAAGCCGCGACGGAGCTTTCCAAAGAGTACGGCATCGAGGTCGAAGTGGTGGACTTGCGCAGCATCGTGCCGCTGGACATGGAAACCGTGCTCGATTCGGTCGCCAGGACAGGCCGGCTGCTGGCTGTGCATGAGTCGTACGCGATGAACGGTATCGGGGCCGAAGTGGTGGCGCGAGTTTATGAAGAAGCGCCGGAGCTGCTGAAAGCGCCGGCGCGCCGCCTGGGCGCGCCGCCCGTCTCGATTCCGGTCTCGATGACCCTGGAAGAAGAAATTCTGCCGCGCAAGCGCCAGATCAAAGCCAGCGTCCTGGAGATGTTGGGCGTCACCGCAGCCGCGCACAAGGAGTAACACCATGGCGACAGAACTACGCTTTCCTGACCAACTGTCAGGAGTTGATGGCATTATCGTCACGCGCTGGCTGGTCAAGGTGGGCGACACCATCAAGCCAGGCGACGTGCTGCTGGAGGTTGCCACGGACAAGGTTGACACCGAAGTCCCGGCCACCGTGGGCGGCGTCATCCTGCAATTGAACTTCAGCGACGGTGAGCTTTTGCCGGCCGATCCCGTGCTGGGCCTGGTTGGTGAGGCGGGCGAAACGGTGGCCGCGCCAACCTCTGCGCCCGCCCCTGCGCCAGCTGCCGCCAACGCCGTGGCCGAAGGCGCCGGCGAGTCGTCGTCAGCCACACCGGTGGCGCGGCGCATGGCCGAAGATTTGGGCCTCGCCCTGGGCAGCATCAAAGGCTCCGGCCTGCGCGGGCAGGTGACCAAGGAAGATGTGCTGGCCTACCAAGCGGCGCGCCAGGCCGCCCCGGCGCCAGCTGCCGCCGCGCCGGCCCCAACGTCGGCCGCGCCGGCCTCAGCGCCTGGCCTGGAGGCCGATCTGCGCGACATCGCCTCGCTGGTCGTACGCCGCCTGGCAACGGAGAACCACATCAACCTGCGTGAGGTTGCGGCCGGGCGGCCGCTCAGTGCGCTCACCAAGTACGACATCCTGAGCGCGATCGCCAGTCGCACGAGCGGCAAGCCGGTGGTGGTGGCCCCGCGCGCCGCGCCCATCAGCGCGCCGCCGCCGCCAATTCCCGCGCCAGCGACCCCGCCCGCACCAACCGCACCGGCAGCGCCGCGGCCAGCGGCCCCACCCGCGCCCGTGCCTGCGCCTGCGCCAGGCAAACTGCAGGCCAATGAGGAGTTCGTGGCGCACAACCGCATGCGCCAGGTGGTGGCGCGCAACACCACGCAGGCGGCGTTCAGCATCCCGCACGTCACCACGATGTGGGACGTCAACATGGCGACCGTGCTGGAGCACCGCAAGGCGCACAAGGCGGAGTTTGCGGCCGCTGGCGTCAACCTGACCGTCACCGCCTATCTGATCCAGGCCATTCTGGCCGCGCTCAAAGCCGTACCGGCCGCCAACTCGACCTGGACCGACGAGGGGCTGATCATCAAGCGCAACTATCACATTGGCCTGGCCGTGGCTCTGCCTGCCGATCAACACGGCATCGGCGGCTTGATCGTGCCGGTCATCAAGAACGCGGGCGACCTGAACCTCCTCGGCCTGGCGCGCGCGGTCAACGATGTGGCCGAGCGCGCGCGCAAGAATCAGCTGCGCGCCGATGATCTGCAGGGCGGCACCTTCACCCTGACCAACTACGGCACTTCGGGCAGCCGTTTCCAGACGCCGGTCATCCTCAACGGCCAGGCCGGCATCCTGGGCGTGGGGGCGATCGAGAAGCGGCCCGTGGTGGTGAGCAAGGGCAGTCCCCTGGAACCCAACGTGGGCGATTACCTGGCCTTCCTGCCCATGACCACCCTGGGCTTCAGCTACGATCATCGCATTCTGGACGGCGCGACGGCCGATGCCTTCTGCGCCGCGGTCAAGGATGCGCTGGAAAAGTGGCAGTAGCCCGTCACGTCTGACGGCTGGGCCGTCAGTGGTCTCACACAGGTCGGATTCCAGACGAGAATCCGACCTGTTTTTTCTGGCAAAGCGGCCGCGATGTGCTATACTA
>DAISHS010000362.1:0-4261 GCA_036822415.1 Chloroflexota bacterium
TTCACCGGCAGCGATCGTTTCGTGCTGGATTACCTGGTCGAAGAAGTCCTGGCCAGGCAGCCGGCCCGCGTGCAGACGTTCTTGCTGCGCACCTCCATTCTCGACCGCCTGTGCGGGCCGCTGTGCGACGCCGTCCTGGCTTCTTCCGCTGCTGCCGGACAGGAAACCCTGGAGTATCTCGAACGCGCCAACCTGTTCATCGTCCCCCTGGACAACGAGCGGCGCTGGTACCGTTACCACCATCTCTTTGCCGAACTGCTGCGCCAGCGGCTGGGCCAGAGCCTCACCGCCGCTGAAATCGCCGAGCTTCACATTCGCGCCAGCCAGTGGTATGAAGACCATGGCCTGGAAATCGAAGCGTTTCAGCACGCGGCAGTCGTCGGTGATGTGGAACGCGCTGAGCGGTTGATAGATGGAAAGGGTCTGCACCTGCCCTTTCGTGGCGTGGCTGCGATGCTGGACTGGCTGGAGTCCCTGCCGAGGACTGTGCTGGATGTCAGGCCATCATTGTGGGTGAGGTCAGCCTTGTCTTCGCTGTTTAGCGGACAAACGACCGGTGTGGAAGAGAAACTGCAGGCTGCTGAACATGCTCTGCAAAGCGTCGAGGCCGACGACAAGGCCCGCAACCTGATCGGGCAAATTGCCAGCGCCAGGGCGATATTGGCTCTCACTCAGCATCAGATTGAAACCATTCTTGCCCAGTCGCGCCGCGCCCTGGAGTATCTACACCCCAAAAACCTGTCTTCTCGCGCGACTGTTCACTGGACGCTGGGGTTTGCCCACATGTTGCAGGGGGACCGCGCCGCCGCCCGTCAGTCCTATGTGGAATCCATAAGGCTAGGCCAGGAGTGCGGCAATATCTTCACCGCCAGCCTGGCGACCAACGATCTGGGATACATACAAGAAAGCGAGAATCAACTCCACCAGGCGGCTGAAACCTACCAGCATGCCCTGCAACTTTTCGGCGATCCACCGCGGCCCCACGCCTGGCAGGCCTATCTCGGCCTGGCGCGTATTTCCTATGAATGGGACGATCTGGAGGCCGCCGAGCAGCACGCCCAGCAGAGCCTGCAACTGGCGCGGCAGTACGACCCTGCGATTGACCGATTCATTGCCTGCGAGGTGTTCCTGGCCCGCCTGAAACTGGCCCGGGGAGATGCAGGTGGTGCGGCGGCCATGTTGGCGCAGACCGAGCAGTCTGCGCGCCAAAAGAACTTCACCCAGCGGCTGCCGGAGATTGCCGCCATCCAGGTCTTGACCCTGCTTCGACAAGGCCAGGCCGTCGCCGCCGCGCAACTGGCCCGGCAATATGACCTCCCGCTCAGCCAGGCGCGCGTGCGCATCGCCCAGGGCGACCCAACCGCGGCGCTGGCTGTGCTGCAGCCATTGCTGCGGCAGATGGAAGCAAAAGGTTGGCAGGATGAACGGCTGAAGGGGATGATTCTACAGACAGTCGCTTACGCCGGGCATGACGAGAAGGACAAGGCTGTGCAGGTGTTGAGCGAAGCTTTGGCGCTGGCGGAGCCGGGCGGTTTCATCCGGATCTTTGTTGACGAAGGCGAGCCAATGCGATTGACGATTTTGCATCTCAGCGCAATGATAGAAAAACAGGGTCGCACGAGCATTGACCCTCTGTCAAGTTATGTGAATAAACTCCTGGCTGCTTTCCCGCCAGCGCTGGAATTCATTCCCCGATCAAAAATCGCCCCTCAAGAATCTAACATGGTCGAACCTTTGAGCGAACGTGAGCTGGAAGTGCTCAAGCTGCTCCGAAGCGAACTAAGCGGCCCCGAAATTGCCGGCCAATTGATCGTCTCGCTCAACACCTTGCGCACTCACACCAAGAACATCTTCAATAAACTGGGGGTCAACAACCGGCGGGCGGCTGTGCGCCGCGCCGAGGAACTCGATTTGCTCTAGCTGGCCTGAAATCACCAACCCAGGCTCCGGCAGGTGTCACCAATCACCTGCTGGAGCTTTTTTGTTTTCCGCCAACAATCACCACCTCAATCACATCATGTGGTGATGACGCCTCACCACCTCCGGCGCTATCTTATGGGTGGATCAACCACGAGAGAAAAATATGAGACACAGAAACATCAACGCACCGAGCTCAAATGCTCAGTCCTATGAAATCCGACTCAAGGGCCATATTAACAGTCAATGGACAGACTGGTTCGATGGCTTGACCATCACGCTAGCAGAAAACGGCGATACGCTTCTAACCGGCCCGGTGGTTGACCAGACTGCACTGCATGGGCTGCTCAAAAAGGTGCGTGACTTGGGAATGTCATTGGTCTCGGTCAACCAGGCCCAGCTTAATGAGACTCATCAAGATCGTTCAAAAAGGGAGGAAAAATGAACCAAAGTCTTTTCTCACAAGTTCTGCAAATCGGTACTGGGGCAGCGTTCATCCTGTTCCCGCTGATCTTCGTCTTCGCATTTTCCGTTCACCCCGGGTTGTTGAAACCACGGCTGCTCAAGCCCGAAGAACTCATTTGGCGGGCGCGGCGGAGCCAATGGCTGCACTTTGCGCACAGCCTGGTATTGCTCAACACGGCGCTCCTCGTGGTGATGGCCTTTCACTTCATGAAAGTATTGAGCCAGGGAAGCGCAGCCTGGGTTGGATTGATCGGCGGCGTGCTGGCCGTCTTGGGCGCCATCTTCCTGGCAGCCGACAAAGGCGCCCTGTGCCTGACCATGAGCGCGCTGGACACCGTGCCGGAAGCGGAGTTCTCCGCCATGATGCCGGGCTTGCGGGCGATGTTTGCCAAAAAGGGCTGGATGGCGCTGCTGTGGGGCGTGCTGCTCCTGCCGGTGGGGGCTGCGATCCAGGCAGTGGGCCTGCTGCAGGCCGGTGCGCTGCCAAACTGGCAGAGCGTCCTCTTTCTGATCGGCGTGCTGCTGGTGGCCACACCGGATGGAATGGAGATCATCAATCTCAGCGCCTCCATTCTGATGGCAATCGCAATGGTCCCCTACGGGATCCAACTCATCGTGACCGCGCTCTAGGATGCATAAACCATGAAACAAAGCGAACGCAACTTCTGGCTGGACGTCAGTCTCTTCGTGACTTCTCTGGCGACAGTCTACACCGGGGTACTCTTATGGCTGCTCATTCCCCATCAAACCGCTGCCGTCTTTCTGGGGTTCAACCGTCATTTCTGGCTAACTGCCCACATTTGTTTCGGACTGGTCAGCGCGGCCGGCAACATCCTTCACGTCGTCTGGCATCGGCTTTGGCTGAAAGCCCTGCGTGGCCGCCGGATCGCCTCCCTGCCAGCGAAGCTACGCTCGAACCGAGTGATGGACCGCTTCATCTGGATCACCTTCCTCGCCAGCAGCACATTCGGCGCGCTCGACTGGATGATTCCAGCCGGTGAAAACGGCGTGAGCATGTTCGGCCGCCTGCATGTGGTATTCGGAATGGTCTGGCTGCTCGGGATCACCGTGCATCTGACGCTACACAGTCAGTGGATCATTTCGACGACCAAGCGCTACCTTCGGGTCAAGAGAGCAGGTAGGATGATCACTCAGCCAGGTGGTGTGAAGGACTGATTCTGATCGTCATGTTGGCGTAGGCAACTCGCCTACGCCAAAATCAATCACAACAGGGAGAGGAACAATGGACACAATCAAGGGAAGTCCCCACGGAACAGACAGGAAAACCGCAGTCCTCGTGGGCGCGCTGTTCATCATCGGCACGGTGATGGGCGTGTTGAGCGTTGTCTTTGTCTCGCCGGTGCTTGGCGGTCCCGACTACCTGGCCCGGGTGGCGGCCCAGTCCACGCCGATGATCCTGGGGGCGTTCTGTATGCTGGCCATGGGCCTGGCGCTGGCCCTGATTCCCCTGGCCCTGTTTCCAATCCTCAAGAGACACCACGAACCCCTGGCCATCGGCTATGTCGTGTTCAGAAGTGGGCTGGAGACGGTGACAACACTGGGGGTGGTGGGCAGCTGGCTCCTGCTTGTCGCTCTGGGCAAGGAATACGCGGGCGCCGGCAGCCCGGCCGGGCCCGAACTTCAAGCCCTGGGCGCGGTCATCAGCAAGGCGGCCGAGATCAGCGCGAATGCCACGGCGGTGGTCTTTCCGATTGGCGCCATGATGCTGTACGGGGTGTTGTATCAGTCGAAGCTGATCCCGCGCTGGCTGTCGGTCTGGGGGCTGATCGCGGTCGTGCTGCACCTGGCGTTGACCGGTCTGGCCGGCCTGGCCAACCTGAGCGAACCCGCGCTGATCCAGGCGGCGGCGAATGTGCCG
>DAISHS010000363.1:0-1815 GCA_036822415.1 Chloroflexota bacterium
GAGCAAAGACGTGAATCGAATCTCTTCTTTCTTCTCCTCCTTTTCGATGAACATCCCAGGTCGGGCAGCCTGGGATGTTCGTATTTATGGCCGGTTTTCAGTTTTCAGTCTTCGGTTTTCAGTTTTCAGTCTTCGGTTTTCAGTCTTCGCCATGCACGCTCCGATCTCCGATCTCTGACCACTGCCCTCTGCCCTCTGCCCTCTGCCCACTGACCACTGACCACTGCCCTCTGACCTCTGACCTCTGACCTCTGACCTCCGATCTCTTCTCCTAATACGCCCGCCCAAAAATCGCCACCCGCGCCGCCGGCCGCCCGGTGTAGAAGCAAACGCCGCTGCCTTCCGGCTGGTCCAACGGTAAACAGCGAATGGTGGCCTTCGTCTCTTCCTTGATCTGGTCTTCATCTTCGCTGCTGCCATCCCACCAGACGCGGCAGAAACCGCCCGGCCCATCCAGCACTTCCTTCATCTCCGCATACGACGACACATCCAGGATGTTGGCATCGCGGAAGGCGGTGGCGCGCGCCAGCAGGTTGGCCTGGATCTCGGTCAGCGTTTGCTGAATGGCGGCCGCGGCGCCGGCGCGCTCGATGCTGCGCTTGCCCTCACGGCCCGGCACATCGCGGCGAGCCAGGACGAGCTGACCGTTCTGCACGTCGCGCGGCCCAATTTCGACGCGCAACGGCACCCCGCGCATCTCCCAGTCGTTGAACTTGAAGCCCGGCGAGTAGTTGTCGCGTAGATCGAGCTTGACGCGCAGCCCCGCGGCTTTCAGCTCGCGTTCCAGCGCAGTGGCCGATTCCGTCACCAGCACCTGCTCCTGCTCCTTGCGCCAGATCGGCACGATGACCGCCTGATACGGCGCCAGTTTCGGCGGCAGCACCAGGCCCTGGTCATCGCCATGCGTCATGACGATGGCGCCCACCATGCGCGTGCTCAGGCCCCAGGAGGTTGTCCAGCAGTGTTGCAGGACGTTGGCCTTGTCCAGGTACTGAATGTCAAAGGCCCTGGCAAAGTTTTGCCCCAGATTGTGCGACGTGCCCGATTGCAGCGCCTTCTTGTCGCCCATCATCGCCTCGATGGTGTAGGACTTGTCCGCGCCGGCGAACTTTTCCCGCGCGGACTTCACGCCGCGGATCACCGGAATGGCCGCGTCGTTGATGGCAAAGTCGGCGTAGACGTTCAGCATCTGCAGGGTTTCCGCCTCGGCCTCTTCGTAGGTGGCGTGCGCGGTGTGGCCTTCCTGCCACAGAAATTCGGTCGTGCGCAGGAAAAGGCGCGTGCGCATCTCCCAACGCACCACGTTGCACCACTGGTTGATCAGCACCGGCAGGTCGCGGTAGGAGCGAATCCACTGCGCGTACATGTGGCCGATGATCGTTTCTGAGGTGGGACGCACGACCAGCGGTTCTTCCAGCTCCTTGCCGCCGCCATGCGTGACCACGGCCAGCTCCGGCGCAAAGCCTTCCACATGCTCGGCTTCCTTTTGCAGAAAGCTCATCGGGATGAAGAGCGGAAAGTAGGCGTTTTGATGCCCGGTCTCTTTGAAGCGGCGATCCAGGCTATCACGAATGGCTTCCCACAGGGTGTAGCCGTAGGGCTTGATGACCATGCAGCCTTTGACCGGCGAGTAATCGGCCAGGTCGGCGCGCTGCACCACATCCGTATACCAGCGCGAGTAATCTTCCGCGCGCGGCGTTATTCTTAATTCCTCTGCCATGACGAAACTCCTTGGGTTGAGTGCAAAACGTAAAGTGCAAAGTGCAAAACGTAAAGTGCAAAGTGCAAAACGTAAAGTGCAAAGTGCAAAACGTA
>DAISHS010000363.1:1915-4217 GCA_036822415.1 Chloroflexota bacterium
TGCAAAGTGCAAAACGTAAAGTGCAAAGTGCAAAACGTAAAGTGCAAAGTGCAAAGCGCAAAGTGCAAAGCGCAAAGTGCAAAGTGCAAAGCGCCGTCCGACCTCTGACCTCTGATCTCTGACCTCTGACCTCTGACCTCTGATCTCTGATCTCCGACCTCTGACCTCTGATCTCCGATCTCCGGCATGCACTGTGCGAAAAAAAACGACGTGCTCGTGCGTATTTTTGTGCGGCCCCCCGTGCGTGCGCCAAGCGCTACGCCAGGGGGCGAGGAGGGGATGGGAGCGTGGCTTGCAGGCGCGTGAGGACCTCTTGGGGCGAGGCGACGATCTCGACCAGGCCGGCCACCGATGAGCCGATGTGGCTGTAGGCGCGGATGGCGCCGATGATCGGTTGCCAGGTGTCGCCGAGGAGCAGGAAGGGACGCGGGGTCATCACCCCAATTTGCAGGAGATTCCAGACATAGGTTATTTCGGCCAGGGTGCCGACGCCGCCCATCAGCGCGACGATGGCATCGCCGGCGCTGGCCAGGACGGTCATTCGTTGCATCAGATCGGTGGTGCGGCGCTCTTCGCGCACCCAGGCATTGGTGACGCTGTTGGTGAAGACCGTGCAGGTGACGCCGATGACGTGGCCGCCGGCCTCGGCCGCGCCGCGACTGACCGCTTCCATCGTACCATTGTAACCGCCGCTTGCCACGGCATAGCCGGCGCGCGCCAGCAGCGCGCCCAGCTGACGTGCTTCTTCGTAACAAGCCGCGTCTGCGGAACAACGTGAACTGCCAAAAACCGTGATTGTCGTCGGTGTGCCCATGCCAATGACTCAGCCTTCAATTCTCGAATTGCTATTTTAGACGTCAATGACCCGGAAAGGGTAAACATTGATGACATCGGTTTGGTGATAGCGCGTGGCTACGACCTGGTTACGATTATAGATATGAATGTGGCCGTGCCAGAGATAGCGCGGGCGAAAAGTGCGCATCAGCCACAAAAAACTCTTGAAACCGGTGTGCGCGCGGTCCGGTTGATCGTGAATACCCCGGGGCGGCGCGTGGGTAACGAGCACATCAAGAAAGCGGCCATAGCGCAGCCGGTTCAACCATAAGCGCGGCGCCAGGCCCAGCGCCCACTGCCACATCTCGCTTTCGGAATACTGAAAGCGCGGCCTCGCGTTGTAGCGCATGCACCCTTCCAACCCGGCCATCAGCAAGCCTCTCTCGTTGACTGTGATTCCGTGCAGGTTGGTGCCTACGCGTGGATGCGCGATGCCGATTTCATCCGCGCGGTGCTCCAGCTCGAAGCCGTGGTTGCCAAAGACGAAATAACTGGGAACGTTGAGAACGCTCGCCAGGTATTCCAGGTAATAAAATGGAAGGTCCCCACAACTGACCAGAACATCTACGACGCCCTGTAGCCTGGCGGCTGCGGGGCCGTACAGGTGAGGCTCGACTTCATCACTAACGACCAAAACGCGCATGACGGTGCACTGGGTTGAGTGCTACGTGTACGAAGGCACGTTGGCGCCAGCAGCCAGCGAAGCTGCGCGGCCACTGGACGTGGAATCAAGCACCCGCCACTCGACAGATAATGCTGCCCGGCCCGTTGAGGCCAGGGGCGCGAGTATACCATAAAGCGGAAGGGGTGTCCAACGTGGACAAAACAAGAAAGCGGTCAGCGCCTCTCTGCCTCGATGCGCGGCCGACCGTTCACGGCGCAAGCCGACCCGTTGACGGTCAAGCGCTGGCCGCCGCCGTAAAGCCGACTGGAAAAAACAAACCAGGCTTCTGGCTGCTGTCTCTTGCTTACAGCAGCGCAGGCCTGGTTTGGTATCATCAAGGGAAATAGGCTGGGGCGGCTGTTTACGCCGGCGTCTTCTTCAGATCATCCACCTTCTTGGTCAGGTTGGCGATCTTCTTGCCCAATTCTTCGATGTCATGCTTGGTGGGAACATTCAAGCGGTTGAGGATCTTCTCGATCTGCTCTTCCACCATGTTGGAGGCGTTCTCCACACCCTTCTCGACCTGCTTCTCCGCGCCGTTGCGGCGGGACAGCACGTCCTTCACCAGTTTGCGGCCGTCGCGTTCGGCAATCTCGCCGCGCTCGACCAGACGATCCACGAAATCCTGAACTTCATCGGTCGTCAGCGCCACGGCGCCCACGCCTGCCAGCAACACACGGTGCACTGTTTCAAAAAGCGGCGTTGCCTTCTCGGTCGTCTCGGCAACTTCGGTCTTGACTACTTCCACGGCCTTTTCGGCTGTTTCTACCACTGCTTCCGTAACCTTTTTCTGTGCCATAATCA
>DAISHS010000364.1:0-4183 GCA_036822415.1 Chloroflexota bacterium
AGGTAATCGCCTGTTCCATCGAACAGGCCGCTGGCCCCATTGAACTTGGACTGAGCAGTCGAAATCTGGGCGTTGCCGTAAACTGTCGGCGTCCGGTTATTCGGCGTCGAATCCGGGAATGAGGTCGATCCGTTGGTCCCGTTGAACTTGACCAGCAGCACCCGGTTCGCCCAATAGGGGTCGACAATTGGATCGCCTGGAATCAGAAAATCGTCCGCTTCGGTTACCATCGCGTAATCGTAGGATGTCCCGGTCAGGCCGCTGATCGTCCTCCCCAGATCGTCTTCCTCGCCGTAAATGCGCAGCGTGTAGGTCGTCGATGCCTCCGGGCCAATACTGGCCTCGTCCTGTTCGACCAGATAAGCCGTTTGTGCAAGCCTGTCGCGGTGCGCCCAGGTCACGCCGAGCGCGGCGTCGCCATGAATCCACTCCGGGTAAGCAGAGGTATTGACCCGCAATTTGCCCGGCGGATAGGGCCGGTACTGGCGCTGGTCGAAGGTCAGGCTATCGACCGGAGCCAGCGAAACATCGAGTTCGCCCTGCCCGGTCACCGGCAGCAGCTTGACGTCAACCACTTCGCCATCGGCGTATTCGGTGGTGCTGAACCCAAGGTTGCCGTCGGCGAACCAGATGCGGGCGCCGGCGCTGTGCTCTGCCGGGACGGTGTCGAGCAAACCGCGCGAGATCGTCGCCGTGCCGGCCGTCGCATCGATGGCGGAAACCAGCACATATTCGTCGCCGACGAGGGCATAGCCGCCCGCCGCGACCAGATCGAGGTCGACGCCATTGGTCAGCGTGATCGCAGTCGTCGTCTTGGTCAAGGCCGAAACAATCGTCGCCGATGGGCAGAAGTCGCCATTCCCGGCGGCTTCGTAATCCGCCGCACCGACTTTGGCCTTGATTTCGTAATTGATCGCGTCGCCGCTCGGACGCACGGCCAGCGTTTCGAAGTAGCCGGACAGGGCGTCGACGTAATCAAGATCAGCCGCCGAAAGGTTGCGCGCCAGGTCCCAATACGGCGCCTCCAGCACTTTCCGGTAAGGCGCAGCCGCCGGTTCGTTCGACGGATCGACCCAGCCGCCCGGCTGCTCGACGATGTATGTATTGTCGGGCAGGCCGAAGACATCCTCGACGGCATCGATGACGATCTGCCCTTCGGTCAGCGTGCCGCGATTGACGTTGAGCGCGCGATAGACCACGTCGTCGATGCCGTATTCCGGCCAGGACAGCCGGAAGACATCGCCTGGGAAGACCTGCCAGGCCACCCGGGTGGCTGTCAGCTTGATGCTGGCCAGCGGTGTCGACCCGGCTTGCAGGTCGCGCAGCGCGACGCGGGCCGCCAGGCCGGCGTTGCGGATGCCCGGATAGTTGCGCGTCTGAGAAACGACCCCGCCCTGAACCGAAATATTGGCCAGGTCCTGCACGGTAACCGGGAAATCCTTGCCCGTGGCACCGTCGGTATAGACGACGGTGATCTCGTTCACCGTTTCGCCCCATGCCTGGCGCTGGTAGTTTTCTGCCGAAACCAGCGTGGCCGGGCCATATTCAGGCAGCGTGTCCCGGTCGTAGTCGGCGCGGATCAGCTTGAGCGCGAATTTTCCAGACGCCGGGGCGACGTAGAGGATGCCGCCGACATGATCGAGCACGACGGCAATGAACTGGTCGATGGCTTCCTGCCGGTTCCACAGCATCGAGAGGCCGAATCCTTCAAAGAACAGCGCATCGGCGGCGGCGGTGAATGATGCGCTGTCGATGGCCGTTGTTGGGTAGCCCATGCCCCAGTCCTGGTTAGTCAGGCACTCATAAACGATATGCGCCGGGTTCATGTCGACGAAGCCATCGCCAAATAGATAGCGCAGGTCGGCAAAATTGGTTGTTCCCGGCACGGTGCTGATGGCCGAGCCGGCTTCATCGGATACGAACGCCAGCTTCGCAATCGGCTGCCGGTTGCTCACGGTGCGCGTGATTTCGCCGTGAACCGAACCGTCGCTCAGGCGCGTGACGCGGGCGAAGAACGCGCCGCTGGTCGGCAGGTAGGAGACATCGAGCTGATACCACTCGTTGGTCGCCACCGACGCCGAGCCAATCGGATTGCCGGGCGACCCGACTTCTGCCCAGAAAGCAACATTAGGGCGTTGAAGGGCTTCATAGGTCGGCTCGCGCCCGCTGTTGAAACTGAAAACAATGTTGTTTGATGTATCAAGAAACAGAATCACGCCACTGTCTTCGCCGACCCCGTGCGCCAGCACGTTGAACTTGACCGACAAGGAGACCAGGCTGCCCGGCACCGCGAGCGGGCGGATGATCTGATGCGGCATATAGCCGCTGCCGTTGCGCGTCTGCATCCCGGAGCCGTAGGGCGTGCTGACGACCTGAAAAGCGTCAATGTTTCCGGCGGCCAGGGTATAAGCCCCGAGCCCGCCGTCCACGAAGTCCTCGCCGCGCTCGGTGAGATAGGTCGCCTCGCCGACAGTGGCTTTTTCCGGATACCACGCCGACCCGCCAGACCAGCCCTGCAAGATGCGGCGAACCTTGAACGCCCACGGCTTCAGGTACGGGTTGTTCGCCGTCACCTGCCCGCCCCTCCAGACTGCCGAGAGGATGCCGCGAAAGGCCGGGATGGCGGCGCCGATCTTGCTCACCAGGTAGCTGTTCTCAACCTGCGTCGGCTCGCCCATCAGCACGTCGAGCGTGCCCACGACGCCACCTTCGCGCTTGTCGCCTCCAAACAGGTTGGGCGCATTGATCGACACTGAGCCGCTTGTAGTCTGCTCTCCGGACCAGGCGTCGCGCTCGCCGACGACTATCTTCTGCACCGTGTCGACCGGGCCGTGGCAGAGGCCGAAATGCAGCCCCAGGTAGTAGCGATACCCGACCGTGACTTTCTTGCTGCTACCCACGGTGCGCCTCCTTTTCGGCGTGCGAGATCACGCGCGTAGCCATGGCATTGTCGCGCGCGCGCAGAATCTCGGCATCGATGCCACGCCTCAAAAATTCGGACCAGTCCAGTCCCTCGCTGGCGCACCAGGCGCGCAGGCCGCGATTGCAGTAGCCCAGTTCGCGGCAGTGGCGGTGCGTGACGATGGTCATTTCTTTCCGCCCTTTTCCTTGATCGCGGTAGTGCGCAGGTCGCCGTACCAGAGCACGTTGGCCCCGGTCAACGTGACCGTGCCGAAGACGACCGGGATCGGCCGCCCCTGCTCGGCGACCGGGATGTCGAAGTCTTCGAGCGCAGCCGGCTTGGGCTTGGGCGGCTTCGGTGCCAGCGCGGCGCTGACGAAGTAGGAAACGACAAGGAGGATGAGCTGGACCCAAAACATGATTCGTCCTCAGTAGATGGCCACGCCGTTGAACGGGTTTTTGTCCGGGTAGTACGGCTGGCCGCCGTAATTGAGGCGGTTGTCGAACTTCCCGTCGCAGGTGGCGAGGCTGTGATCGCAACCGGGGTAGAGATTTACCGAAGCACTGGCCGCCAGGCCGGGCAGCGGAAAGCTGATGGTCAGCGCAGCGCCGGTCTGCGCGCGGATGGCGCGGCGCTCGAAGATGCCGGTCGCCGACTCCCATTCGAGATAGCCGCCGGCGAAGTAGCCGTCGGCATAGCCAGACAGGGTGCTGACCGTGACCGTCGTGCCGGATACCGTGGACACCGTGCGCACCACCTTGAAGTCGTCCCGGTCCAGCCCGCAGCCGGGGCCGTAGACGACGTGCGGGCACCCCTTCTGGTAGAGCCGGCGCAGGCCGGTGCGCTTGAGCGAGGTATAGACGCTCTCGCAGTGGACCTCGGCGGCGGCGTTGTTCAATGTCACGTTCAACACGCGCCCCATCCACAGCGTGATCGCCTCGCCGTCGCCGGCATGGAGGCGGCGCAGGGTGACAGCGACGATCTGGTCGGGCGGCATCAGCGCGAACAGGCCGAGCACCGGCAGGTCACGGGCGCAGGTGATGTCGAGCGCCAGGCGGGCCGTTTCGCTGGTCGCTTCAACCGCGCCCCGCGCGATGGGGACGGCGGTGTAGGTATTGCCGCCGTAGACCACGTCGCCATCGGCGCTGGTGTAGCGGTAATAGGTGGCGCCCGAGAGGAATTCGTAGAGCTCGACCGGGCGGCCCGATTGCGCGGAGGATTCAATCGCGGCGTAGGTCATGGCACGGGCACCTCGATGCACGGCACGGCGACGGCCAGGCC
>DAISHS010000365.1:0-4164 GCA_036822415.1 Chloroflexota bacterium
GGCCGCAAGGGCCGCCCCTACGCGTGCACTTCGTTTCCAACGTTGACAGCACGGACCTGGTCGAGACCTTGAAGCTCGTGAACCCCGAAACGGTGCTCTTCCTGGTAGCCTCCAAGACCTTCACCACGCAGGAAACGATGACTAACGCGCAGACGGCCCGCGCTTGGTTCCTGGCCGCGACGCACGATGAGGCCGCCATCGCCAGGCACTTCGCCGCGATGTCCACCAACACGGCCGCGGTGGCGAAGTTTGGCATTGACCCCAAGAACATGTTCGAGTTCTGGGATTGGGTCGGGGGCCGCTATTCGTTGTGGTCCGCGATCGGCCTTTCAATTGCGCTCTACCTGGGCATGGACCACTTCGAAGCTTTGCTGGGCGGCGCCCATACCGTGGATGAACACTTCCGCACCGCGCCCTTCGCGCAGAATTTGCCCGTGATGATGGGACTGTTGGGCATCTGGTACAACAACTTCTTCGACGCCCAGTCGCATGCCATTCTGCCTTACGATCAGTACTTGGTGCACTTCCCATCTTACTTCCAGCAGGGCGATATGGAGAGCAATGGCAAGGGCGTCACCCGCGAGGGCGCGCGCGTCGATTATACGACCGGCCCGGTCATCTGGGGGCAGCCTGGCACCAACGGTCAACATGCTTTCTACCAGCTGATCCACCAGGGCACCAAGTTGATCCCGTGCGACTTCCTGGCCGCGGCGCAGAGTCACAACCCGCGCGGCGATCATCAAGCCATCCTGCTTTCGAACTATCTGGCCCAGACCGAAGCGCTGATGCGGGGTAAGACGCCGGAGGAAGTGCGCGCTGAGCTGGTGGCCGAAGGCAAGCACGGGGCTGACCTGGAGAAGTTGGTCGTGCACAAGACCTTCCTGGGCAACAGACCGACCAACTCCTTCCTCTATCCTCAGCTGACGCCGGCCGTTCTTGGCTCGCTCATCGCGCTCTACGAACACAAGATCTTCACCCAGGGCGCCATCTGGGATGTGAACTCCTTCGATCAGTGGGGCGTTGAGCTTGGCAAGCAGCTCGCCAAGGTGATCTTGCCAGAGCTGAAGGGGGACGGTCTGGTTGACACGCATGACGCTTCGACAAACGGCTTGATCAATGCGATCAAGCGGATGCGGTAACACAAAGAGTTAGCAACTGTGGAACAGTTGCTAACTCTACCCGTCATGGAGGACTTATGAACGTACTGACCTTGATCCTGGCCGGCGGCCAGGGCAGCCGGCTCAGCATCCTGGGTGAGAAACGGGCGAAGCCCGCCGTCCCCTTTGCCGGCAAATATCGTATCATTGACTTCCCTCTGTCGAACGCCGTCAACTCCGGCCTCTATCGCGTGGCCGTGCTGACGCAGTATCGGCCGCACTCGCTGATGCAGCACATCGGCATCGGCGAGCCGTGGGACCTCAATCGCAGCCAACCCAACGGCGTGCAGATCTGGCAGCCCTATCGCGGCCGCAAGGACCAGGACTGGTACCGCGGCACGGCCGACGCGCTCTATCAGAACCGCAACCTGATCGCCGAGTCGGACTGCGACCGCGTGCTGGTGCTTTCGGGCGACCACATCTACAAGCAAGACTACCGGGACCTGCTGCGCTTCCACGAGGCGAAGGCGGCTGATCTTACCGTGGCCGTGATGCACGTGCCGCCTGAGGAGGTCTTCCGCTTTGGCATCATGACCACCAACGCCGAACAGCGCATCGTCAATTTCACCGAAAAGCCCAAGAAGTCGGAAAGCACGCTGGCCTCCATGGGGATCTACGTCTTCAACACGCGCTTCCTGCTGCAGCGGCTGGAAGAGGACGGCGCAGATCCAAACTCGTCCCACGACTTCGGCAAGAACATCATCCCGAAAATGGTCGAGCAGGACGAGGTCTTCGCCTACCCATACAGCGGTTACTGGGTGGACGTGGGCACCATCTCCTCGTACTGGGAGACCAACATGGCCCTCCTGGGGCAGAACCCGGCGCTCGATTTATACGATCCCAGTTGGGTCATCCATACGCGCTCCAAGGAACGCCCGCCTGTCAAGCTGGGGTCGAGTGGGCAATCGCGCGATAGCCTGATTGCCAACGGGTGCGTCATCAACGGCGCCGTCATCAACAGCATTCTGTCGCCCGGCGTCTACGTCGAGGCGGGCGCGGTGGTGCGCGATTCAGTGATTATGAATGACACGATGGTGCGCGCCGGCGCGACGGTTGATCGCTGCGTGCTGGACAAGGAGATCGAGATCGGCGCTGGCGCGCAGGTCGGCATGGGGGATGACAACACGCCCAACGAGCTTGAACCTGCGAATATCAACACCGGCATCACGATCGTTGGCAAGCGTGCGCGCATACCAGAGAAAGCTACCATCGGGCGCAACTGCCGCATTGACCCAAGCACTTCGCCCGCGGACTATGAATCCCTACAGGTCCCCAGCGGCGCCACCATCAGCCGGCGCGAAGCGGCCGGCAGTTAACGTCAACCCCTAATTCAGCGGTGGCTTCATGTCACCGAACTATTATTATCGTACGGAGGATATTTCACATGGCTAGGATTGCAATTCACGGTTTTGGTCGTATCGGACGGTCGCTGATGAAGGCCGCGCTCAAGAACAACCTGTTCACGCCGGTTTCCATCTCCGACATCAAGGACATCCCGACCCTGGCGGCGCTGTTCGAGGTTGATTCCAACTATGGTCGCTGGCCCGAAGAGGTCAAGGCCACCAGCACGGGCTTCGTCATTGGCGGCCGCGAGATCCCCTACTTCGACTCGATGAAGGCGCTGCCCGACTGGAAGGCGCTGGGCGTTGACCTGGTGATTGACTGCACCGGCCGTGCGGTGACGCGCGCCGGCGCGCAGCCGCACCTGGACGCGGGCGCCAGGCGGGTGCTGGTCAGTGGGCCGAGCAAGAAGGCGGATGACTGCGACGCCGTGCTGCTGCCGGGCATCAACCTTGACACCTACGACCCCGGCAAGCACTTCATCATCAGCATGGCCAGCTGCACGACCAACGGCCTGGCGCCGGTGGTGAAGGTGGTCATCGAGAACTTCGGCATCAAGTATGGCATGTTCTCGACGGTGCACGCGTACACCAATACGCAGTCGCTGACCGATCAGCCGATGAAGGACCGTCGCGACTCCTGGGCTGCGGCCGAGAACATCATCCCGTCCTCCTCCGGCGCCGCACGCGCGCTGGGATTCGTCTGGCCAGGGCTCAAGATCACCGGCAAGGCGTATCGGGTGCCGACCCGCACCGGCAGCATC
Source organism: Chloroflexota bacterium (assembly GCA_036822415.1). Taxonomy (GTDB): domain Bacteria; phylum Chloroflexota; class Anaerolineae; order SSC4; family Amarolineaceae; genus Amarolinea. The sequence goes on from DAISHS010000365.1 coordinate 3,262, forward strand.
GCGGAGCTGAACCTGCTGACCGAGAAGCCGTGCACGGTGCAGGAAGTCAACGACGCGTTCCGGGCCGCGGCCGCGAAGGCGCCGCTGAAGGGCGTGATGGACGTGCTGGAGGATGAGTGGGCCTCGTCCCGCATCGTGGGCGACCCTCATTCGTGCATCGTTGACCTGCCGCTGACCGCGGTGATGGGTGATCTGCTCTCGGTTGCCGCCTGGTATGACAACGAGATGGGCTACTCGACACGCCTGGCTGAGACTGCGGCTTTTCTCGCAAAGTAGGGGGGATCCATGGCTTTACATCCCCTGGCTGGTAAGCCGGCGCCGCGCGAGATCCTTGTCAATGTGCCGCGCCTGGTGTCTGCATACTACAGCGAGCATCCCAACCCTGCCGATCCGGCCCACGCGGTCGCCTTCGGCACTTCGGGTCATCGCGGCACGTCGCTGGCCTGCTCGTTCAATGAAGATCATATCGCGGCCACCAGTCAGGCCATCTGCGAGTTTCGCCGCGCGGAGGGTACTACTGGCCCGTTGTTCATCGGCATGGATACCCACGCGCTATCGGAGCCGGCGCTGAGCACCGCGCTCGAGGTGTTCGCGGCCAATGGGATTGACGTCATGGTGCAGGCGGGACGCGGCTACACGCCGACGCCGGTTATCTCGCACGCCATCCTGACCTATAACCGCGGCCGCGCCAGCGGCCTGGCCGATGGCGTGGTCATCACCCCCTCGCACAATCCCCCCACGGATGGCGGCTTCAAGTACAACCCGCCCAACGGCGGGCCGGCTGACACCGGCGCGACGAAGCTCATTCAGGGTCGCGCCAACGAACTGCTGGCCGCGGGATTGGCGGGCGTGCGGCGCATGACGCTGGCGGGCGCGCGGGCCGCGAACCGTGTGCACGATTAC
>DAISHS010000366.1:0-4146 GCA_036822415.1 Chloroflexota bacterium
GCGCTGCCGCCGGTGCGCAAGGCCATCGGCAGCGGCTTCGAGACCAAGACGATCACGCTGTCGTGCGGCAAGCTCACCACCGGCGTCACCGTGCCGCAGTGGTCTTCGATCCTGATGCTGCGCAACCTGAAGTCGCCGGAGACCTACTTTCAGGCCGCCTTCCGCGTGCAGTCGCCGTGGTCGATCAAGAACCCGAACGGCGACAACCCGCACGAGGAAGAGATCCTCAAGCCGGCCTGCTTCGTCTTCGACTTTGCGCCCACACGCGCGCTGCGCCAGCTCTCCGAGTACGGCATTGGCCTGTCGCCCAGCGAGCCGAACCCGGAGAACGCCGTCAAGGACCTGGTGTCGTTCCTGCCCGTGCTGGCCTACGACGGCGCCAACATGACGCAGATTGACGCCGGCGGCATTCTCGACATCGCCATGGCCGGCACCTCGGCCACGCTGCTGGCGCGCAAGTGGGAGAGCGCGCTGCTCGTCAACGTGGACAACGACACCCTGCGCCGCATCCTGGACAACCCCGCGGCGCTGGCCGCGGTCGAGCGCATCGAAGGCTGGCGCGCCCTGGGCGACAACGTCATCGAGACGATCATCAACAAGAGCGAGCAGGTCAAGGCGCTCAAGCAGCAGGCCAGAGACCAGGAGCTGACGGCCAGGGAGAAGAAAGATCTCAGCGACGAGGAAAAGGAGTACAAATCCAGGCGCAAACTCGTCCAGGAAAAGCTGATCAAGTTCGCGACGCGCATCCCCGCGTTCATGTACCTGACCGACTTCCGCGAGAACACGCTGCAGGATGTCATCACGAAGCTGGAACCGGAGTTGTTTCTGGCCGTCACCGGCCTGACGGTAGCGGACTTCCATCTGCTCGTGCAGCTCAAGGTGTTCAACACCGAGCAGATGAACCAGGCCGTCTTCGCCTTTCGGCGCTACGAAGACGCCTCGCTGCGCTACACCGGCATCGAGAGCCATCCAGGGCTGACGCACTACGGGCTGTACGACACCGTGGTGGCGCGGGAGTGACGCGCGGCGACCGTCAAGCCGCCGAGATTGATGAGCAGCCGTACTCAGAAAGGAGAAGATAGCGTTGATTTCAAAACTAAAGGATCGTGCTGCCAGCAACCGATGACGCTGTTCTCAAATGCTGAATTGATCGCAGCAGAGGCGGCCGGTGAATTACCGGATTGAGCTTTCACCAACGGCTCGCCAGGAAATTCGGGCTTTGCCAGCACACGTGCGCGCAGGCGCTTCAGCTTATCTACGAGCCGTCATTGACGCCAACATCCTGGTGCATGTGGTACAATATAAGACATCAAAGTCAGGTTGAGGTGATTCATGACTCGGATTGATTTCCAGCAAGCCAATCAACGCTTTCAAGAGTTGATGGAACTGGCGGCGCAGGGTGAAGAAGTCATCATTGATAAAGATCGCCAGCCTTTTGTCAAACTCGTGCCTGTGCTTCACAAAACCAGGCTGCGCACGTTTGGCAGCGCGCAGGGCATGATCGTGCTATCTGACGACTTCGATGAGCCGCTCGTGGATTTTGAGGAGTATATGGGATGACGATCCTGCTCGACACTCACAGCTTTCTTTGGTTTATCGCTGGCGATGCCAGAATGAGCAACAGCAGCTGGCAGCCAAAGAGACCGGCAAACCAACGCAAGGAATGTCATTACACCAGACCTGGAGGAAACCGATATGACGCTTGCTGTTCGAACCCGCCTTGTGCGGATTGGTAATTCACAGGGTGTTCGCATCCCGAAGCCGTTGCTGGAACAGGCAGGGATCAGCGATCAGGTTGAGCTTGAAGTGCAGGGCGGCCAGATTGCCATCCGTCCGGCGCGTCAGCGACGCGTGGGCTGGCGCGAACAACTCGCCCTCATGGCAACGACGGGCGACGATCGGCTTCTCGATGGCGATCAGCTTGCCGCCTCTACCTGGGATGACGAGGAATGGGAATGGTGAGCGCGCCTGTCAACCGCTTCGATGTCTTCCTGGTGTTACTCGACCCAACCGTTGGTCGTGAAATCCAGAAGACGCGTCCCTGCCTGGTCGTATCGCCAGACGAAATGAACTACGTCATCGCAACGGTGATCATCGCGCCCATGACCAGCAGGGGCCGACCATACCCCACTCGCGTTCCCTGCCGTTTTGGGGATCGCGCGGGTCAGATTGCGCTCGACCAGTTGCGCACCGTTGACAAAACGCGCTTAATCCGCCGCCTCGGCCGCATCACGATCGAGGAACAAGAGGCCGTGCTCGCCACGCTGGCCGAGATGTTCGCCCCCTGATTCTGCTGCTTGGGTATGCGCTGGCGAATTCAGTGCGCCAGATGATTTTGACGCTCCCTTGCCACAACATGTTATTCAAGACTTCGAGAGCCGCTGAGGCGACTCTCAGACCATACCGCAAGCGTGCGCCCTGTCGTTGCGGCAACTTGCGCAAACCCTACTGTCTTCAGTCCGCAGTGTCCACGCCCACGAACGACCCCAAATCCTGCGCATGACGACTTCGGCGAGGCATCCCGCCGAAGTCGTCACCCGATGTTACGGCTGCCAATGCGCCGCCACGCTCTGCACATCCGCGATGCCCATCTCGCCGGCGAGCCAGGCCTGCGCGGCGAGCGTGATGTCCAGCACGGTCACGCGGCCATCGCAGCTCAGGTCAGGTGCATCGCAGAGGGAGGTGATCTCTTCCAGCGCGATGACATTGACAAACGCGTTGGCCGCGGCGTTGGTGCGCACAATGCGGATCACGGCCGCGCCGTCACCCGCATACGCGCCGGCCGGGATCTCGGCCGTGCGGTCGCTGCGCTGCTGGCCGGTCAAGGTCACGGTCACGCCCGTATCGAACGTATCGGCGGAGACCGTCTGAATCGCGGCGCCGCCGGCCAGATAGATGGTGTCATTCTGTTTATATCGCCGATCAGGTTGTCCGTCACGCCTGACGTGCTGCCATGACTGGGTGACCTTATCAGCACCCGGTGGAGGAGCCTTACCTTTGAAAGGCTGCGTGCTCAGGCGCACCTCAACCGATGGGTAGGGCGTTTCTTGATAATGATTTCCCGTCCATACGAGGATGCGGTCCGGCAGGAAGAACAACTTGCGAGCGCCCGCGGTGAGCGACCAGACAGCAACGTTCGTCTCGACAAACGGCAGTGTGACATTCGCCTTCACGCAGTGAGCGCCAATGCTTTTGGCCACACCCAAATCATCATGCAGGAATGGCTCGGGACACATCGCAGGCAAGCGACCAAGGGTGGCGCAAGCCTGCCGAATTAATTCCCAGCCGACGTGGAACTCGACATCCGAAGGATACACGAGTCGGGTCGTGCGCCGGGCCAGATCCCATTCGACCAGGCTTGCGCGCAGAGATGAAGCACGGACAAGGATCAGCGCGGCAATCGCGACTGCCAGCCAAAAAGACCGGCCAACCAACGCAAAGAATGTCACGGCGCCGCAGAGAAGTACACCGAGATAGGCCAGCGGCGCGATCTCGACGCGGTCGAGCCGGGCGTTGATTTTCCGAACGATGTCATCTTTGCGCACAGGATGCCTCCGTTAAGCCAGCCTCACGCCCCACCCTCACCACGGCTCCGACATCCTGGTCACGATGTCCTGCCGCGACAGCACGCGCGAGCGCAGATCCCAGCGCTGCGCCTCCGGCTCGACTGTTGCTTCATACCGCAGCTCGAAGGCGTTGCGCGCCTGCTGACGCAGATGCAGGTAGCGATCCATCAGGTCGTCCAGGCGCTCGATGTCCTCGATCCAGTCATCCTCGATGATCTCGAACAGACCGCCAAACAGGTCGAAGTTGTCCTTCAGTGCGGTTCTGTCTCTGCCGCGAGCAGAAGGCGACGCCGCATGCTCCCGTCTTGTCGCCAGCGGCGGCGCGGTGTATACTGCGACTATCATCGAAGGAGTCCGCCGGCCATGCGCTACAACACCGCTGCCATCCGTGATCTGCTGAACCAGGCGCTGAGCGATGACGAGCTCAACACCCTCGCCTTTGACCACTTCCGTGAGATTTATGACACCTACTTCTCTGCCAGCCTGACCCGGCAGCAGAAAACGCAGATTCTGCTCGAACAGGTGGAGCGGCGGACGGTGCTGTCGCTCATTTCAGTTCGGCAGAGTAGCTTTCGGGCGA
>DAISHS010000367.1:0-4129 GCA_036822415.1 Chloroflexota bacterium
AATCGGCCAGGGCCTCGACCGTGGCCGCCCAGGCAAAATGAATGTAGGGGTCAAGGCGCCGCGCCTCTTTGGCATCCATGAATTTGGTGGGGTCGAAGCCTTTGACCTCAGCCGCGATTTGCGTCTTGAAGGGAGAAGGATCGAAGGCCGTAATCCTTCCCACGCCGCTCTTGCCTGCCTTCAGGGCTTCCCAGGCGGTCGGAACATTCAGGCCCACCGGTGAAATCGTTCCCATTCCGGTAACTACGACACGTCTATTCACTGACAACCTCCGCTGTGCACAAGAAACGCCGCGCTGTGGCGGGTGCAACTTGTGCGGCGGCCGGCGGTTGGCTGGCAGGGCAGCCATCTGTTCCGTCACGGCTTCCAGCACAAGATCAAGCCCAACACTGGGCGGCGTCCTGAATATAGGCTATGATTCGTTTTCTATAACACTTGCCGACGGCAAACGACGCGCCGGTCTGTCACCCAAATTCAACGATTGAAGCAGCGACGCGGGAAAATCAAAAAGCGCTGGAATGATTCCAGCGCTTTGGTTTTCTCTTGCCTGTCAATTCCAGCCTCCGAACTACGTCAGAAGCTGGAAGCGCCGCCCGCCATCGCCATGGCGGTGCGCCGGTGGGTCTTTAGGCCAGCGCCGAGGCAAAGCGCTTGGCGATCTCATCCCAGTTAACGGTGCTCCACCAGGCAGCCAGGTAGTCGGGCCGGCGGTTCTGGTACTTCAAGTAGTAGGCATGTTCCCACACGTCAATGCCCAAAAGCGGGGTGTGACCATCCATCAGAGGGCTGTCCTGATTGGCGGTGCTGTAGACGGCGAGCTTGTGGTTGCCATCAACGACCAGCCATGACCAACCGCTGCCAAAGCGCGTCACGCCATTCTGCGTCACCTTGGCCTTGAAATCGGCAAAGCTGCCAAAGGTGCTGGCAATCGCTTCGGCCAACGCGCCGCTCGGCTCGCCGCGGCCGCCCGGGGCCATGATCTCCCAAAACAGCGTATGATTGTGATGGCCGCCGCCGTTGTTGCGCACAGCCGTGCGGATGCTATCGGGCACGCTGGCGATGTCGCGCAGCAGGCTCTCCAGCGACTTCTCGGCCAGTTCGGGCACATTCGCCAGCGCGTTGTTGAGATTGGTGACGTAGGCCTGATGATGCTTGTCGTGGTGAATCTGCATCGTCAGTTCGTCAATGAACGGTTCCAGTGCGTTGTACGCATAGGGCAAGGGCGGAAGGGTATGAGCCATGAAATGTTTCTCCTTGAATTTTTTATTGGTCACATGCTGCCATCAATATCAGCAAGATGACAAAAGGCGGTTCGCCAGAACAAACGGTCCAGGAAGGCACAGACGCATCGGTCAACTGCGCCTATTTTAGTCCAAAGCAGGGCCTATGTCAAGTTTTGCAACATTATTGTTGCTTTAGTCGCCGACAGGCTAAAGCGACACGCGCCAGCTTCAGCCCGGCTAAAATGGCGCGTTGGGAAAGGTGCTGATCTGGCTGGGGTGGCCGATACGCCGGGCCATGTGCAGTTCCGGCCACGGCTCATTGAGGATGCCATCATGAATTGCCCAGCTGCGCCCGCGCACCGTCGTCCAGGCATCGGTCGGCCGGAACGTGCTCCCATCAAGCCGTGCGCGCAGGTCGCCTTCATCGAAACGCTGATTGAGTTCTTCCATGAAATGCTGGCTGGTCAGGTAGAAAAAGCCCCAACGCTCTAACAAAATTGCGTTGTGATAGGCCAGCGGCTGGGCAAATATAATCTGTTTTCCCCAACTGGCCAGCATCTGTTCCACGCGCGGCAGCAGGCGGTGACTCATCAACCCTAACCCCGCCCTGACTTGACCAGGCGCCAAACCGGCGCGCCGCGCGCGCGCCTCCTCCTCCAGGTTGCGCCCCACCAATCCGAGCAACGTCGGGCGTCCTTCACGGTCATAGTCAATGTTGAAGCGCTCAGCGTCGAGGTTGTTGACAACCACCAGGTAGATTTGTATCTGCCCGTTGGTTGTCTCTCCAAAGTGCAACAGCAGGGCCGGGTCTTGATCGGCGCGTTGGCGCCAGAGCGTCAGCTCCACCATGGCTGTGCTGACGTTGGTCGCCAGGCGTAGGGCAAACTCGCCGTCGCGGTCGCGCAAGGTTTGCTCGTCAATCTCACAGTGAGTCAGCAACGCCGTTGGAATGATCGGGCGAAAGGTCTTGATTTGTTCGGCCAGGGGCAGCTGGCACAGTTCGCGTAATGAGACGTATTTCGGGCCAGAGGCAAGCGTCTCCTCTTCGGGCAGGGCCGGCGGCGGCGAGGAGATGGGCAATTGCGCCTTGAGGTGGCGCAGATAGGTCGGCAGGACAATGTTGTGCTCTAGCTCCTCCAGGATGTGGTGCGCCAGGGCTTGCACCTGCGGCTTCCAATGGTCGGTGAACGGATCAACCAGGGTGCGAATCTGGGTTTGCAGCAAACGCCCGGCCGGGCTGCCGGCCAGGATCAGGATGCCTTCCAGCATCTCGTCCACCTGGTGCGTGTTGGCCTGATGCTTGATGGCATGCGCCAACTCGTCCCAGACCTCTTGCCGCAGGTCGTGGTCGGCAATCATCAGACGGGCCAGGGTTTGCGCGGCGAAGGCACGCGCCGCCGCGCTGCGTTGATCCCACAGGATGCGGCGCAGCGCGGCAGTCTCGCTATGCAGCGGCTTGAGACTCCAGGCGGCAACGGCTTGCAGGGCTTTCAGCACCTGGCGGTGGACATCGAGGTCTTCCCACTGAGTCAGTCCGGCCAGGAGCTGGGGAACGACGGGCGCCAACGTGGCCGGATGCTCCTCGGCGATGGCCGCCACTTTGTGCGCCGCTTGCGCCTGCAAGTCGGCGTCGTCGCCCACCAACAGGGCAACGGTATCTGGCAGGCTCATGGCGCCCACCTTCTCCTCAACCCCACCGGTCTCCTGAGTCGCCTCAGGGGCGGCCAGCGGACGCGCTGATTCGTAGCTGCTCAAATTCTTGAACGACATCGTTTTCCTCCCACCCAGGCGGCGCCGCATGCGCAGAGGCCAATCTCTCTGCTATTAGTTTAGCATATATGACGCAGTGCGTCAAGACTTTTGCCCTGCAAGGGTGCATTTCAAACTGGGGGCAGATCGGGCGACTGCAAGTCGCGGCAACGATTGCAAAGTCCACCTGCGTGGACTACACCCCGAAACTGAAATGCACCCGCCCTGCAAGCGGAATTGTGGCTAAATTGCCTCGCGTGCTGATTTGCGGTAAGATGTTTGTCTGTGCGCCTTCGCTTCTCGACAGCGTCGTGTCCAGTTCAGAGAGAGAGAAAATCGTGAAACCACCTGCCATTGCAACCGAAAAAGTCCCGCTGATTACGAAGTTCGCTTTTGGCGCCGGCGATGTTGGCCCCGCCATTGCCACGGCCATCATGTCTTTTTTCCTGCTCTTTTTCTTCACCGATGTGGCGCGCCTCGACCCCGCCGTGGCCGGGGTCATCCTGCTCCTCACAAAAATTTGGGATGCGGTCAACGATCCGATTGTGGGGATGCTCTCCGACCGCATCAAAACGCGCTGGGGACGCCGGCGCCCGTGGTTTCTGTTCGGAGCCGTTCCCTTTGGGCTGACCTTCTTCCTGCTCTTTATCGTGCCCCAAATCAGTAACAACGGTAAATTCTGGTACTACCTGGTCATCTCTTTCCTGTTGGACACCGCCTTCACGGTCGTCAATGTGCCTTACACCGCCTTGACGCCGGAGCTGACGCGTGACTATGACGAGCGCACCAGTTTGAACTCCTTTCGTTTTGCCTTCTCCATCGGCAGCGGCCTGATTGCCGCCGTCGTCCACCCCCTCATCGTCAGCGCGCTGCAGCCAACCCTGGGCATCCAGGGCGCCTACGCCGCGTCGGCCGGGGTGTGGGCGGTGGCCGGCACGCTTCCCTTTTTCTTTGCTTTCTGGGGCACCTATGAGCGCCATGAGGTCAATGACGAAGAAAATCTGCCGTTTGCCCAAGCGCTCAAGATTACTTTCGCCAACCGGGCCTTCCGTTATGTCACCGGCATTTACCTCCTATCCTGGCTGGTCGTGCAGACTGTTTCCACGATCGTTATCTATTATATGACCTATTGGCTGCGCCAACCGGGGCTGGTGCCG
>DAISHS010000368.1:0-4114 GCA_036822415.1 Chloroflexota bacterium
GATTTCAGTTCTCTGATCCCTGCTTCGACGGTTTGCATCATGCACCTCGACCTATTGTGGTCTCATTATACGGCATGAGGCCACAAAGGGTCAAATTGGACGTCCCCAGACAGCCAAACTTTTTGACCCGTTCGCGCTGTCAAACAGCTAAAACCACGGACACAACAAGCGGTCGAATCGTCTGGCTGCGCCCCAGGGTAGCCGACTGTCTCACAGAACAAACATCGAGGACGGCTGGAAGATCGTTCGAGTATCATCGAGCGGATTCAGGTTTGCACACCCTGCGCCTGTGCGTCTAAAATGGGAAGGCCATCTGTATAGCCAGGCAAGTGTTGGTAAAAAAAGTCAGCCATCTCTGCGATACCAAAATGGTTGAGATGAGCTTTCTCAAACTCAACTTAAAGAAAGGTCTCATATTCATGATTCCTCACGACTTTGATCCATTCTGGATGTTCAAAGAAGGAGCCGGGCTACCATTCAGTTTATCGCCCATCTCCATGCAGGGTGTCGGTCAACAAGTACAAGAAATAAGCGCATCAGCGGCGTCAACCATGGCCGCAGGCCTCGTGGTTGATGCGGCTTTCTTTGGGCTGCTGTCCTGGGTAACTAAAACGATAGATGGATGGCGAGTCACTCAGCTGCTGGAATACGTGCAGCAGCATAACAAACCGAATACTGACATGTCGAAACTGATCTCACAGTCTGCGTTTGACATCATGCTCCTTTCTTACGTCGACCACCATCATCAGGCCGTACTCAGAAACCATGGAGACAGTCGAATCAATGATGCCAAGGCTCTGATAAAACTGTGGCAGGCACGCACGCTATCGCTCGAGCGGTTCATTCGCATGCAAGTGGAATATGCGAAGCAATTCGATAATGCTTTCATCTCGGCCGGCGTAAATCGCTGCACGTTGGCTTTTGTGACGAACTGCTGCAAGCCCTGTGGTTGGATCTCCAATCAGGAAGGTCAGTATTTGTGGAACTATTACCGAGGCCACTCCGTAACAGACTTCACAGGCAAGATGCCAGAGAGAGATCACCCACTTGGCGCAAAATCGTTAGGTGAGCTTATCAGGCAAAATCCACAGAAGGTCATGCAATATCTCAACACCCGCTATGTAGGTCGCCGCTATATGATGGCCGAGGATAATAAGGGTAGTTTCGCCGAAGTAGTCCGCGGCGATTAGTATGCGCACAAACAGCCGTGGTCTGTGGTGGCCTCAGCGCCGACCTGGGGTGAATGTGCCACCTGGGGTCGGCCTGTTGTCATTGTACTGCCTGATGTGGGGTACCAGGGCGATGATGTCGCCAGCGAAGAGGCGCTCGCATAGAGTCGTGGCAAAGTGCGCCGCCTGTCTGCCGGTCATCGTCCAGAGGGGACGATGAAGAGACCCGCGTGGGCGCCAATCAGTCGGCTTCTCAGCATGGACGAATTGCCTCCCAGACGCTTGCCAGGCGGAAGTCATTTGGTTGGCCGCGTGATTGATGCTATACTCTCGTTTCGATCTCCCCGCGCGGCCGGCCGCGGCGCCGGCGGAGCAACGCTATTCTGAGAACGGTGTCATCACCTTGAACCAACCTTCAGGCGCAACCTATTCCTGGCGCTCGCGCCAGATGCTCAGCGGACTCTTCATGTTCGCAGCGCTGCTGCTGCTGGCCTTTGTGGCCGGCTTTGGCGCGCACTGGCTGCTGACACGCGCGCCGCTGACGGCCAGCCCCGCGCAGCCCTCGACGCTTCTCATCAGCGACGCCCAGCGTCTGCTGCACGACAACTTCCTGGGCGCGCAGCCCGACGAGGCCACGCAGGTCTACGGCGCGGTGCGCGGCCTGGTGCAGACCTACCAGGACCCGTACACGGTTTTCATCGAACCGCAGCCGCGCGCGCGTGAAAAAGATCAGCTGCGCGGGCGCTTCGGCGGCATCGGCGCGACGATCAATATCAGCGATACCGGCCAGGTATTCCTGGCGCCGATGCCGGGGCGACCGGCGGAAAAAGCCGGCGTCCAGGCCAATGATGAGCTGCTGGCCGTGGACGGCCGGCCGGTCAGCGGTAAAAACCGTGACGAGGTCGTGGACATGGTGCGCGGCGAGGTCGGCGCGAAGGTGACGCTGCGCATCGCGCGCGCCGGCGTCGCGCAGCCGCTCGACATCGTTGTCACGCGTGAAGAGATCGAAAATCCATCGGTCGAATGGCGTCTGCTGGCGGACGATCCGCGCACCGGTTATGTCGCCCTGCACATCTTTGGCGAACGCAGCGCGCAGGAGCTGAAGGATGCGATCAACGACCTGCGGCGGCAAGGCGCACAGCGCCTGATCTTCGATCTGCGCCACAACCCCGGCGGCCTGCTGGAGACGGCCGTGGATGTCGCCAGCCAGTTCCTGGCCAGCGGCCGTGTGCTGACCGAACGGCGCGCGGACAGCGAAAAGGTGTACGATGTGCGCGGCGACGGCGTGGCGCGCGACCTGCCGCTGGTGGTTTTGACCGATGAAGGCACCGCCAGCGCGGCGGAGATCGTGGCGGGCGCGCTGCAAGACGCCAAACGTGCGCCGCTGATCGGGAGCAAAACCTTTGGCAAAGGCTCGGTGCAGCTGGTGTTCGATCTGCGCGACGGCTCCTCGCTGCATGTCACAACCGCGCGCTGGTTCACCCCCGCGCAGCAGCAGATTGACGGCAAAGGCCTGACGCCTGACGTGCCGGTGACGGCTGACGCGGCCACGGCCGGCGGTGATGCGGCCCTGGAGGCCGCGCGGGCCTGGTTTGCCAGGTCCGCGCCGTAGGGACTCCGTGGCATAATTTTTGCCGTGAGCGCCAAAAATAAATTCATGAAATTCGTGGCTAAACTCGCCCTATTGAACGCCGGCTTGCCGGGATCAGGAAACAGGATATGAACTCATCGAATGTCACCCGCTGGCTGCTGGCCGGCTGCCTGGTCATTGCCCTGACCATCACCGCGTTCGTGGCCGGCGTGGCCACCGGCTTTGGCCTGGGGCGCTGGACCGCGCCCAGCGAAGTGGCCGCGCCGGTCGCGCCGGTCGCGCCGACAGCGGTTGTCGCGGAACAACCGCCGCTCGCGGCAACGCCCACCCCTGTCCCGCCGCCGCAAACCCCCGTCCCGGCGCAGTCGGCGCCGCCGCCGCCAACGCCCAAAGCGGCCGCGCCCGCCGCGCCGACGGATCAGCAGCTCAAGCTGTTTTGGGAGGCCATGACCCTGCTGCAGGATGGCTTCTACGGCGACGTGCCGGCAGGCCAGGATTTGCAGTACGCAGCCATCCGCGGCGTGGTCAACAGCCTGGGCGACCGCTTCACCAGTTTCATGACGCCGGACGAAGCCGCACGCTTCAACGATGCGCTGGACGGCAGCTTCGAGGGCATCGGCGCGCAGGTGGACAAAACCGACGACGGCAGCGGCGCGCGCGTCGTGGATGTCTACACAGGCTTCCCGGCCGACAAAGCCGGCGTACGTCGCAATGACATCATCACCGCGGTGGACGGCCAGGATGTGACATCGCTCTCATTAACTGAGATCATCACGCTCATTCGCGGGCCGGCCGACACCACCGTCACCCTGACGATCCGCCGCAGCGGAGAAGACAAGCCGCTGGAGATTGTGGTGACGCGCGGGCGCATCGAGATTCCCGTGGTCGAATCGAAAATGCTCTCCGGCAACATTGGTTATGTCAAACTACAGGAGTTCAGCCGCCCCGCGCCCGAACGCCTGCGCGCCGCCCTGCAAGACCTGCTCGAGCAAAAGCCGGCCGGGCTGATCCTTGATTTGCGCGGTAATCCGGGCGGACTGCTCGACGTGGCCGTGGCGGTGGGGAGCGAATTTCTGAGCGAAGGCGACATCCTGATCGAGCGGCGCAAGGACGGCAGCGAGGAGCATTACAGCGTGCGCAGCGGCGGCCTGGCGACCACGCTGCCGCTGGTTGTCCTGGTCAACGAAGGCTCGGCCAGCGCCAGCGAGATCGTGGCCGGCGCCATTCAGGACGCCGGGCGCGGGCCGCTGATCGGCGCCAAGACCTTTGGCAAAGGCTCGGTGCAGCTGCCGCAAACCCTCAGCGATGGCTCCATGCTGCGGGTCACCATCGCGCATTGGTTCACGCCCAAAGG
>DAISHS010000369.1:0-4103 GCA_036822415.1 Chloroflexota bacterium
AACTGTCGCACTGATAGACATCCATATGCGACGCGCCCCAGCTATCGGGCTTGTGGCCACAGTTTGGACAACGTTGATAGTCAGACATAGAACCTCCTGAAATGAGCGGCTTGGAACAACAGCACATATGCTGCTGGTTTGTCGCCGGCTGATGGGTGGCCTCGGACCATGCGCAGCCGCAGGCGTATCCGCCGAGCCTCTCACGACCTTGCAGACGGCCCGCACGTTGAGCAATCGTCGCTGCGCTCTCTCCGACGCAGCCAGGGGGGACCGGGCTTCCTTCGCCAGCGCGTGATTGGCGGCCGATCCAACGAATGATCCCGCAAGCCGGCCAACATCATCACATTTGCAGTATACACAACGAATTCTCGAAATGTCTACCGACTTCCTCTCAAAACTCTTTCATCTTTGGGCGCATCTTCACGATTACACGCCCCGGTGATCCCGCCGACGGCGTCAAAGATCGCCAGGCATCAATGGCGCTGAGTTTCCGCAGCGTATAGGCGCTGTCACGCGCGGTTTTGGCGCTGGCCTTTCACCCGACCCACGAACACCTGCTCGCCTCCGCCAGCTACGACGCCACGGTGCGGCTGTGGAAAGCTGACACTGGGGCGTTGACGCGCACTCTCCAGGGTGAAACGCGTGTGCCGGCCATCGCTTTCAGCCCCGCTGGCCGCCTGTTGGCGGGCGGCAGCCACAGCGAGACGGTGCGCATTTGGGACGTGGCCACCGGCGCCATCGTGCAAGAGATCCACAGCCCACGGCCCTAAGATGGCCTCGACATCACCGGCGTCACCGGCCTGACCGACGCGGAGATCAGAATGTTGAAGCAGTTAGGAGCGGTGGAGCATTAGCATACAGCCGTTTAGGAAATCGTCGCGCCCGGCATTTCTGTGGCACGGTGTCTGGCGCTGAATGGCGCTTATTCGAGCTGGCTGCGCAGCATCCAGGCGTTCTTCTGATGGATATTCATGCGCCGCACGGCCAGGTCAATGGAGGCCTGGTCACCGTGCGCTTCGGCGGTTTCGATCACTTTCTGCGCCAGGTTGGAGATGGTGTCCTGGTCGTTTGCCAGGTTGACCACCATGTCGGTTGCCTTCGGGCGACCGTTCTCTTCCTCCACGGCGCTCAGCGCGGCGAAGGCGGTGAAGCTGCCCGGTGCAAACGCGCCCAGCGAACGGATGCGCTCGGCAATCTCGTCCAGGGCCAGGGCCAGTTCGGTGTACTGCAGCTCGAACAGCGTGTGCAGCGATGAGAACATCGGCCCCGTCACGTTCCAGTGGTAGTTGTGTGTTTTGACATAAAGAGTGTAGCTGCTGGCCAACAGTTTGGCCAGGGCGTCCACCGTCGCTTGACTTTGGTTTGTCATGAACTCTCTCCTTCGGTAGGTCCTTGTGTCGCGTCTCGACGATCATCATGGGATCATCAGTGGCCGACAAGTGAATTATAACACACCCCAAACGCCCTGTCACCTACCAAAGTCGGAAACAAACATCACAGCAGCGGAGCGCAGTCCAGATCGGGCGTTAGCACAAGTGCCCGGAACAGACAACCGCTGACATGAACTCCGCCGCATCAACGATGTTGACAGGCTGTTACTGCGCGTGTAAAATCAGGGCTACGGCCTCATTCCCCGATTGCCCCATCCTGGATCAGGAGGTGTTATGACACGTGACGATGCTCGCCTCAAGCGACTGCTGGAGGATGAGCGTAAACGCCTGCAAGATGAAATCTCTCACTACGAAGTGATCGCGCGCAGCAGCAACCCTGGCCTGGGCAATCATATGGCCGATGACGGCACCGAGGCGTTTGAGCAGGCCAGCGCCCTGACGATGAACGAGTCGCACAAACGCACCCTGACCGAAGTCGAGCGCGCGCTGGCGCGCCTGGCCGCCGGCGTCTATGGCTTTTGCGAACGCTGCGGCGAGCCAATTGATTTTGCCCGCCTCAAGGCCCTGCCTTACGCGACCCTGTGTATCCGCTGCCAGGCGCGTATCGAGCAATGATGACTGACACCCTGCTTGACGACGAACTCGAATCTTTCACTCTGGTGGTCAATCGCGCGGGCGAACGCCTCGATAAGTGGCTGACGGCTGCATTACCCCAGCACTCTCGTTCGGTGATTCAGCGCTGGATCAGCGACTCTCGCGTGACGGTGGCTGGCAATGTGGTCAAAGCCAGCTATCGCATGCAAACGGGCGATCAGGTGCAGGTGGATGTGCCGCCGCTGCTGCCCATGACCATGGCGCCCGAAAATATCCCCTTGACCATCGTTTACGAAGATGCCGACCTGCTGTTGATTGCTAAGCCGGCCGGCCTGGTGGTGCATCCGGCGCCCGGTCACCCTGGCGGCACGCTCGTTAATGCGCTTCTCTATCACGTGCCTGATCTCGCCGGCATTGGCGGTGAAATACGTCCCGGTATTGTTCATCGCCTCGACAAGGATACCTCTGGCCTGCTGTTGGTAGCCAAGAATGACAAAGCGCAGCGCGAGTTACAGCGTCAGTTCAAAGAGCGTCTGGTGCATAAGGTTTATCTGGCGCTGCTCGATGGGATATTGACCCCGCGCCAGGGCACGATTGATGCGCCAATTGGCCGCGATCCGCGCAATCGCCAGCGCATGGCTGTGATCACTGGACAGGAGAGCAAGCAGGCGCGGCCCGCCGTGACCGATTATCGGGTGCGCGCCTATTACGACGGGTTTACCCTGGTCGAGGCCGAGCCGCACACCGGCCGCACACATCAGATTCGAGTTCATTTTCATTTCATCGGCTTTCCGCTCGTGGCCGATGCCGTCTACGGACACCGCAAGCCCCGCGTGGCGTGCCCGCGTCAGTTTCTGCATGCCCACATCCTTGGTTTTCGGCGCCCGTCCGATGGCGCCTACGTTGAGTTCTCATCCCCCCTGCCGGCCGATCTGCAGGCCGTTCTCGACGGACTAGAGACATGAGCCATCCCCATCCCCAGGCGGCGCGGGGGTGACGCCAGTATCCCGCCAAGACCTCGCCCTGCGCGTGCGCGAGGTCTTTCTCGTCTTCCTCAAGCTGGGGCTGACGGCGTTCGGCGGCCCGGCCGCCCATGTGGGCCTGTTCCACGATGAAATCGTCCGCCGCCGCCGCTGGCTCGATGACCAGGAGTTTCTTGATCTCCTGGGCGCCAGCAACCTCATCCCTGGGCCAAATTCAACCGAGATGGCGATCCACGTGGGACGTCTGCGCGCCGGTTGGCTGGGACTGATTGCCGGCGGAGCCGGGTTCATTCTACCGGCCATGCTCATGGTGATGGCCCTGGCCGCCGCCTATGTGCGCTTTGGCGCCACGCCGCAGGTGAACTGGCTGCTGATCGGCATCAAACCGGTCATCATCGCCATCGTCGCGCAGGCGCTGTGGTCGTTGGGCCAAAAGGCGCTGCGCGACCGGGTGACGACAGCGGCCGCCGCATTGGGGCTGGCGCTGGCGCTGGCCGGCGTCAACGAATTGGCGCTTCTCTTCGGCCTTACCCTGGCGGTCATGCTCGTTCGCAACTGGCGCCTGGGCGCGCGCACGATCGGCGCTTTGGCCTTGCCCTTGCCCTGGGGCTTGACCTGGCTCGCGGCCGCGGACGCCGCGCCGTTCACGCTGGCGCGCCTTTTCCTGACCTTTCTGAAGATCGGCTCGGTTCTTTATGGCAGCGGTTACGTGCTGTTTGCCTTTGTGCGCGCAGATTTCGTGCTGCGCCTGGGCTGGTTGAGCGATCGGCAGTTGATTGATGCCATCGCCATGGGCCAGGTCACGCCAGGCCCGCTTTTCACCACGGCCACGTTCATCGGTTATTTGCTGGGCGGCGCGCCAGGCGCCATCCTGGCGACCGTTGGCATCTTTCTTCCGGCCTTTGTTTTTGTCGCCTTGACCGGGCCGTTCATCCCCCGCCTGCGCACGTCGCCCTGGGCCGCCGCGCTGCTGGATGGCGCCAACGCCGCGTCGCTTGGCTTGATGGCCGCGGTGACCTGGCAGCT
The DNA here is from genome assembly GCA_036822415.1 of Chloroflexota bacterium. GTDB lineage: Bacteria > Chloroflexota > Anaerolineae > SSC4 > Amarolineaceae > Amarolinea. Next base: position 3,995 of record DAISHS010000369.1, read on the forward strand.
GGCGCGCGCGGCCTTCACCGACTGGTTTACCGTGGGCCTGGGCCTGGTCTCTGCACTGCTGCTTTTTCGTTTTCACGTCTCAACGACGTGGCTGCTGGTCGGCGGCGCG
>DAISHS010000370.1:0-4098 GCA_036822415.1 Chloroflexota bacterium
CTGGCGCTCATTAGCGCCAGCGCGGGGCTGCTCGAGCCGCAGCGTCCGGCTGCCTGGCCGGCCTGGGCGCCGACCACGCCGTTGACATCCAGCCTGGAGGTGCGTTTGACCTGGCTGGCGCGCGCGCGTCCGCGCTTTGATTGGGCGGTTTCAGTGCGCGCCATGCGCGGGGGGCAAGCCCTGCGCGACGGCGACCACCTCCTGCAGTTCGATGCGCGCCACCCCGTGGCCGGCCTCTACCCTACCAGCGCCTGGGTTTCCAACGAACAGGTGATGGATGTCTACCGCCTGCCGCTGCCGACCGGGGCGCAGCCAGACGCCGCGCAGATCGTCATCTACCGCCAGCTCGACAGCGGCGCCTTCGAGAACCTGGCGCAGATCGAAGCGCCGCTGACGCCCGGCGAGTCAGCGCCCTTCACCATCAGCGCCGGGCCGGCCGCGCCCTGACCGCTGCCCGCTGCGCAACAAAAAGCCCTCGAAGCAAACGCTTCGAAGGCTGATTGGCAGGAAACAGGCTTCACGGCCTGGGGAGCGTGGTTTTACGCTTCCTCGTGATTGACGACGACCTTGATTTCAGGCCGGATGTCGCCCAGCAGCTTGAGCGCCACGCTGTGTACGCCCACCTCACGGATGGGGTGTTCGAGCACGATGTCGCGCTTGTCCACCGGCTGGCCCAATGTCTGCTCCAGGGCAGTGGCAATGTCCGCGCTGGTGATCGAACCGTAGAGGCGGCCTGATTCGCCGGCCTTAGCCGTGAAAGTCAACGTCACCGCCGCCACGCGCTCGGCCAGGGACTGCGCCTGCTGGCGTTCGCGCGCCTGACGCCGGGCAACGGCGTCCTTGACATCCTTGACCTGCTGACGCACGCCGCCGGTAGCCAGCGTGGCCAATCCACGGGGCAGCAAATAATTGGCCGCGTAGCCGCCGGTCACCTTCTTGATATCACCGGCGTGGCCCAGGGCCGGCACATCCTTCAATAACAGCACTTCCATAACCTGGTCTCTGACTCCTCTGTTTGGATTTTGTCATTCCGTGGGCACCATCTTACTCGAAAATGGCGCAGCGTCCAAATTCACCAGCATTTGGAAGTAGCGCGCCCCTTTTCCGCGCAGCCGAGGCCAGCCGCGCCATCCTTCTTCTGGCAAATTTGGAATTGCAGCCCTTCCTGTGCTATACTTGCCTTCACAACAAATGCGTTGAAATTTCTCGCCCCAGGCCCCGTTGTAACACTCTTGAGATACGCACGACACAAAACGGTCAATCAGTCCAGTTCAACCATCGGCGGAGATCCATCAGCAGCGCCCGCGAGTCGCGCGGTCTCCGCGCGCGCCGGCGTGCTGGTCGTCGTCATGCTGCTGGCGCTCAGCTCTCTCGCTTGTTCGATGGGCGGCGCGCTCTCGCTCGTGCCGCGCAGCGCAGCCACCGCCAGCGCAACGCCCACGGCAGTCAGCGGCCCGACGCGCGTGTTGATCGCGACCTTCACCCCGACGCCGTACGTGCCGCCAACGCCGACGGCAACCGCGACCGCGCCGACACCCACCATCACCCCCACCGCGTCGGCCACGCCAACTGCAACGCCGGAACCACCCACGCTGACCCCAACCCCCAGCGCCCTGGCCCAACCCCTGGCCAAAGACACCAATGCGCGCCAGGGCCCCAGCCTTGATTATCCCATCGTGGGCAAGATTCAGCCGGGCAGCCAATTCGAAATTGTAGGGCGCAACGACAGCCCCGATTCCGCGCAGCGCTGGTGGTACATCTGCTGCGTCAAAGGCCGCCGCGCGTGGGTAAAAGCGGACGCCGTCAAGGTGGAAGGCGATCCGGCCGGCGCACCGATCAAGCAGGAAGGCCCGGCGCCGACGCCCACCTGGACATGGACGCCAACGCTGACGCCCACCACGACGCCAACCCCGGTACCACTGTTTTATCGCGCCATCGGGCCGCAGTTCTATTTGACCAACAACGCCTTCCTCAAGATCTGGATCAAGGTCTACTTCAACAACGGCGACCCCATGCCCGGCTATCAACTGAAGGTTTTCCGACGGGAGGGCATGGATCAACCGCAGGGCACGCCCACGCCGGTTTGGACCTCCACCTGGACGCCAACTCCCACCGGCGTCTGGACGCCGCCGCCAACACCGACGCCCACCGGTACGCCCGATGTGTCGCAAGCGCCGTGGAAAGACATCAGCTCTGGCGAGCTTTCCACCGACATCTTCCTCTGGTCGCAGCCGCCTGGTTTTGGCGATCGCCAGGCGTTCAATCTCGAATTTACGCTCTTTTCGCCAGGCGTCGGCACCTACATCGCCTACCTGGCCGACGGCGGCGGTCACCCCGTGTCGGAGCCGATTCCGTTCACGACGGAGCCAACGAACCCTTACCGGGAGGTGTATATTGGCTTCCGCCACATCCGCTAAGCCTGACCTGTCGGCCGCTGACTCCGCACCGCCGCCGGTGGTGCAGGGACGCCGCTGGCGCGCAACGGCGCGGCAGCGCCGCCTCCTCGGCATCCTGGCCCTGGCGTTGGCCTCACTCCTGGGCACCATGGGCTGCTCGTTGACCAGCTTCATCCGGCTGTTCCCGCCGCTGACGCCTTCACCGACGCCGGTGGTCTTTCTGACGCCCGTGCTGCAGCCGACGTTCACGCCCACCGTGCTGCCGCCGACCGATACCCCCTTCCCCCCGACGCCGACCATCACGCCGACGGCAACCGACACCCCGACGCCCGGCCCAACCCCGACGGCCACGGCCACCGGAGAGCCGACAGCCACGGCCACGCCCGGCCCTATGATTTTGGTGCCGGTGGCGGAGTTGAACGTGCGCAAAGGTCCCGGCATCGAATACCCCCTGGCCGGCACCATTCGCCAGGGCGAAACCTATGACATTGTCGGGCGCTCGGCCGATTACGCCTGGTGGCGCATCTGCTGCCTGCCCGACGCCAGCCTGGCCTGGGTCACTGCCAGCCTGGTGCAGGTCAGCGGGGATGCGACCGATGTCGAGGTGGTGACGGTGGAGCCGCCGCCCACCCCGACCTTTACACCGGCGCCGCCCACGCCGACGCCCACCATCACCCCCACTGCGACCGAAGCGGTAGGCTTCGACATCGAAGGCATCGAGGAATTCCCCAACTGGGGCAATAACTGGCTCAAGGTCGGCGCGCAAATCAAGGCGGCCAATGGCGCGCCGCTCTGGGGCTACCGCCTGATGTTCGTCATCGAGGGCAAAGCGCAATCGTGGGTCAGCCCCCAGGTTTCCGACAGCAGCTGGGGTTACTCTGCGCCCAATCGGCTGACACCCCTGCCCGATGCGCGCCTGGTCAACTTGCAGTTCGATACCAATGGCTTTGCTGAGCTGGGCGACAATGTCTGGCAGGTCTACGTGGTGGATGGCAGCGGCACGCAACGCGAGTCCAGCATTGTGCGCCTGTACACCAGCGCCAGCCAGCCCAAGTGGTATCACATCCGTTTCAAACGCCGTTTTTGAGGTCATTTGGCGGTTGTCAGATGCTTGTGATAGACTGAATGTGGACCGGTGATGTAGACCGAAGTGATGTAGACTGAAGTCATGAGAGGAGAATATCAGCCATGCATTTACAGCGATACCGGGTCGTGATCCCGCTGACCCTTGCGCTTTTCTTGATCGTTGGCTGTTCGGCGCCCGGCGCACAGCCGCAGCAGGCAGCAACCCCCGCGCGCACCCTGGTGCCGACCTTCACGCCCAAACCCGCAAAACCAACGGCCACCCCCTTGCCTCCCACGCCGACGGAGGTGGCCGCAACCCCCACCCCGGCTGAGCCGCCGACGGCCACAGCGCCGCCGGCGACGCCAACGTCGCAAGCCAAGCCGCAGGCCGTCGTCACCCTCAACAATCTCAACATCCGCAGCGGGCCGTCCACGGGCTACACCAGCATCGGCCGCGGCGCCGCCGGTCAACGCTTCGAGATCACCGGGCGCAATGCCGACAGCAGCTGGTGGCAAGTATGCTGCATCAACAGCAAGAACGGCTGGCTTTCCGCTCAGTATGTGCGCGTCGAAGGGAATACAGGCGGGGTCGAAGTGGTCAAAGACATTGCGCCGCCGCCCACCCAGGCGCCGCGGC
>DAISHS010000371.1:0-4094 GCA_036822415.1 Chloroflexota bacterium
TCTAATGATTCCTAATGATTTGGAGCTACACTCCCATGTCTGACATCGCCATCCGTGTCGACCACCTGTCCAAACTCTACCACATCGGCCGCGCTCAGCAACGGCATGACACCCTACGCGATGCAATTTCGGATTTTCGATTGCGGATTGCGGATTCTTTCCGCCGGACCAATCCCGCTACGCGGGACGCAAGCAGTCCACAATCCACAATTCGCAATCCGAAGACCTCTGGGCGCTCAAGGATGTCTCCTTCGAGGTCCAGCGCGGGGAGGTCGTCGGCATCATCGGTCGCAACGGCGCGGGGAAGTCCACCCTGCTGAAGATCCTCTCCCGCATCACCGAGCCGACGAGCGGCCGCGTCTGATCGGCATCAGCCAGTTGACGCCAGTATTTGCACGGAGTAAAATGACTATGTTGGCTTTCAATGATCGGAGAGAATACTGAGAAGGGCGGGTGCGATGACGTTGGCGCTTGACTTAACCCCAACAGACCTGAGACGATACCGCGATGCGGCCCGGCGCCGCGCGGCGTCTCGCACGTTGACGCCAGCAGATGCCGCAGCGCGCGCTGACCTGTTGAAACGGGTGCGCAGCGCAGCGACGATGCTGAGAACGCGCTATGGCGCAAAACGCGTGATCCTCTTCGGATCTCTGGCGCATGAGGCCTGGTATGCCGCTGATTCGGATGTTGACCTGGCGGTGGAAGGACTGGCCGGCGATACCGTGTGGCGAGCCTGGCGCGCCGTGGAGGAAATCATCGGCGATCGGGCCGTCGATCTGGTTGAGGTGGAAACAGCACGCGCATCGTTACGCGGCGCCATTGAACGCACCGGGGTGCTACTATGATCAGCCCAGAGCTTGCCCTGGCTGAGCGCATCCGTGATGAGATCGTAGATCTGGATCGGTCTGTGACGCGCGCCTCTGCCGCCTGGGAACGTGGCAAGGTGTCCGCTGATCAGGACTACTACCTGGATGCCGTCGCCCTGAACCTGCACGGTTTTTATTCGGGGGTTGAGCGTTTGTTTGAGTTGACGGCGCGCCACATAGACCAGGCTGTGCCCAATGGCGAGTCCTGGCATCAGGACTTGATCAACCAAATGGCGCAGGAGATATCAGATGTTCGCCCGGCAATCATCAGCGCAGACGTCGCGGCAAGCCTCGATGAATACCGGCGCTTCCGGCACCTCGTGCGGAATATCTATGCCACCAATCTCGTGCCCAGCAAGATGCAAGGCCTACTGGAACGCTTGCTGCCACTCTGGAATCGGCTTCGTGCTGAGCTGATTGCTTTTGCCGCGTTCCTGGAGCAGATTGCGCCAGAGTCGTTATGAGCTGCGCAGGCGTCCGCCGCCATTCGCTGGCATCCATTGGCGCATCCCTGCACCACATTCGACATTCGACATTCCAGATTCCACATTCACCATGACCGACATCGCCATCCGCGTCGACCACCTGTCCAAGCTCTACACCATCGGCCGCAGCTAGCAGCGCCACGACACCCTACGCGACGCGATTGTACATGCCTTGCCACGAATTACACGAATTTCACGAAAACCAAAAGATAATTCGAGTCATTCGTCTAATTCGTGGCAAAAAGATAAGGATAATTCGTCTCATTCGAGCAATTCGTGGCAAAAAGAAGACACCGACCTCTGGGCCTTGCGCGACGTCTCCTTCGAGGTCCAGCGCGGCGAGGTGGTCGGCGTCATCGGTCGCAACGGCGCGGGGAAATCCACGCTGCTGAAGATCCTCTCGCGCATCACCGAGCCGACGGCCGGGCGGGCCGAGATCCACGGCCGCGTGGGGAGCCTGCTGGCCGTGGGCGCCGGCTTCCACCCCGAACTGACCGGCCGCGAGAACATCTACCTGAACGGCGCGATCTTGGGCATGAAGCGCCGCGAGATCGAGGCCAGGTTCGACGAGATCGTGGCCTTCGTCGAGATCGAGCGTTTCCTGGACACGCCGGTGAAGCGCTACTCCAGCGGCACGCCTTTGGCGCGTGCGCCTGGCCTTCGCGGTGGCTGCGCACCCTTCGGCACACTCAGGGCGGCGCCTGGGGCCGAAGGATCCTGCTGGTGGATGAGGTAGGAGTGGCATTGTGAGACCGGAGGAGTTCGAGCAGCTTATTGTACAGCGGGAAGGGGAGACGATGGAATTCAAGCGGGAGATGCCCGCTTCCTCTGACCTGGCGAAGTTGGTCACGGCCTTCTATAACACCCGCGGCGGCATGATCTTGTTCGGTGTGGAAGATCAATCGCGACGCCTCACCGGGGTGGCAAACGCACAAAGCATCGAAGAAGGGATCGTCAACGTTCTGCGGGCCCGCTGCTCCTTGGACGTGATGCCAGCGGTCGAAGTCGTCTCCTATGAGGATCTGGAGTTCGTGGTGGTGCAATGCCCGCAGGGGACGCGCAAGCCCTATCTCATCAGCGGCGAGACGCGCCCCTACGTGCGAATCGGCTCCAGCAACCGCGAAGCCCAGGATGAGGAGGTGCGACGACTTTACATCGAGGGCAGCGAAGGCGGCTTTGAGGCGCTGCCCTGCCGGGACGCCAGTTTGGCCGACCTCTCGGAACAGTTGATTGCAGCCTATGTCAGCCAACGCCAGGCGACAAGCGGCCGGCCGTTGGGGCTATCACACGAGGAGATGTTGCGCAGTCTGGGGTGCCTGGTGGAGCAGAACGGGAAATGGACGCCAACCCATGCCGGCATCATGCTTTTCGCTGAGGATCCGCAACGCTTCATCAGCCAGACCGAAGTGGCCTGCGTGCGCTTCAAGGGCGCCGATGTGGTGAGCTATGTCGACCGCCGCGACCTGCGCGGCCCGCTGTATCAACTGGTGGACGATGCGGAACAGTTCATCTATCGTCACATGAAGGTCGGCCGGCGCATCGAGGGCTTTGTCGGCGTGGAATACCGAGAGTATCCGCAAGCCGCGGTACGCGAGGCTATTGTAAACGCCGTGGTGCATCGGGATTATGGCCGGCGAGGTCAACGGATTCGCATTTTCATGTTCGACGACCGCATCGAAGTGTATAGCCCGGGGACACTGCCGCCGGGGGTTTCGCTGGAAAAAATGCGACGGCTCGAGCCGCAGTCGGTGCTGCGCAATCCTACCATCGTCGGCGTGCTCCGAGATTTGGGCAGCCAGTACATCGAGCGCCTGGGCACCGGGGTGCGGCGGATGGCGGCGGCTATGGAAACGCAGGGCCTGCCAAAGCCTCAATTTGAAGAAGTGGGCAGCGAGTTTCGCGTGACGTTGATGGGGCCTGGCGAGCGCTTCATGGCAGAGGCGGGAGCACCTCCGGCCTGGAGTAAAGGGCTGAACGAACGCCAGTTGGAGGCTGTGCTGTATGCCGGGGAACATGGGCGGATCACGAATCGCGAGTATCGCGATCTGTTCAAGGTGTCCAATTATACTGCTGCTATGGACTTGAAGGCGCTAATAGAAAAACAACTCATAGAGGCAGTTGGTGAGGGGCGGGGTCGCTTCTATCGGCTGGCATGGGGTACCTAACGCTAATCTAATGATTCCTAATGATTTGGAGCTACACTCCCATGTCTGACATCGCCATCCGCGTCGACCATCTGTCCAAGCTCTACCACATCGGCCGCGCCCAGCAGCGCCACGACACGCTGCGGGATGCGATTGCAGATGTCAGAAGGAAGATGGAAGATGGTCTGCGCCGACGCCGTGATCTTCCATCTTCATTCTCCGATCTTCCTTCCGACACCGATCTCTGGGCCCTCAAGGACGTCTCCTTCGAGGTCCAGCGCGGCGAGGTGGTCGGCGTCATCGGCCGCAACGGCGCGGGCAAAAGCACGCTGCTGAAGATCCTCTCCCGCATCACGGAGCCGACGAGCGGCCGCGCCGAGATCCACGGCCGCGTCGGCTCCCTGCTGGAGGTGGGCACCGGCTTCCACCCCGAGCTGACCGGCCGCGAGAACATCTACCTCAACGGCGCAATCCTGGGGATGAAGCGCCGCGAAATCGAGGCCAAGTTCGACGAGATCGTGGCCTTCGCCGCGATCGAGCGCTTCCTGGACACGCCGGTGAAGCGCTACTCCAGCGGCATGTACGTGCGCCTGGCGTTC
>DAISHS010000372.1:0-4082 GCA_036822415.1 Chloroflexota bacterium
AAAGTTAGCAACTTTGGAGCCGCCGGCAGCCGCTTGAGAGATGCCAACTTTCGGAAAGTTGGCATCTCTCAAGCGGGGGACAACCCCATCGAACAAATGATTCGCACATCCTCATCGTGCTGGTCCTCATGCACGATACACAGGCGGTCCTCGTCGTAGAGGTTGGCGACCAGTTCGGCGAGGTCTTCGTCGCGGATGCCGCTGCGTAGTTGGCGGTTGAGCTGTTCGGCGGCGGTCTCGCGCAGGGGATAGCGGTAGATCTGCTCCAGGGCCGCGCGGGCTGATTGGATGACGGGCAGGCCGTCGAACAACGTGCCGCGTGCCCGGTCCAGGTAGCCGATCAGCCGTTCGTAGGTGCGGAAACGGGCGCCGGTGGGCCGGCCGAGCTGCCCGCCCACGGCCCCGGCCGTCTCTTGACGAAGGTGTTCGACGCCTCCCTGCACCAACTCGTGATGACGCTCGCCGCGGGGCAGGGCCGGCTCGTCCAGGCTGCAACAGGCCGCGTCCAGGATGGCCCGCTGTGAATGCGTGATGCTGCGGCCAGCCTCGCCCATCCAGGCCAATGCGCTGTTTCCCTGGCCCGTCTTGATGTAGACCAGCACACCGGGCGGCCCGCCCAGATCGGCGCGATGCGTCTTGGTGGCATGGCTCACCAGCGGCAGGCGCGGGATGATCGTGCGCAGAGCGGGGTTGGCGTCGGTGGCGTTCTTCCAGATCTGATAGGCATAGGAGACCAGATCAACCTCCCCCTCGTCATCCGCTTCCAACGCGCCGACTTGCTCATGATACAGATCGAGCAGCCGGCCGCCGTCCCCTTGCTCCTCGAAGAAGGCCTCGTCTGCGCCCACCACCTCCTGGTTCTCGGTCAGGCGTTGGCGCAGCCGCTGGCGCAGCCGGATGATGCGCTCCAGCCCCTCGGCCGGCCATAGGGTGTAACAGAGGATCGTGGATGCCCGCTGGCCGATGCGATCCACGCGGCCGGCGCGCTGAATCAGCCGGATGATGGCCCACGGCAGGTCGTAGTTGACGACAACGGCGCAGTCCTGCAGGTTCTGGCCCTCGCTGAGCACATCGGTGGCGATGAGCACTCGCAGCTCCTGCTCCGGCGCGACCTGTTCGCGTTTGTTGTTACTCACCGGACTGAAGCGCCACGCCAGCGCGGTAGGGTCGGCGGTCTTGCCGGTCGCGCCTGCCACCGCCGTCACCCCACGCGCCCGCAGTTGGCCTTCGAGATAGCGCACCGTGTCGGCGAACTGGCTGAAAATCAGCACCTTTTGGTTGGGATGCTCGGCGGTCAGTAGATTGTAGAGGGCCTCCAACTGGCTGTCCCGGTTGGGCTGCCAACGGCCCGCCTTGTGCAAGATGTGCAGCAGATGTTCGGCGTCTTCGGCCAGGTGCTTCTTCAGGGAAGGGCCGAACAGGTCGGCGCGCAGCCAGCGGAAACGAGTGCGCAACGCCGTGCGATAGCGTTGGTAGACCTCGCCGGCGCGCACGCGATAGGCCTCGACCGGGTCTGCCGCACCGTCCATCGTCGCATCCGCCTGCATCGTCTCGTCGTTATCGGCGTCGGTCCAGTCGAACAGGGAATTACCGCTGAAGAACGCATCCTCCACGTCCTCGTCCTCGAAGCCGGTGTCCAGCATCTCGGCCTCCTGCGCGCCGATGGGCAGAGGCAGACCGTTCTCCAGCGCGTGCAAGAAGATGAAGTTGCGCAGGACGTGCCGTTCGACCGAGAGCAGGAACGCATAACCGCTGCTTTCGAGGCGTTTGAAGAGGTTGGTGCGGCAGAAGCCCATCAAACGCCGGCCGCCGCGCGCGAGGTCACGAATGATGCGGGCCTCCTCCTCCGTTGGGGATTGCTTGGGGCGGTGCAGTGCGTAGTTTTGCAGGCCGTAGCGAGGCAGGTGCAGGCCGTTGATGGCTTCCACCACATCCAGGGCGTACAGCCTGGCGTACTGGTCGGTCGGATCGCTTTCATCCAGCCGGAAATCCAGGCGTCGCGGCACGCGATCGGGGAAATACTCGCGGCGGCCGTCGGGAAAGGTCAGGTAGCGGCGGCCGTTCTCGGGATCCTCCAGCGCATAATTATCGCGAATGAAGCGGCGGGTGCGACGCACCATGTACAGGCTCATCAGCTCGCGCCAGTCGTCGGGATACGGGCTGCGCTCGAACGCGCCCAGCGAGCGCAGCGGCACGTTGAACTGGCGGTTGAACTCGATCTCGCCGATCTGGCGCAACAACGCCTCCGGCCGGATGCCCAGATCGGCCTCATCGGGCACGAACAAGCGCAGCTGGCTGGAGAGGTCGAGATATGTCTTGTTGTAAGGGGTGGCGGTGAGCAGGATGCAGCGGCTTTCGTTCTGCTCGATGTAGTCTTTGATGGCCCGGTACCTCTTGCCCTCGCGGTTGCGCAGATTGTGGCTTTCGTCAATCAACACCAACCGGTAGCGCCGCAGGTGGGGCAACTCCTGCTGCACTCGGCTCAGAGACAGCACGTCGCCAGTGAGTCCATATTCTGCGCGGTGCCACTGCCACATCTTGACCAGATTCTTGGGACAGATGATCAGCGTAGAAACGCCGAAGTCTTCCTCGAAGATCTTAGCCACCGCGGTCGCCATGATGGTCTTGCCCAGACCCACCACGTCGCCGATCAGTACGCCGCCGCGTCGGTTGAGATGACGGGCCGCGATCTGCACGGCGGCCTTCTGAAAGTCGAATAGGGTTTGCTGGAATCGCCTGGGAACGGTGAACTCGTTGAGGCCGGCGCGCGCCTCCTGCGAAAGATGATAGGCCATCTTGAGGTAGATGTAATACGGCGGCGTCAGTTGCTCGCCCGCCCAGCTCTCTTCGATGATGTCGGCGATCTCCCGCGAGATGTCTACGCAGAAGGTGTCGTTCCAGCGTTCCTCGAACCAGGCGGCCAGCTTGGCCGCGGCGTCCTGTTCGAGCACATCGAGGTTGAGCTCGCCCTGGCCGGCCAGTCCGGAGAAGGTCAGGTTGCTGCTGCCGGTGAAGCCGATGATCGGCGCGGCGATGTCCCGACGGAACAACAGGTAGAGCTTGGCGTGCAGCAGGTGACGCAAGAAGAGCTTGACCACCAGGCGGCCGGAGCGAATCTGGCTGGCCAGTCGGCGCAGCGCTGTCTCGTCTTCGTTACTGGGCGTTCCCAACGTGAGCTGGCGCCGAAACTCCTGGGCCAATTCCTTGCGCAGTCGGGCCGCGCGTTGGTTGGTCATCCGCTCTGGCTCGCCGGAGCGGAGCTGCTCCTGCAGAATGTCGGCCGGCAGTCGCTGCATCCCCACCAATAGGCGGCACTGCGCGCCTTCGCCGCCTGTCCAGGTCTCGACGGAACGGTCGAGTTGCTGCCAGCCCCGCAGGTTGAAATAGCCGACGCAGAAATCGGCCCGGTAGGAGACGTTCAGGGTCTCGGTCAACGCTGGCAGGAGATGACGCTCAATGTTGTCGAAGATGCGGGGCATGAATTGAGTCCCTCAGTTGCTTATCAGGATCTGTGTCTGTGGCGCGGTTGAGATCCGTATGAGGATCAGTTTCCAGGCCTTACTGGCGCCCAAGTTTACCACAATGCGGTTATGATGGAAAAAACGACAAGCCATTGAGCCATAGGGTGTAACTCACGCGTGCTTATCTCACTTGGCTAGAACGAACAAATGCGCTATCATCGGTCCCGCAAAGAATACTGTTGCATATGCACGTGAACCACGAGGTTGACTATGGGCATGTTCGACACCATCATCTTCGACCGGCCGATCCCATGCCCCAAGTGCGGGGCCGAGATCCGCTCGGATCAAACCAAAGCCTTCGAGTGCACGCTCGACGAGTACCGGGTCGGCGATTGCCTCGCGCACGCGGAGGAGATTCGGGTCGTGCGCGATGAGTTGTTCTGCTGGCAGTGCAAGGCGTTCACCGGCATGCACTACTACCTGGCCGTCTACCGCGGCATTCTCGTCGGCATCGAGCAGGAGCGGGAGGCGGCCGAGGCGCTCCTGCGCAGTTTCAGCTTCGAGAAGCTGCTCCTGTGGTATCACGACCTCTACCGCCAGCGCGAACGCGCGCACGGCGCA
>DAISHS010000373.1:0-4080 GCA_036822415.1 Chloroflexota bacterium
AATCGTACGGTCTTGACGCTGAATCCCAGTTTGGAAAAGGCTGTCTGTGCGCGCTCATTGAAGTACCACGTGTTAAGCTCCAGTTCAAATACCCCTTGTGCCGCAGCAGAATCGGCGACTCGCTGAAGCAGATGTCTCGCTATCCCGCGACCCTGGAAGTCGGCGCGTACCCCAATCTGATCAATCTCATGCCAGCGGCGTTCGTGACAGAAAACGTTCGCCGGGCGTCGTTCCTTTCGAACCAGGGCGTATCCAACCGCCTGTTCTCCCACGTAACCGAGCCAGCCTTCTGCTGACGCTTCGGCAAGAACGACACGGAACCACTGCTCGAGGCCATCGAGATCGACTTCCTTGAATACGTCCGGTTGTGCGCGCACATGGAGCGCTTGAATGTCCGCGCACAGATAAGCAAGTATGCGTTCGTCTCCGGGACCGACGGCCCGCACCTGAATGTCATTTGGCATGAGAAGAGTCCTTTCGCCCGCCGCGCGTGGTCAGGCGGCCGAGCGCCACTGATCTGCCTTAGGGTCCCAGCATGGCCCTTTCAATCCGATCTGCGCGAAGATCGCGACCATCTCGAAATAGCATTTTCATGAACATACCCGTGCTGGTAGAATATACCACGGCCAGCGAGAAGCGACAACCGCAGCGATTTTGCTCTACAAAATCGCCAAAAGACACCCTGCGCCCGGCCGCCGACCTCTACCGTGGACCGTTTCTGGATGGCTTCTACTTGCCCGACAGCCCAGAGTTCGATAGCTGGGTCGGTCAGGAGCGGAGACGTTGGGAGCGCCTTGTGTTGTAGCCGTTGGCCGTGTGCGAGCGGACTGGCCTGGCGCTGGACCGACGCCTGGCGCAGCAGGTGCAGGCTCGCGTTTTGCCGCCGGTTGTTGGTTGTTGAGATCTACGGTATGCTTTGCCTGCTTGAGGACTGATCCGCTACGAATTCAGGTGGAGATGAACATGGAAACGCATGAATTGGTCATCGAAATGAAGCTACTGGAGCGTCGCTTGACCCTGATGGGTCGCCGTCAGCATTGACGAGCGTATCGCCCTGTTGGCCGAGATTCGTCAAGCGCATGGCGGCCAGCGCCAAACGCTGGGTAGGGGCGATCCTCGAGGCCAAAGGACGACCGAGGACGCTTTCGGCGTGGGCGAGGAATGGTGCAACTACGCGCTGGGGGTGCGCTGGATGCGGCTGCTGCAGCGAGCGCTGCAGGACATTCGGTCATGGTTGAACTCCAGTCAACGATCAGCCTGTGGCAAACCCGCGCCCGATTCTAACATCGGGCGCGGCCAAAACTCACCTGGCGCCAGCCATGGGTTTGGCGCTTGCACCGGGGAACCGACGGTGCAGCCTCAAGCCCGGCTGCGCGCCTCTCCTCAGCGGTTAACGCGCAGGATCTGCACACTGGGGTCGCCAACCACAAAGGCCAGGGCCTGCCCCGCCGCGGACGTGACATCGCCGATGACTGTCACGTCCGCGGCGTTTGTGTCGTAACGTCCGACCAGGATTTGATGGGTTGGGTCGCTGACATCGAAGTACATGTTCCAACCGCGCTGGTCGCCCACGCCCCGGAGACCGTGCCTGAGTAGGCGTCCAACGCGCCAGGTGTCAGCGGCTCGCGACCGGCCTGCCCGTCAATCGCCAAGACTGACGCCTGACTGCGGCGGCTGGGCGGGTCGGCTATACGCCGTGTTGGGCGGCGCTCACTCTGTTGACGTTGGCAGTGCGTGTTCGATATCGTTTACGCGATGGTAGCTGGAGTGGCCGTCAAGATCAAAGGGCCATTCCGGTCGGCGTTCCCTGGCGCTGAACCATGCTTCAGGCGCAGATCGAAGCGCGGCTAGCGCGTCCTCCTGAACTTGCCTGTGCCAGGCTACAACCTCCTGTGGGGAGCGCTCGCGCCAACGTTCGTAGATAAGATGGTTCCCGTCCGTCCAATTGAGCCTCTTCTCCGCCGCCGGTACGGGCTGCTTCTTGATCTTCCTGACCACGTCAGCCTTCCAATGGGTGATATGCGCCAGTGCATCTTTCACCGTCCACGGGTCTTTGGTCTCGGGTCTGGTTAACAAGCGATGCCAATCCTCATCGCTCAGGCTGTTCACCAGGCGGTCCAGGCGCTCGAACTCCTGAACCGTGCGCTTGATCACTTCCTCGCGAGTATGTCGCATAGAACAAACCTCCCAGATATTTTGACCCTACTTCAGCGCTGGCTGCGTCGGCCGCCCAACGAAAAAGGATAATGCGACGGGAAAAGAGGACGCCAACGCGCCGCCAAGCGAGCTACGCGCCCGTCAGCTATCAAACACCGACCAGCAGATCTCATTGCGCAACCGCTGATCCTCCAGGACGAGTTCGCGAATCGCAGCCGGGAGCTGTGCGCGCTGCCAACGGCACTCGAGCTGGCCAATGCCCTCGCCGTCGGGAGCGGTCGCACGGGCGGCCTTGATCGCGTAAGCGGCCGCGCCAAGCTCGTGCGCGGCGACATGCGCTACCGCTGCGGCCTGGGCGGCCGCGTATGCGGCATGCCGCGCAGCCCCAGTCAGGTCTCTGGCCGCGGCGTTTGCATGGCCGGCCGCCGTGCGCGCCTGGGACATCGTGATCTCGCCGCGCACCCAGGCGCGGGCCTGCTCGATCGCCTGACGCGGTCGCGCGTCCGCAGGTCGGACAGACTCGAAGAGGTGAAGGACGTGCTCTGCACACGTCGCCGCCCACCATGCCAGCAGCCGATGATCGGAATCGGTGAGTGTCCCGCCACGGCGGATGGTGATGAAGCGAGGGTCGCGGTCTTTGGGAAGGATCACAACCATACCTCCGTTTTTGCCATCGTCATATTCTCTGCTCTATGACTGCCACGGCTCGCGCAATGCCATCTTCCGCGCGAATAAGTTCTCCCAAGTGAACCGCGTTTTTTTGTATCACAGCGTCAGATACTGCAATATGCATTGCTTTGGCCAGACTCTCAACTGTGAGCTGTTGGCGCGGAATAGGCTTGGGGCCTACTCCCAGCTCATATACCCGATGTCCCCAAAACGGTTGGTCGCCAAAGAATGGCGTGATAATAGATGGGATTCCAGCGCGTAGTCCTGCGCCCGTCGTCCCCGCGCCGCCATGATGGACAACCGCAGCCATCCTGGGAAATAGCCAGCTATGTGGAATTGAACCAACCATAAACGCGGTTTCCGGCAAATTCTCTTTTTTTAGTCCGCCCCAGCCCGATGACAACACCGCGCGCTGACCGGTGCGTGCCAGCGCTTTCAAAACCAAATCGGCGGTTTCTTCTGGTTTGCGGCTGAGCATACTCCCAAAGCCAACATAGATTGGCGGCGGGCCAGCCTGTAGAAAATTGACCAAGTCACTCGGTGGCTCCCACCCAGCCGGTGGCTCCAAAAACCAGTACCCGGTGACATGGATGTAATTCGGCCAATCGGCAGGAGGGGATATTACTTGTGGACTGTATCCATAAATAATGGGTTGTGCTTCCCGTTGCAGGGATGCGAATGGTCCCCAGAATGGGGCGGGCGCCATCTTCAAAACTTTACGCGCTTGGTTATCGGCTGGACGTAACATCTGCCACATCATTTGTTGTGCTAAGCGATGTGACAAGCCATTAGCCCATCTGGTTACCCGTGTTTGTGGTATCTGCGGCGTCAAGACACTGGGAAATTCGCTTGTCGGTGTGAACGGCATTAAATGAGCCTGAAGGAATGGGACTCTCAGTTTTTCCGCAAGAGCTAATCCATTGGAGAGGCCGGCGAAGCCAGCAAGGATTAGGTCAGACCCCTGACAGGCCACCAGCCCATTGATGGCTGATTGAAGGGCAAGTTGTTGCGCACCTTTTCCTGTAACCGCCAGAATTTTCAGGATATTGCCTTGCTCGACAATATCCTGAATCTGGCTCTGCGCCATTGTTTTCACCCCGCCGCCCATGTCAAAGAATTCCAAGCCATAGGCTGTTATCAGGCCTTGATAATCCTGAGGAGCCAGAACACGAACCGTATGCCCAGATTCCCTTAATCCCTTTCCTAAAGCCACATAAGGCTGAACATCACCGCGACTTCCTCCCGCGATTATAG
>DAISHS010000374.1:0-4054 GCA_036822415.1 Chloroflexota bacterium
TTCAGCGTGTCGTCGGACGGGGTGACCTGGGTCGAATATCCGATGGGGGCGGTGCAATCGGGCTGGCACGGACTGGCCAGCAACGGAGCGGTCTGGCTGACCTATCGGGACAGCGGCATCGCCTACACGATCCGGCCAACAGCTCTGGCCAGCGCCGCGATCACGCTCGCCGACATCGTCAGCGCGGAATGTCTCGGCTCCGGCCTGCTCGAGGCCAGTGACATCGATGTCAGTAGCCTGACCGATCCCGTGCGCGGCTACCGAATCGGGTCATTCGGCACCCTCCGCTCGGCGCTCGAACCGCTGCAGGCGGCCTGGCCTTTCGACATCCGCCAGCACGGCTATCAAATCGAATTCGTCCGCCGGGGCGCTGCCGGAGCGGTCGTCACTGTGCCTGCCGCCGACCTCGACGCCCGGCCGGACGGCCAGGCCCCCGGCGTGCAGATCAGCCTGCGGCGCGAGATCGACGCGCAATTGCCGCGCCGGGTCAGCGTGCAATACCTCGACGCCGAGCGCGAGTACGACACCGGAGCGCAGTACGCCGAGCGGCTCAACAGCAGCGCGCTTAACGAAACGCTGCTCGATCTGCCGATCGCACTGACCGGTGCCGAAGCGGCCGGCATGGCCGAAGTGCTGCTCTATCTGGCCTGGCTCAACCGCACCGAGGTGGCGTTTTCGCTGCCGCCGACTTACGCCTACCTGGAGTGCGCAGACGTGGTCAATCTGACCACGCCGGAAGGCGTGCTGCCGGTCCTCCTGCAGGCGATCGATTACACCAGCGACCAACGGCTAGACTGCAAGGGGCGTCCCGATCGCCCCGCGCTGTATCAACCGGCCGCCCTGGGCGGCGCGCCGGAGACCACCGGCCCGACGACGATCTCGACTATCGGGCCGGCGACGTTGGTGCTGCTCGACCTACCCCGCCTGACCTCGCTGCAGGACTCTCCACTGCTGCTCGTTGCCATGGCCGGCAGCAACGATGTCTGGCCGGGCGGTGCGCTGCTGCGGTCGCTCGACGACGGCGCCAGTTTCGATCAGCCGCTCGACGTTTTTCCGCCGGGTGCTACCATTGGATCGACCGGTGCGGCGCTCGGCGTGGTCGATTCGCGCGTCGTCGATACCGCCTCCCGCCTCCTCGTCACGTTGGCCAGCGGCAGCCTGGAGAGTGTGTCGCGTGCTCTGATGTTCGCCGGTGCAAACCATTTTGCTTACGGAGAGGATGGCCGCTGGGAGATCATCGCGGCAGCCAACTGCACCCTGATCAGCGGCAGCGACTACGTGCTAACCGATCTGTTGCGCGGCGTGGCCGGCACCGAATGGGCGATGGGATTGCATGTTGCCGGAGACCGGCTGATTGCCCTCGACACCGATTCGTTTGAATCGCTGCCGATCGAGATCGCTGCACTTGGCCAGGAGCGCCTATATCGGGCGGTGACCTTCGGCCTGGACGTGGCGACTGGGTTGTTACGCGAGCAGACCTGGCGCGGAGTGCAGTTCAAGCCGTTGGCGCCCTGCCTGCTGACCGGCGAGCGGGATGCTGGCACTGGTGACTGGCTGCTGTACTGGGTGCGCCGAACCCGCATGGGCAGCACCTGGCGTGATCAGGTCGACGCGGACCTCGGCGAATCGGTGGAGTCCTACTGGGTCGAGATTTACCAGGACTGGACCTACACTACGCTGCTGCGCACGATCATCAGCAGCGCCGCGTTTGCAGCCTACACCAGTGCGCAACAGACGACGGATTTCGGCGGAAATCAGACGACGCTGTACCTGCGTATCTATCAATATTCCACTGTGGTAGGATGTGGCTATCCGCTGACCGCAGAAATCACGAGGTGATCCATGTCGCACAGTGCCTCCCTGCTCGATCTGATGGCGATCGCGCAGGCCGGGAAGGAATACGCCGTCAACGCGCTGGCCGACGCGGCCAGCCCGGCCTCTCTCTATGGCCGTCGCGCCAGCACCTGCGGTGGCCTGCAATGGGGGTGGTACGGCGGCACGCTGCTGGTAGATGGGGTGCTGACGGCGATCGCCAACGGCACGCTGACGCTGACCGCGAGCGCCACCAATTACGTCGAGGCCGATCGCTCCGGAGCGGTCAGCGCAAACACCACCGGCTACACCGCCGGCTCCGTCCCGCTGTACACGATCGTCTGCGGCAGCGCGACGGTCACCAGCTACAGCGATGATCGCGTCTGGGTACAGCCGGAGCACGTCACCAGCAAGGTGACGGTCACCGTCACCGGCGCCAACGTCACCCTCTCGGCAGCGCAGGCGAGAGCCCGTTACCTGATTCTCTCCGGCACACTGACCGGCAACCGCAACGTCATCGTCCCCAACCACTGGCAGGGAATCGTTTTTTGCAACAACGCTGGGGCGTACACCACGACGATCAAGACGGCCGGCGGCTCCGGCATCGTCGTCGGACAGGGCAAGCGGGCCATCCTGCTCGCTGATGGCACAAATGTCGTGAGGGTCACTGCGGATGCCTGATATATCATGGCAGCCACATGGGCGTTCCTGATCATTTCCAGTTTCTTCAACGATTGAAAGCGCACCGATGAACGCACTGATGGCCGACCTGGCCCCGTATATTCTGGCCGGCCTGTTCGGTCTGGTGGGATGGTATTTGCGTGACAACGCCCGACAGCACCAGGCGCTGGTCGATGCGTTCAAGGGCATCCCGGCGACGATCGCCAACCTGGAGCAGAAGCTCGAAGACAAGATCGACACGCACGCCAGACGGTTCGATAAATACGCCCTGTATCACGAAGCGCGTTTGACTGCCGTCGAAACCCGCTGCGCGATCGAGCACGGGGAGATGACAGACCGCCGGGCAACGGCGCAGAAGGTGGTCAGTTGGCAGGAACGCAGCGATATCGGGAACTCCGGAGCAAAGGCCGGGCCATGATGATCACGAAGCTCCGGCCTCTATCCCGCCCGGCTGAAGCGTTCCGACTGATCGACGCGGCGGACGAGCACAAAGCGCTGCTGGCGGAACGGCATCTGTTGAGGTCTCTACTGCGACGCTGCGAGGGCGTGTTGCAGAATGTGGCGATCGAGGCGCGTACCGCGGGAGAGCGGGACGCCATGGTCGAGGAGCTGTTGAGGGATATTTCGGTTGCCACTGAATGATGGAACCGATGGAGCTAGGAATGGCGAATGGATCATCACTAGACGGCAGCCAAATAGACACCTATAACGGTGTCTACTACACGTTATGCCTCTTGTTCCAGCGTTCGCGCAGCAGGTCGGTCACGTCGTCCATAAGCGGGTAAATCAATCCGCTGGCCGCTCCGCATGCGCTGCTCGTGCATTGCACGCATTGAGCGCCAATGCTTGGCTCGTCGGTCTCGCCTGCGAGCGTGATAATTTCCGCTTCCGCGCCGCAAAAAGGGCAGGGCATCAGCCGGTCGCTGTCGTCAATTAGGGGGTCCATGTCATTCCTCCGTTTTTGGAGCCGAGGCATAACCCGGCGCTCGTTCGGACGGGCCTGACGGCCCGCCGCACAGCTCTGCGTTATGCGTCATCCTGTGGAATTGGCGGCAACTGTTTCCACGTGCGTTCTTTTGCTTCGTTGCAATACTCAAGCTCCCAAAGCGAGCCGTCATCACAAAGCCCAGTAACACACACCCAGCCATTCCAAGACTCGCATGTTGGCTGCGAATCAACTGCAATCTGAATAAGCTTTCTCATAAGTCCTCCGTTAGTTAAAAGACGCATAACAAGTCATTCAACCGGACAGCCCTTCGCTGCGCTCGGTCTTCCGGTTAATTCCGTCGTTAGGCGTCTTCGGGCGGCCCACCAGCGCATCCTGGCCGGCGTCGGTCACGCGGTACACCGGGTCGCCGCCGGATAGCGGGCCGCCGCTGCGCTTCGTCATCAGCCCGGCAGCTACCAGCGCCTCGCAGTCGGCGTAGTCATCGCTGCCTGGTCCGGTCACGAAGTGGTTGCGCCAGCCTGGGGAGCCTCGGCCTACGCCGAGCGCGTGCTTCATGATTTCGCGTTGCTTTGGGGTCATGGTCAACCGCGCTTGGTGGCGCGCTCCCAGATG
>DAISHS010000375.1:0-4027 GCA_036822415.1 Chloroflexota bacterium
GGGTGCAGCGGGGTCTTGGAAATCGTGGATGTCAGCAACCCCCTCAGCCCTCAGGTGCGCGGCCGCCATCAAACCGCCTTTCCAAGCTACATGCGAGATGTCCAGGTGTACGGCAACCTGATCTACGTGGCTGATGGCGAAGTTGGCTTGCAGATTCTGGACGTGAGCAATCCAGACGCGCCGCAGCTGCGCGGCACGTACAACACGCCTGGGTTTGCCTCCAGCGTCAGCATCAGCGGCGCCCTGGCCTACGTGGCCGATGGCCGCGCAGGGCTGCAGTTAATTGACGTAAGGGATCCAGTCTCGCCCACGCTTAGTGGTTTTTTCTACACCCCGCGCGCCGCAGCGAGCGTCTTCGTGGTGGGCGGAGTCGCTTATGTCACCGATCATACCAGCGGGCTACAATTGCTGGATGTTACCAACCCAACCGCGCCGCGCCTGCTCGGTTCGTATACCATCCCCGGCTATGCCTACGGCGTCACCGCGCGTGAGCAGATTGTCTACGTCGCGGCCGGCTACAGCGGGCTGCAGCTGCTCAACGTCAGCAATACCAGCGCGCCGCTTCCCTACGGCGCCTACAACACCCCGGGCATTGCACGCAATGTGCGCGTCGCCGGCAATTTCGCCTACGTCGCCGATCATGACCGCGGCCTGCAAATCATTGATGTCAGCCGGCCGCCCACCATTACGCTACGCGGAGCTTTCGATACGCCGGGCAACGCCGAAGATGTCGCCATTTCCGGCACCCTGGCCTTTGTGGCCGATGGGTATGACGGCGGTTTGCAGATCATTGATGTCAGCCGGCCGATGTTTCCGGCGCGCATCGGCGCCTACGACACGCCTGGCGACGGCGAAGGAATTCGCCTGCTCGGCAGCCTGGCCTATCTGGCGGACGGCAGCGCCGGCCTGACCATTGTGGATGTGAGCAATCCGGCCGCGCCGCGCGGCGCGGCCAATCTAAGCCTCCCTGGCTATGCCTTTGGCCTGGCTATTTCGCGCACCGTCAGCGGCCCGTTGACCACCACCCTGGCCTTTGTGGCCGCGGGCACGGCCGGCTTGCAGATCGTGGATGTCAGCAACCCCGCCGCGCCGGTCAGGATCGGCGTTTACACCAACACCCAGGATCTGCACAGCGTGGAGGTGGCTGGTCGTTATGCCTACCTGGCCGATGCAACGACCGGCGTGCTGGTGCTCGATGTCAGCCAGCCGGCCGCGCCGACGCTGATCAGCGCCTTCGACACCCCCAGTTACGCGCGTGGGCTGTCTGTGCGCGACAACTTGCTCTACATCGCCGATGGCGAGGGTGGACTTCTCAGCGCCTATGTCACCGATGCCCCGACCGTTCCCCAACTTGTTCATCTCCCGCTTGTCCCGCAACGGCTCTGGCTTCTTCCTTTCCCGCCATAATGGGTGTGCCGTTACAGGCAAGGCAATCTGGCTCGTGCTATGTTTCACAAGATTTTGTGCCAGCACAACGATCATGGTATGATGCACAAACCCCCAGCTTTGCTGCCTAAGGAGTTTGCATGAAAGACTCAATTGCTTTACCCAGCACGCATCGGCCTGCCCCGATCGCTGCGTTTGCGCCGCCCCGCATGGTAACCACCTGGCTCTACACCATGTGCATCCTGGTGGCGTTGATGGTGGTCGTGGGCGGCTACGTGCGCCTGAGTCGCTCGGGCCTTTCCATCGTCGAATGGAATGTCATCACCGGCGTGGCGCCGCCGCTGACCGAGCAGGCCTGGCAGGACGAATTTGCCAAGTACCAGCAGTCGCCTGAGTATCAGAAGATCAACCAGAACATGACGCTGGGCGAATACAAGTCCATCTTCTATGTCGAATATGTTCACCGCCTGATTGCGCGCCTGGTGGGACTGATCCTGGCGCTGCCGCTGGCCTACTTCCTGCTGCGGGGCGTGATTCCCTGGCGTCAGTCAGGCATCTACCTGGCCATTGCGGGCATTTTCCTGTTTCAGGGCTTCATGGGCTGGTTCATGGTTGCCAGCGGCCTGGAAGACCGCCCCAGCGTCAGTCACTATCGTCTGACCGCGCACCTCCTGACCGCGCTTTCCCTGCTGGCGATCTGCCTGTGGACCGCGTTCAACCAGACCTACCGCGTGACGGCTGGCCGGCCCGGTCAGCGCTCGCGTCTGCTGCCCTGGGGTCTGGGGCTGATGGCAATCGTGCTCCTGCAGATCTCCTACGGCGGCCTGACCGCGGGGCTGAAGGCCGGCCATGCCTCCAACACCTGGCCGTTGATGGCCGGCTACCTGGTTCCGCCCGGCCTGCTGGCGTTCATCGAGCCGTGGTGGCGTAACCTGCTTGACAGCGCGCTCACCGTGCAATTTGTCCATCGCTGGCTGGCGTTTGTCGTCCTGATCCTCGCGTTCGTCGTCTATTGGCGCGCGCGCGCCGACAGCAGTCTACGCAGCGCGCGGATCGGCGCGCTGGTGCTGATTGCCATTGTGACCGTGCAGATTACGCTGGGCGTCAGCGTCGTGCTCTTCAACGTCGCGCTGCCGCTGGCGCTCCTGCACCAGGCGACCGCCATTGCCCTCTTCGTCGCCGCCATCTTCGTCAACCATCGGCTGGTGCACGTCACCGCGTAGGTGCGCCGGCGCCCCTTGCCAAAAATCAAAAAGCCGCACCAGGTGGGTGCGGCTTTTTGTGTGGGGTGGAGCAGGTGGATGTCATAGGCGTCGCTCCGGCATCTTTTAGGGCAATTGCCCTATAGGTCAATTGCCCTAATTCTATGACAAAACGACGCCAAGGCAAGGACGCCCCTGGGCGCTCGTCATCGCTCACGGTCAACAGAGGTTTATCCTCGTCACCAATGTATCCGGAGTATCATCAAGCATAGTCACCAGAAAACGCCACCTGTAATGCTTATTAAACGCGTGCATTAGTGACCGTTGATGCTTCGTCTCCAATGGCGATGCCGCTTCCATGCCCAATATTGATGTCGTAGTTGGCACCTTGAACAATTTGGTTGTAGACAACCACGTTACGCTCAACGTTTGCTAGCAGGTTCAGCAATCGAGTGCGGGTGTCTGCCGGGATGCTGAGCGATCCCACCTCTTTGTGAAGATGGTGTAATTGATCGAATATGAGCTGAAACAAAGAAGCCCTGTCCACGAACCACTCATAATGATCAAGGCGATTTGAGATGAGATATATGGTCTGGAGAGATCCGCCGCCTATTTGCACCTCATTGGTGATGGCTTGAACAAGAAGGGCAGTGATTCGAGCCGCTTCTGTCGCGCCAATCCTCGTACCCCACGGCGTGAAAGCGATTGATCGCAATCCCATCGCGACTGCGGTCGCGACACACTTACGAGCTAGCGATGTGACGACTTCTTCAATGATCAAGCTGCCAGAGGCATGTTGATATCCCCAGTCAATCACAACTGCGTGGAATAGGTACTTACCAAGCAGTGCACCCGGTGAAGTGATAATCAGATCGCCCAATTGCAGCGGCGCATGTCTCGCCAGTTCTTTGCTGATAGAACCATCTATGTTAGCCGCAACAACCCAAGGAGCTACTTGCAGTGGTAGTGGTGAATGAATAGGACTTGTACCTGATGGCTCGACAAACGCGTCGGCTTCAAGAGTAGTAATATCACCGAAAAGAGGCTGGATTAACACCTTGCCGATCTTGAAACCATGTTCCTGAGGATGCTTATCGTTACTCATGTGCCGGGACTCCCTCCACCATCCAGATCATTCTTAATGAAATGCTGCTGCGCCTGCGCGGCGTCCCCGATCATCACCCCCTGCGCCGGCCCGTGGAAGTGAATCTCATATTTGGCCCCACCCGGGGCTTCGGATGATTTGGTTGCCTGCCCTGCCTCCTCTGGCTCCTTGATCCCGGCTTTCTGCGCGTAATACGCCATCAGCCGCCGCGTCAGCCGCTCGTACTCACCGGGGCTGGTGAACTTGAGCCGATCCAGCAGCAGCTCGCGGATCTTGTCGTGGAACTTGAGGCCGTAGGGGTGGCGCTCGACGAAGGAATGTCGGCGCAGCCGAT
>DAISHS010000376.1:0-4016 GCA_036822415.1 Chloroflexota bacterium
CCGCGGCGGCGGGCTGGCCGTTGTTGAGCTTCGACTTGAGCGCGGCCATCAGCGTGCGCACTTGCGGCCGCGTCAACGGCCCGCGCAGGTAGGAGAGCGCCCAGCGCGTTTGAAAGACCTGCGGGCGCCCCTCATGCACGTTGTGCAGCAAAAAGACCCTGTTGCTCAACGCGGAGATGGTCTTGTCCAGCCAGGCGCGATCCAGGCCGGCGCCGCTGCCGGCCAGCGCGCCTTCCAGGCCGTCGAGCAGGCGGTCTTTGTCACGCTGCGCCTGTAGTTTGCCCACGAACCAGGTGCCGGTGTTGCTCAGGCCTTTGTAATCAAGATCAACCGGGTTTTGCGTGGCAAGCACAATGCCCACCCCGTAGGCGCGCGCTTGTTTGAGCAGCGTCAACAGCGGGCGTTTGCTGGGCGGCTCGGCCACCGGCGGAAAGTAACCGAAAATTTCATCCATGTAAACCAGCGCGCGCAGGCTGGTGGTGCCAGGCTGATTGCGCGTCCAGGTTAGAATTTGCCCTAACAGCAGGGTAACGAAGAACATGCGCTCCGTGTCGTTGAGATGCGCAAGGTAAAAGATCGAATGGCGCGGCTGGCCGTCGGGCGTGTACAGCAGTTGACCGACATCCAGCGGCTGGCCGGTCAGCCACAGCTGAAACGAAGGCGCGGCCATCAGCCCATTGAAGGCCATGGCCAGGTTGAAACGCTCTTTTTGTGGGTAGAAGGTGTCCACGTCGGCCACCCCCAGGGTGCGCACCGGTGGATTTTGGATGGCGGTGATAAGCATCGCCAGGTCAAGGCTTTGCCCCTGACGCCAGAAGTGCTCGAAAATGGTCGAGAGCAGGATGTGATCGCGACTGCGCACCGGGTCGGTGTTCCCACGCACCAGGCCGAGCAGCGCAGAGACGGTGCCGCTGATCTGCTCGCGCGCTTCCTCGGCCTGCTCCTCCCAGTTGATGGACGGCGCTTCCAGGCTGTGCAAGATGCTGACCGGCAGGCCAGCATCGCTGCCGGGGGTATAGATGAGAAACTGCGCGCTCTCTTGCAGCAGGCGAATACGCTCCGGCGTTTGCCCCCACGCCGCCAGGCCGTCGCGCCAGGTCTGGGCTGTGCTGGCGGCAAATTCATCTTCGGTCTGGTTGCGGCGGCGGGCGTCGTCCAGGTTCACCCAGGCGCGGAAGTCGGCCGGCCGCAGCTCCGGGAAGGTGAGCAGCAGGTTGGTGATGTCTCCCTTGAGGTCAATGGCGATGGCCGGCACGCGGTCAATAGCCGCCTCTTCCAGCAGGTCAAGGCAGAGGCCGGTCTTGCCGCTGCCGGTCATGCCCACACAGATGGCGTGCGTGGTCAAATCACGCGCATCGTACATGACGGGGCGATCTTCGGTTTGACCGGTTTTGAGATCGTAGGGTTTACCCAGGTAGAAGAAGCCGAGGCGTTCGATGTTTTCCATGGGCTGATTTTACCGCAAACCAGCATGATGCGCAAGAACGTTTGTGCTGAGACGCTGATATGCTGAGTAGAGGGCGCTCACTCCGCGATCTGCGGCCGCGATTTTGCGCGGCCGGCGCGGCCTGGCTCTCTGCGGCGCGCGCAAGGGCCGGTGCTGGCGTTTGCATCTTCGCCTTTTCCTGGCTACAATGACGGGCATCACGACCGGTCGGGGAGGCGCAACGCGTGAATGATTGGATTCCGCTGCTGTGGGTGATGGGGGCGCTGGCAGCCCTGTGGATCGTGGCGCGCTGGATCAGCAGCCACATTCAGGCCCTGGGCTGGCTGATCGCGGGCCACGCGGATGGCGCCGTCGTTGCGCTCTGGGTCGTTCTCTTTCCCGGCATCCTCGTCCACGAGCTGAGCCATTGGCTGATGGCGAAGCTGCTCGGCCTCAAAGTCAAGCTGCCCGACCTCTACCCCAAACGCCGCGGCAAACACATTCGTCTCGGTTCGGTGACGGTCTCGTCAGGCGGCCATCTACGCGACAGTATCGTGGGCATGGCGCCATTTTTGTTTGGCAGCATCAGCGTCCTTGTGCTGGGCGCCAGCGTGTTTGATATGACCGGCCTGGTGGCCGGCATCACGCAGACCGGCCTGACCGGCGCGCTGCAAGGCCTGATCCGCGTGCTGAAGGTTTCTGATGCCTGGTTATGGCTTTATCTGACGTTTGCCATCAGCAACGCCATGTTCCCCAGCCCCAGCGATACCGAGCCGGTGCGCCCGGTGCTCATGTTCAGCGGTTTGTTGATTTGCCTTGCCCTGATTGCCGGCTGGACGCCCCAGCTCGCCACAGACCTGGTGGCGGGCATCAACGGGGTGCTGCTCGTCCTGGCCCAAGCCTTTA
This sequence comes from Chloroflexota bacterium, assembly GCA_036822415.1. GTDB lineage: Bacteria > Chloroflexota > Anaerolineae > SSC4 > Amarolineaceae > Amarolinea. The sequence goes on from DAISHS010000376.1 coordinate 2,333, forward strand.
CGTTCGTGCTGGTGGTGGACCTGGGCTGCGGCGTGCTGGTCATTCTGCTGGAGTGGGTGTTGAGCGCGCTGCGCGGCCAGCGCGTGGTATTCGAGTCGTCAGACAGCGCCAGCCGGCGCAAGGGGCGCTAGGCTGGCATAGCCGGCTGGAAAATTGCCCAGGGCCGGTTCACGCCTCTGTTTTCAGAAGGCCCACGCGGCGCATGCGCGCAAAAACGGACGCATCGTGCGGCGCCTTGCGCAGGGAACGGGTGAGGTCAAGCCCGGCGTAGTGTAAATTTTTGTGCATGCCGTCACGCCACAAGGTGGACTGAGTCACGTCGTAGACCACGCCCGCGTAGGCAATATAGGCCGGGCGTCCTTTTTGCCCGTCGCAGCGACGCAGTTCCATTTCGCTGAAGGTCGGTTCGGCGCCTGGTTCGGGGGCCGTGTGGGAATCAGTGGGGTTGTTCACAGGCCGCGCACGGGGCTGAAGAACGCGGGCCTGGATGTGGCGGCGCGGAGGATCACAGCGCGGCCAACCGTTCTTGCAACAGCGGGAGATGCTGGCGATCGTGATCCGCAATTTCGGCCAAGATGCCGCCCACGCTGACGACGCGCGCGCCGTCCTGGTAAGTCACCTGCAATTGCTCCTCGCTCAGAAAATTCAGATTCCAGTTGGTCTCCTCACGCTGCAGGGCCAGGCCGCGCAGAATCTCCGGCCATGTCCAGTCGCGCAGACGCCGGCGCTGACGCTCATTCCAGGCCGCCAGCTCCTGCTCCGTACGAATCCATTCCACGAGGCGCCCGTCGCCCCACAGCACTTTTTGGGCCACGGTCAACAGGCGATCCTCCCAGGCCGTGATGTGCGCCACCACCTCTTTGATCGTCCAGTCGCCGCTTGCCGCTGACTGCGCCACCGCCGCTTCGGGCAGCGCGCGCAGGATGCTCAGCAGCGCGTTGCGGGCGTCGTTCATATCGGTCTGAAGTTGTTGTTTGTTCACAGCTATTTCAGGTCAGATCGAGCAATGAAATGGGGCTGGAGCCGATGGGAGGTTCGGCGCCGCGCAGTTTTTGCCGCTGCTGGTAGGCCTCCCATTCGGCCAGGCGTTTCAAATTGGCCAGGCTTTGCCCCACGGCCGCGGCGTTGCGCTTCTGCATGAAAAGGCGGTCGGCCAGCGCGCCCAACGGCCCGGCCAGGCGGTACTCCTCGATGATCTGCACGTTGGTCGTGTTTTCCACGGGGAACAGCAGAAAGGCGACCTGACGGCGGCCATCGAGCTGACGCCAGCTCAGCTTGGCCGGCGCGCTGAACTCGATCACCTCGGCCTGGCTGCTTCCCAGGTCATTCTGAAGGGTCAACGGCGCGCCCAGGCCAAAGGCGGCAGCGTTGGTCTGTTTCACCTGCGTATGCAGCGCCAGATCGTACCACTCGCCCAGGCGCGCGGGTTTGAGCAAATCAAACACCAGCGCGATCGGCGCGCTGATTTCGATGGCCTTCGTGATCTTTGCCATGCGTCAACCGACTCGCTTGACCATCTTTTCAGGCATCGGCAAAATCACCCAGGCCGGCCGCGTCGGATCCGCGGGCTGCGGATCGTTTGCATTGCGGGCCGCGGCCAGCAGCAGGCGGATTTTTTGCTCTGTGGCCGGCAAGACCAGGCTGGGCGAGTCAATCTCGTGATGCGTGCTGAGCGCCCGCGAGG
>DAISHS010000377.1:0-4011 GCA_036822415.1 Chloroflexota bacterium
GCGACTGCAAGTCGCTGCAACGATTGCAAAGTCCACCTGCGTGGACTACGCAGATTGGGCGACTGCAAGTCGCTGCAACGATTGCAAAGTCCACCTGCGTGGACTACGCAGATCGGGCGACTGCAAGTCGCTGCAACGATTGCAAAGTCCACCTGCGTGGACTACACCCCGAAACTGAAATGCACCCCTGGAAGGAGAGGATATGCCGTTGACATTGAATTTGGCCTTGAATGGAACGCGCCAGACCGGCGGCGCGTTGGCGGAAGATATTCGCCTGGCGCGGGCGGCCGGCTTCGGCGCGCTGGAAATGTGGATTCCCAAACTGGAATACGCGTTGCAGGGCGGCAGCCTGGCCTTCGTCAAAAAGCTGCTCAAGGGCGAAAAGGGTGAGAAGCCGGTGCGTGTGGTCGCCCTCAACCGCCTGGACAACGTGATCTTTCTCGACAAACGGGCGACCGCGCACCTGGAGGCGCAGACCCATTCCCTGGCCGCCTCGGCCATGTCCCTGGATGCGCCCTGGATCGTGGTTGGCGCCGGCCTTGCGCCGGCCGATGTCGGCGCGGCCGCTGTGACGGCCGAGGTCGCGCGCGCCCTGGCGCAGGTGGGCAAGATCACCACGCAGTACGGCGCCATCAGCGTCGCCCTGGCCCCTGGCGACGCCATAACTTCGGTGCGCCAGGCCATCGAGGCGCTGCGCCTCAGCGGCCGCACCAATGTGGGGCTGGCGCTCGACGCCGGCGCTGTTGAAATCGCGCTGGCCGAGCCGGCCTTCAGCCTCAAGCAGCTGGCGGTGGTGCACCTGCCGCCTGGTATGCCTGCGGCGACGGCGCGCGCGCCGCTGGCCGCCCTGCTCCACCTCGGTTTCACCGGCTTCGTTTCGGCTGAGCCGCCCGCGCCCAGCGGCGTCAGCGACTGGGCCGCGCAAACCGTCGCCTGGCTGCGCCAAGAACACGCGGCCTGATTTCGCTCCCCCCGCCTGCCACTGGTCTCGCCTTGAGGCGCCAGCAATCGTGAGTCGCGTCACTGTCCCTGACCGGGGCCGGCGTTACAGTAACGCTGGCTGTTCGACCTGGCGCGGGCGCTGCGCCTGCCCACTGTTTGCCTGAACGCTCTCCAATTCTATCCATGCGTGAGGAATTCATGTTCAAAAATCCAGCCGCTGTCAGCACTGAGCTGAGCAAGCAACGTTATATCGCTTCGGACGCCATTTCCACGGTTCTCTACCTTGCCGAGCAGCTGGGCAAGCCCGTGCTGGCCGAAGGGCCGGCTGGCGTCGGTAAGACCGAACTGGCGAAAGCCTGGGCCAGCGCCAGCGGCCGCCGCCTCATCCGCCTGCAATGCTACGAAGGGCTTGATGAGACCAAGGCGTTGTACGAATGGGAATACGCCAAGCAGATGCTCTACACCCAGCTTTTGCGCGACAAGCTCTCCAACCTCCTGGCCGACGCCAAGACGCTGGTCGAGGCCGCGGATCGCCTGGCCGTCGAAGATGATGTCTTTTTCTCCGAACGCTTTTTGCTGCCGCGACCGCTGCTGCTGGCGTTGACCTCGCCCGATCCGGTCGTGCTGCTGATTGATGAGATTGACCGCGCCGACGCCGCCTTCGAGGCGTTCCTGCTCGAAGTGCTGAGCGATTTCCAGGTCAGCGTGCCCGAGCTGGGCACGGTGCGCGCCGTGCACCAGCCGATGGTGGTGTTGACCAGCAATAACACACGCGAGTTGAGCGAGGCGCTCAAGCGCCGCTGCCTTTACCTTTTCCTCAGCTATCCCAACCTGGACAATGAGCTGGCTATCGTGCGTCTCAAGGTGCCTGACCTGGCCCCGCAGCTGGCGCGCCAGGCCGTTGACATGGTGCAGCAGATTCGCCAGATGGACCTCAAGAAACGCCCCAGCGTCAGCGAAACCCTCGATTGGGCCAAGGCCCTGGTCACGTTGAACGCCAGGCACATTGACCAGCAGACCCTGGACACGACGCTGACCGTGCTGCTGAAGCACGAATCTGATGTCCTGCGCGTGCAGCGCGGCCTGTCCAGCGCGAGCAGCAGCTCCGATTTCCAGCCGCGCCAGTCGCCCAAACGACGGCAGGGCTGGGAAAACTAGGCTCGCTGCGCCCATGCGGCAACCACCGGGGAGGTGACAGACATGGAAGAGCGTCTGGTGGAGTTCATTGCCGGCCTGCGGGCGTCGGGCGTGCGCATCTCCGTGGCCGAGAGCGCCGATGCCTTTCGCGCCGTCGAAACGGTCGGCGTCCAGGATCGTGAGCGCTTTCGCACTGCGCTGCAGGCTACGCTGATCAAAGAGCCTCAGGACCTCAGCACGTTCGAGCAGCTGTTTCCGCAGTTCTTTGGCCTGGGCGGTCCGCCGATGCTGGACGCGACTCAGGAGCTGTCAGATGACGAGCTGCAGAGCCTGGCCGACGCCATTCGCCAGTTCACCGGCAAGGTGCGCGAACAATTGGAGCGCTTACTGCGCGGCGAGTCGCTGACGCAGGAGGAGCTGGAGGAGCTGGGGCGCATGGTCGGGCTGAACCGCGCCACGCAGCCGTATCAGCAGCCCTGGTTGACCAGCCGTATGCTGCGCGCCCTGGGCAATGACGAGGTCAAGAAGGCGCTCAAGGAACTGTGGGAATTGCTGGACCGCATGGGCATGGACAAGCGTTCCCTGGATCGCTTGCGCCAGCTGGTGCAGGCCAACCAGGATGCCCTGCGTGAACAGGTCGGTCAATACGTCGGCAGCAGCATCGCGCGCAATGCCCTCAACGAGCCGCGCGACGCGCTGCGCCGCGATGACCTGCTGCAGCGGCCGTTCCAGTCGCTGAGCGAGCGGGAAGCCGAAGAGCTGCGCAAACAGGTGCAGCGCCTGGCCGCGCAGCTGCGCAGTCGGGCGGCCCTGCGCCAACGGCGCGGCAAGGTCGGTCAGCTGGACGTGAAGCGCACGCTGCGCACCAACCTGAAGTACGGAGGTGTGCCGCTGGAGCTGAAGTACCGCCAGCGCCAGCTCAAGCCCAAGATTCTGCTGATCTGCGACGTCTCGACCTCCATGCGGCCCGTGGTGGAGTTCATGCTGCGCCTGATGTACGAACTGCAAGACCAGGTGGCCCAGGCCCGCTCCTTTGCCTTCATTGATGACATCCAGGAGATCACGGCCGACTTCATGGAGTTTCGGCCGGACGTTGCCATTGACCATGTGCTTGGCCGCTTGCAGCCCGGTTATTACAACACTGACCTGGGGCAGAGCCTGCTGCACTTCCAGCGCGATTTCCTGGATGCCGTGGACCATCGCACCACCATCATCGTGGTGGGGGATGGGCGCAACAATTACAACAACCCCGAAATCGAGTCGTTCAGCGACATCAAGCGCCGCGCGCGGCGTTTGATCTGGCTAACGCCGGAGCCGCCCACGCTGTGGGGCAGTGGGGACAGCGACATGCTCCGCTACCTGCCGTTTTGCAGCACCGTGTTCGAGGTCAACAACATGGCGGGCCTGGCCGAAGCGGTGGATCGGTTGTTGACCACCCAGGGATAGGCGAGAGAAAAGCGATGAGGCTACGAGATCGAATCAGCAGCGGCATACGCGCCGTCTTTCATAACTTGCTCAGTCCAGACACCGACGTGCCCGAAGCCGACCGCCTGGCGGCCACGGTGGAGGTGGCGCAGGCGCGGCTGGCGATGCTGCAAGCGCAGATCGTTGATGTGCGCGCACGCGCCCAGGAGGTGGAAACGGCCTGGCAGCAGGCGCAGGAACGCCTGACCGAGGTGCAGAAACGGCTGCAAACGGCGCTCAGCGCCGGGCGCACGGCAGAGGCCGAAACCTTGCAGGCGGAAGTCGCGCAGATGCAGTCTCTGGCGCAAGAGCTGGGCCTGCACGCACGCCGTCAGCGCCAGCTGGCCGCGGAGATGGAGGCCGACATGCGCGCCTTGCAGCAGCGCATTGACCGCGGCCGCCAACGTCTGGCCAAACTGGCGTCAACGGCCACCGCCGCGCCCGCGCCGGCCGGCGCCGGCAGACAAT
>DAISHS010000378.1:0-1110 GCA_036822415.1 Chloroflexota bacterium
CAGGGCCGCGGCCAGGCCCGGCTCCTGCCAGGCGCCGCCCAGGCGGCCGAAGGCCTCGGCCGCCGCTGTACAAACGGCCGGCGCGGCGTCAGTCAGCGCCACCTGCGCCAGCGCGGGGAGCACGGCCGGCGTCAGCGCGGCGGCCGGGCTGGCGCCCAGACGGACCGCGGCCTGGACGCGCGCGTCTGCCTCTCGGTGCACGAGCAGGTCCAACAAAACGCCCGTGCGCGCGGCGTCTGGCGTCAGAGCCAGCCAGGCGTCCACCTGACGGTTGTAACGCACGGCGCAGCGCAGCAGGAAGGAGGTTGCCTCCGGCGTCAGCTGCAGGCGGGCGCGTTGGGCGTCCAGCAGATCGAAATCGCCCTGCGACGGAAACGAGCGCCGCGCCTGCCAGTCGGCCAGCGCACGCGTCAGCAGCTCTTGCGCCTGTTTGAGCGCTATCTGCTGGGCGTCCAGCCAGGCGGCAATGCGCGTCGCCAGGTAGTCGTGGCTCAGCTCGAAGCGCGTGTCGTCGACGCGGCGCAGCAGGCGCTGCCCCAGCAGGCGCTCCAGCAGCGCGGTCACGGTTGCAATCGGCAGGCCGCTGGCCGCGGCGGCTTCATTGGGGCTGAGCACGGCCTTGGTCTGCTGGGAAGTCACCAGCGCGCCGAGCAGCGCCTGCACCTGGGGTTGTTCTGCGGCCGGATAAGCGGCCACGGCATCGGTCAAATAAGCGGCCAGAATCCCGGCCGCGCCCCCCGCCTGTTGATAGTCGGCCAGGCCGATGGCGGCGCCGGGACGGCCAAACTGGCGATAGAGATGATCGCACACCAGCTGCAGTTGCGGCGGCGCCACCCCACCCTGCCACAGGTCGTGCAGCAGCTGTTCCACCAGCCCCGGGGCGAACGTCACGCCAAAGCGCGCGGCCGGGGCGACGATGGCTTCCGCGGCGCCTTCCCACGACAAGCGCTCCAGCCGATAGCGTTGATCCAACAGGCCGGGGATCAGCGTTTCCAGCGAGGCCAATTGCGGCAGGAAATCGTCGCGCAGCGCCAGCGCCACCCGCCAATCGTGCGTGCGGTCCGCCAGGGCCGCGGTCAGGGCCTGGGCAAAGGCCTGGCGCTGCGCCTC
>DAISHS010000378.1:1210-4006 GCA_036822415.1 Chloroflexota bacterium
CGATCACGGCGTAGGCCGCGCGCCGGTGTTCGCGCACGCTGCGCGTCACCTGCGCAAAGAGGCGCTTGAAGGCCGGAGAGCTGAGGTCGTAGCCCAGGAAGATCAGCGTTTTGGTGGCGAAGAAGGCGCGGATCAGATCAGAGAGCGTGGGCAGGCGCGCCAGGAATTCATCGAAATCGTCCTCGGTGATGACCAGCGAATCGGGTTGACTGATGTCGCCCTGCATCTTGATGACGACCACTTTGCTCTCATCGAAGTAGGGCACATCGGCGTCGCGCACGATGAGGACATAGGGCTTGCCGGCCGTGCGCAGCGCCTGCTCCAGCAAGGCATCATAGGCCGTGGTGATGATCTTGGAGGAAGGCAGGACGGCCTGGGCCAGCAGCTCGTGCAGGGCCGAGGGCAGGAGGTTCATTTGCAGCAGCGCGTCGCGCAGCGCCTGCACCAGGGGTTGGCGGCCGCGCACCGTTTCGAAATCGCGCGCCACCGCGGTCAGCGAGCGATCCGGCCGGTCATAGCCGATCTGCTGGGCCAGCAGTTCGGCGATTTGCGGCAGGGGCAGCGGCGCGGCGTCGCTGCGCAAGCTGTCGCCCACGAAGAGAAGGGCATTGTCGGCCACCAGGTCAGCGGCCAGGTCATGGGTAAGGTTCATCGGCTGCGCTCATGACGCTGCGGGTCGGAAGTGAACAAGCACGACTGGGGATAGTGGGCATTGTACCACGAAACACCGTTGCACGAAAAGTTGCACGCGTATCCAATTTGCGTTATGCTTGTGGCCTGGTAAGATGACCGCGTCAGGCGTGGGGGAGATAATGCCGCTTATTGCACAATTTCGAGGCATTTCTATTTATCGAGTTGTAGCATTTAAGATTGCCGGCAATTATGTTATTTGGGTCAAGTTCAATGATGGCGCCGAACAAACGATTGATTTTGAGCCGGTCCTGCACGGAGAAATCTGGGGGCCGTTACGCGATATCCGGCTATTCAGCCAGGTCGAAATTGACCCGATTGCACACACGCTATCCTGGCCGAATGGCGCCGACTTTGACCCTGAGACCTTGCGCCACTGGCCGGTGTACAAAGATGAACTGACGCTGAGAGCGCAACGATGGGACGCCATTATGGCGTGACAGCGTCCCGCCTGAGACGTTGCGGGCGCTCCCACCCCAAGCTCGCTTGGCTTCTCTCATGATGAAATTCGGAAAGGCTTGAGGATACGATGGCAGATTTCACCCACAATAAATTCGGTTCCCGCACTGCCCTGGAAACCGCAACGGGCAAGGTTTACTACTACCGGTTGGCCGCCCTGGAAGAGGCGGGGCTGGCGACGATCTCGCGCCTGCCGTTTTCGATCAAGATTTTGCTCGAAACCGCGCTGCGTAACTGGGACGAGTTCCTGGTCACGGAGAGGGACATCGTCAACCTGGCGACCTGGAATCCACAGGCGCCGGCGCCGGTCGAGATTCCTTTCATGACCGGGCGCGTCATCATGCAGGACTTCACCGGCGTGCCGGCCGTGGTTGACCTGGCCGCGCTGCGCGCGGCCATGGCGCGCTTGGGCGGCGATCCGGAGCGCATCAATCCGCTGATCCCGGCCGACCTGGTGATTGACCATTCGGTGCAGGTGGACAACTTTGCCACCAGCAATGCGCTCATTTTCAACGCCGAGCGCGAGTTCGAACGCAACCGCGAGCGCTACGAGTTCCTGCGCTGGGGCCAGCAGTCCTTCAGCAACTTCCGCGTCGTGCCGCCTGCCACCGGCATCGTGCACCAGGTCAACCTGGAGTACCTGGCCTCGGTCGTGCGCACCGAAACCACGGCGCAGGGCGACATCGTCGCCTTCCCCGATACCCTGGTGGGCACCGACTCCCACACCACGATGATCAACGGCCTGGGCGTGCTGGGCTGGGGCGTCGGCGGCATCGAAGCCGAGGCCGCCATGCTGGGGCAACCGATGTACATGCTGATGCCGGCGGTGATTGGCGTCAAGATCAGCGGTCAGCTGCCGCAGGGCGCCACCGCCACGGACCTGGCCTTGCGCGTGACGCAGATCCTGCGCGCCAAAGGCGTCGTGGGCAAGTTCGTCGAGTTTTACGGCGATGGCGTGGGCCGTATGAGCCTGGCTGACCGCGCCACGATCGCCAACATGGCGCCGGAATATGGCGCGACGATGGGCTTTTTCCCAGTGGATGAAGAGACGCTGCGCTATCTGCGCAGCACCGGGCGCAGCGCCGAGCTGGTGGACCTGGTCGAGCGTTACTGTCGGGCGCAGGGCATTTTCCGCAGCGATGGCATGGCCGAGCCGCAGTTCACCGACACGGTCACGCTGGACCTGGCAACGATCGAGCCAAGCCTGGCCGGCCCCAAACGGCCGCAGGACCGCGTCGCCCTCACCGATGTCAAACACTCGTTCGAGGCAGCCCTGACTGCGCCGATTGCCCAGCGCGGCTTTGCCCTCAGCCCGGAAGCCACCGACGCCGCGGCCACGGTCAAGTACGAGCACGAAACGCTCGATCTCCGCCACGGCTCCGTCGTCATCGCCGCGATCACCAGCTGCACCAACACCTCCAACCCGTCGGTGATGATCGGCGCAGGGCTGGTAGCCAAGAAGGCGGTGGAGCGCGGCCTGCGCGTCGCGCCCTACGTCAAGACCAGCCTGGCGCCTGGCTCGCGCGTCGTCACCGATTACCTGGCCGAGGCCGGCCTGACGCCTTACCTGGAAGCCCTGGGCTTTCACACCGTGGGCTATGGCTGCACCACCTGCATCGGCAACAGCGGCCCGGTGCCCGAGGTGGT
>DAISHS010000379.1:0-4006 GCA_036822415.1 Chloroflexota bacterium
GTGGGTTGGCGACGGCGGCCGCGCGCGCGAGCGTCAGCGCGCCATCGTCGCGCACGAACAGCCCCGGCCGCGCGGCCGGAGCGATCAGCGGCCAGCGGTTTTCCAGGTTCAGGTAGCGAAATCCCGGCTCTGCCATGCGTCTATCCCTCTATTCCCATCCACACCACATACCAGGCCGCCTCGCGCCTGATCCACTTTGCCACGCGACCGGGGTCCTGGTCCAGAATGAATGAAGGATTGGCCCTGGCGGCAGGCCCAATCCGCAGGTCGCGCGGCATCAGCACCTGCAGCAGAAAGCCAGTCGCCGATGGCGCGGTCACCAGCGGATGGCCGTCCCAGGTGATGTCGGCGTTTTCCTGGCGGTTGCCCACCACGTGCGCCATATAGCGCGGCGTGGCGCCGAAGCCGGCCGCGCTTGTGTCCACCTGGCTCTGCACGCCCAGGACGACGCCCGACTCCTCCCACAGCGTCCACGGCGTCTTCCCCGCCGCAGTCTGCCCCGCCATGATCAAGGGCTGCGGCGCTGGCGCGGCGTAGCGCCGCTCGCGACTCGAAACGGCCGCGGCCAGGCAGCAATTCTGCACCTGGATGGCGGCCAGGACCAGGTCCAAACCAGGACGAAAGCGGCTTTCGGCCGCGGGATCGTCTGGACGCACCCAACGCACGGTCGGCTGTTCAGCCAGGCGCACCGTGCCTCCGGCGCCGCAGGGGCCGCGGCGCGGCGTTGCGGGCAGGCTGTCATCGTCCGCGTAGGCGGCCACCAGGAAGTAGGATAACGCCCCCGCGCTGGCGGGCGTCGGGATGTCGAGCCGCTCGCTGAGCACCAGGTCGCGTCCCAGGCAGTCCAGGGCGTAGCCTGGCTGCACCGTGACGACGCGTGCGCCCTTGTCGCCGCTGACCTCCAACCCGAATGCGATTCCCCAGTTGTGCAGGCTGCGGTTATGCCACCAGCGCAGCTCGCGGTTGTAGTCAAACAGGGTATTCAGATCAGCGGCGGCCAGCAGCTGGCCCTCGAAGAAAAGCGTTCGCCGCAGCGCGGACGCATCGCCGGAATCGTTCATCGCCACACCTCGCTATCGGAGCAACCATGCATAGGCTCCAGGCCCAACCAATCAACCGTCAGCGGCAGCACCTGCACGGCCCGCAGAATGGGCGCCAAACTGCCCTCGTCCACGCCAAAGCGCACCTCCAGGACAAAATGATCGCGCGTGGCCTGGGTAATGTTCAAGAACGGGCCTGCCACCATGGCGAAAACGCGCCAGTCGAGACGACCCTGCCGCGCGGCGGGCAGGTAGGGGTGCTCGGCCAGAGCGGCAAGGTAGAACGGCGTCTGGCTGAAACCGCCGTTCGCTGTCTGGATCGTGATCTGGGCGCTAAAAGGGTTTTCTTGCGTCACGGCCACCTGCGTCTGCACGCGGCCGCTGCCCAGGTGTGGTCGAATCTGGCGGTCGGCGCGGCGCCGATACGTCAGGTCGAATCCCCCCACGCGGCCTTCGGCTTCCAGGCGCAGACGCGCCAGCGGAATGTCAAGCCCCAGGCGCACCGCGCTCGCCAGGGGCGGCAAGTCCGCTTGCGCACTCGATCCTGCATAGCACCAGCGCCAGCTCGCGCTGTCCAGGCGGGCGCGGCCGCTGCGCCCGCGGCCGTGGCCTGCGCCAGGCGTCGGCGCCTGGTAGCGAAGCGCCAGGTCAAACCACCACGGCGGATCGGCGCTGGTTGGCGTCGGCGGCAGCGGCGCTATTCCTCCCTGATTCACCAGCACGGAACGGCCATAGGCGTCGAAAGCGAGGCCGGGGCCGAGGAAAACATCGCCGAATGACTCCTGTACGACCAGACCCTGCGCCACGCCCCAGGTGTTGTGTAAACCGCGCACGTGCAGGGCCTGATGGCGCAGCTCCCCGGCCAGGGCCAGGGTCAGGTCCTGCGCCGCCAGCGGCTGTGGCTCTACAAAGTGGGTGCGCAGCAGCGATTGATTACCCATACACGTTTGCCTCTTCCACGGTGATGCTGTGCGGGCCAGGGACAACGAGGGTTGTCGGCCCAACGCACAGGTTGCCGCACGACGGCTCGCCGTTGTCGCCGCGCAGCTCGAGCGCCAGGACATGATCAACCCCGCTGCTCTGGTCGAGCGTCTGCAGGATTTCGGCGCGATAGACATCGCGGCCGAAGGGCCAGCCGCGACCGTCCGGTCCGCCGCTCAGCGGATGCAAGAAGGCATCCAGCGCCGCGCGGATGGCGGCCGCCACGGCGGCCCGCGCAGCGCCGCGCTGCGCGCGCACCACCGCTGTGACTGTAACGGTCAGGTAATCTGGCCCGACCACGACCAGGCGCGTGCCCACAAGGCGCCGTTGCTGTAGATACTGCCGCACCGCGGCAAGCAGGCCGGGGCTGGCGCTGGGACGCTGCCGCGGGTGCTCCGGCACGATGATGACGGTCACGACGCCAGCCGCATGGAGGCCAGGAAAGGCCGGGTCCAGGTTGGCCCAGGCCCGCGCCCGCGCGACGCGCGTCCCCGGTACGCTCAGGGCCAGGCGCTCGTAGTCCAGCAGCGTCACGGCGCGCGCCGGTTCGGCCAGGGCGAGCACGGCGGCGCGGTCGAGTTGATCGAGGGTCGTTGCCCCGCTGGCCGCGCTCAGCTCAACCAGTTGTTCATGCGCGCTGAGCCGCGCCGCCGCGCGCCCCTGCGCCGCTTCCACGGTTTCGAGATTCGCGCCATCCACCGCGGGCAGCGGGTTGGTCACGACCAGGTTGCCTTCGATCAGGGCCAGATCGCTGCCCAGGAAGCCCTCGTGATAGGCCCGGAAGTCGCGGTGCAGCCGCCAGCGGCCGCCTGGGCGGAGATTCTCCATCGCGCCTGCGCCTTCGGTTGCCTCGTACACCATCAGCAGCGCTGCGCCGGCGGTAAAGACGCGGCCATGCTCGCCATCCCCGCAGGTCACCAGGCCCGTCGCCGCATCGAGACTGACCCAGGCCGCGGTGCGGTCAGCCGCATCCAGATCGGGCTGCACCTGCCAGGCCTCGGCGCCGCTGGCGGTCAGGCTCCAGACCTGCAGCGCGCCCTGGGCAACGGCCGTCGCAGGCAGGGCAACAGTTTGCCAGGGAACGCCAGCGCCGCGAGCGGTCCAGGCCGCCGCCGCGGCCAGCGTGACCAGCCGGCCAGGTGAGGTCGCGGTCGCTGGCTGGTAGTCCAGGATCAACGTGTCTCCAGCCGCGGCGTCCTCCGCAAACGCCAGGCTGGTCAGCGGCCCCACGGCCGGTTCACAGGCCAGGCGGCCGCGCCGCCCCGCAACGGGCGCCGGCTGCGGGCGGACGCCTGCGGCAATGGCGCGCATCACCGGCAGGGTGATGGGGATGCTGGTCAACGCGCCGGGCGCGGTGGCGGTCGCCGCCTGGTAATCAACCACCAGGGTATCGGGCGCGAGCTGATCGGCGTCGAAGGCCAGGCTGGTCACAGCGCCCGTGTCGGGCTGCACCTGCAAACGGCCCAACGCGCCGCGCTGCGGCGTACGATCGGCCGCTGGCGCGCAGCCGGCGGCAATGACGCGCCGCTGCGGCAGCGGCGTGGGCCGCACCTGCTGCGCGGGGATGGCGTTCAGCCACAGGCCGCTCAAGACCGGCGCGGCGTCAGGCATGCCTGTCAGCAAACGGCAGCGCAGGTAGTGCAGCGGGCGCGGCTGGCTGCCTACGACGCTTGCCGCGGCGGCTGTCGGCAGCGTCAGCCCCACACGACCGCTCAAGGTCAGGCCGCGGGTCGTATCTTCGAGCTGGTGTTCGGCGACCGGCTGCCAGGACTGGCCGTCGTTGTACTCCCAGGCCATGCTCAAGGCGTGGTGACGCGTGGGTGACAGCACCCCCGCTGCGGCGCGGCGCGCCGGCGCGGTCTCGTAGAAGTCGACGTCCTTCCCGACGAAGGCGCTGAAGCGCCCTGTCCACGACCTGAACTGCGGCGTGTTGACGCGAAAGAGCCCGACGAATGTCGCGGTCACCGGCGAGGTGGCGAAGGCGA
>DAISHS010000380.1:0-3995 GCA_036822415.1 Chloroflexota bacterium
ACCTTCTGCGGAATCCCGCGCCTGAAATGCACCTTCGGCGGTGCCGGCGCATCGCCCGGTGCGGGCAGTATCGGCACCCAGGGCGTGCGCCACTCCTCACGCTGCGGCGCCGGAGCTGTCAAGGATTCCTTGACAGCTGGCAGCTCGCCGCCCAGCGCCTCGACCGCATCCTTGAACGACAGCCCCTGATGCTCCATCAGGAAGCCGATCGCATCGCCATGCGCGCCGCAGCCGAAGCAGTGGTAAAACTGCTTGGCAGGGCTCACCTTGAACGACGGCGTTGCCTCGGCATGGAACGGACAGCAGGCCTCGTACTCCGCGCCGCGCTGCGTCAGCGGCACATAAGCGCCGATCACCTGCACGATGTCCACCCGCGCCAGCAGCGCGGCCGCATCGATCCTGCCCTTATCGGACACGGCGGCGCCCCACCACGGCTGACTTTACCGACACCTCTTTTTCCGGTTGCCGCAGCACCATGTCGGCCACCGACACCGCATTGCTCATATCTGCGGGAGCGCCATGAACAATGCCGTTTTCGCTGGCATAAAACCCGTCGCGGCGCATCGTCTTGTGCAACTCGGCCTCGGCAATGCCGAAGGCATTGCAGATATCCCGCTTCCAGCGCGTGCAGTTCGGCATGTTCGACATCTATCGCGCGAGCAAGCCCGGTACCGTCAAATCCTTCCTCATACCCGCAACAGGCCTACTTGCGCGGCTTGCGCTGCGACTGCCCGACCAGGCTCGCCACCTGGCCCATCAGGTCTTCCAGGCGCTTCAGCGTCGCCGCTTCCGCCTGGGCCTGGTCGCCCAGGTAGCGGGCGATCAGGTAATAGATCGGCGTCAAGTCCCCCTGGGTCTGGATGTAGCGCTCCATCAGCTCAATGGAGTAGTGGTACCCGCCCTCGCCAGCCAGCATCCTCGACAGGTTGCCCGGCGACTTGTCCAGATCCATCGCCACGCGCTTCAGGCCGCGGCCATACACGCACCCAGTCATGCACTCGCGCAGGCTGGAAAAACGCTCCGTCAGGCCGGGTTCAAACTCGAGTGTCAATTGACTGGCCATCAACAACCTCCAATAACGATTGGTTCTGCTGGCTTCCGCTGGTTGTTGCTGCCAGCGGGTAAAAATAAAAAGGCCGTCGCAGTGAAACGACGGCCGGAACGCCGGCCGGGTACCGGCGAGGAGCACAAGGAGACAAGCCAATGACTGATCAGGGACACCACGAATGGACCGCGCATCACGCCGCCTCGCGCACCGGGGCCGGCGTATCGCCGTGGCTGACTTTCCCGTAGATGTCGTCGAACGACAGGTCGACACCCATGGCACCAGCAGCCTCGATCAGGCGCCGCGCAAGCCTCGGGGGCAGCTCCTGCTTGCCTCGCTCGTAATGAGACACATTGGCCGAAGTCTGCTCGAACAGCGCAGCCACCTGCCTCTGGGTCATCCCGAGGCGCTTGCGTATGATGGTGAGATTGCACGACATGGCGCAGATTTTAGCCAATCTAAACCGCTTTGGTCAAGTCCTGCTAACCCAATTATTTTCCATCGGCCATACCATTGACCAATGACCATCGGCGAACGATTCCGGGAACTCAGGCTGCACCTCAAGCTCACCCAGGACCAGATCGGCGAGATGTGCGGAGACGCAACCAAGGGGCTGATCTCGCAGTGGGAAAACGATCTCCTCATACCGCCCAGCGACCGGCTGATCGCACTATCCGACAAAACAGCGTTTTCGATTGACTGGCTTCTTAACGGACGAGGCGAAATGTTCGAGCCGCATCTGAGCGACGCAGCGAAGCACATTGTCAACAAACTGAGCACCATGACGGAAAAGGAGCAATACCGCATCGCGCGCATGGTGACGCCTTTACCGATGACCCCGCCAACGATCCGGACTGTCACGACGGAGAGCACCAGTGCGGCCAATGACATCTGGCTTGCCGATGTGATAGTCTTGCCGATCCAGTATCGGCTGGATTTTCTTGAATGAGCCTGACAACGTGCCGCGAATGCGGCAAAGAAATCAGCACCAAGGCAGACGCATGCCCGAACTGCGGCGCTAGGCGCAAACGCAGCATCGGCACGGGCGGGCTCATTGTCTCGGCAATCCTGGCCGTGACGATATACAACTGCTCGCCATCCTCCCTGTACTCCCTGTACAGCTTGCCGCCGGCCGGGTCAACAAAGCACGCCACACCGAGCCAGATCCCGGCACCCCCGGTGGCTGGGCGGGAAATATGGATATATGACTCCGTCACCGACCAGATCAGTGGCAAGGAAGTCACGCTCGCCACGCTGCGCAGCGCCAACCATCACGATCTGCGTTCACCCTATGGCCCGGGAATTGGCGCCCGGCTCGAAATCAGGAAACATCCACGGCTCGGCAAGGACGTCATGGTGTCCATCGACAAAGGGCAAATCCTCTGCCGGAGCTACAACCCATGCACCATTGCAGTCAGATTCGACGAGCGCCCCGCCATCCAGTTTCGCGGCCTGTCATCGGCGACGCACGAGTCCGATACCGTGTTCATTGAAAACTTCCAGCGCTTCACCACCGAACTGGCCCGCGCCAAAACAGTCATCATCGAACTCCCGATCTACCAGGACGGCAACCTTTCCTGGACCTTCACCGACGACTTCAGCATGACCAGATTCAACGAAGGCCAATAGCGGCGCGCCGCCTGGCTCAACCAACAATCCCGCCTCGGCGGGATTTTTTTCGTCTCATCGAAAAAAGCTTAGCTGCGCTTGACATTGATTGTTTAGTAGACCTATACTGGCATCGTCAAACAGGAGCCAACCATATGACCACCCCTACCACCCCCACCCTCGCCGACGGCGAAACCTACGTCGGCGCCATCGTCAAGGCCGACGGCGCTGGCCATCACATCGTCCTGCTGCCCGGCGATAACAACGCCGCGTCGTGGCAAGCGCAAATGGAATGGGCAAAAAGCATCGGCGGCGACCTGCCAAGCCGCATCGAACAGGCCATGCTCTTTGCCTATCACCATGATGCCTTCAAGCCCACCTGGTACTGGAGTAACGAGCAGCACGCGGCCAGGTCAGACTATGCCTGGTACCAGAACTTCAGCAACGGCTTCCAGTACTACGACGACACCCTCGGCAAGCTGCGCGCCCGCGCCGTCCGCAGAGTTCCAATTTAACCATTCATCATTTTTACGATTTCAGAGGCCGGCGTGACACCCAGAACCCCTGAACTTTCCGACCTGCGCGCCGCCTACGACCGCGTGCCCCAGCTACGCCTGTCGGGCTACAGCTTCAGCCGCGCGCTCGCCACGCCGCTGGTCAGGCGCGGCCTCGAACTCTCCGCCAGCGCCCGCCTGCGCCAGGGCGGCTGGCCCATTCAGGGGAAGCTACTGTGACCGCACCCGACTGGATCGAGCGCCGCGTTCAGGAACTCATGCTCGACAACTGTGCCACCGTCGAACTGCTCGAAGCCGTGCAGGAACAGGGCGGCATAGCGCACCGGGCACTGTGCGCCGCACTGCGGCGCCTGCTCGAAGCCCCCACCATCGCGGCCGAAATCGAAGCCACCGAAGCCGCCATCGCTGAACTCATCCCATTCGCCTACCAGCGCGCCTGGCGCGAATTCAACCGACTGACGCAACCCACCCTCAACTGAAGGAGAACACCATCAACACCCACGACCAATCCTGGCGAATCAAGCGCGGCCTGCGCTGGCAAGGCGAGCGCCCGACGCTCGGCGAATCCCTGCGCCAGGCCGACGGCGCGCTCAAGGCCATCATCATCATCCTGAGCATCCTCGTCATCTACGGCATCGTCGGCCGCATCGACTACGAAGCGGAACTCGTCGCCGAAGCCCAGCGCGCCCAGAACATCGCCGACCAGCGCAGCCAGCAGCTCATCGCCTGCCTCAACGGCCGCTCACCTGGCCTCTACAGCGAAAACCACCGCGGCGAACGCACCTACATCGTTTGCCGAGCAGCCGAAGAAATCGCGGTCGGCAAGA
>DAISHS010000381.1:0-3992 GCA_036822415.1 Chloroflexota bacterium
GCCAACGCCAACGCCGACCGCCACGCCCACGGCTATGTTGCCGCCCTGCCTGGGGCTGGACTGCACGCCAACGCCAACGCCGACCGCCACGCCCACGGCTATGCTGCCGCCCTGCCTGGGGTCTGGCTGCACGCCAACGCCGACCGCCACCAGTACGGAAGTGACGCCGACGACCACACCCAGCGCAACGCCGCCCGTGGGAGGCGCGGATGAGGTGTGGGTCATGCCCGATCGCGCGGGCTGGTTGCAGACCAGCGATGAACGGGTGGTCCTCGCCATCCCGGTCGGCGCGGTCAGCGCCCCGACCCTGATACGTTACGCGGCCCATCCGGCTGCCTCTGATCAGCCGACTAATCTCGACTTTCAGTTTGAGTTGATTGCATCGGAGGTCTCTGGCCAGCCGGTCACGCAGTTCCTGGCGCCGCTGACGTTGACCTATCGCGACCCGACTGCCGATGCAGGAACACCCTGGCCGCCCGGCGTCTCACTGTTCTTCCAGGAGGCAGCCGACGGGCGCTGGGTGGTGCTGCCAACGAGCGTGAATCAGGCACAAAGAGAACTGACAACCACTCTGGCGCACTTCACCTTGTTTGCGGCCGGTAACAGCATTGTACCGGAGTCGGCGCCGGGGATCAAGGGCGTGCAGTCGCAGTTGTACAACGGCGCGTGGACTGTGAGCTATCCGATCGAAGCGCCGCCCGGGCCGGGTGGGCTGGCCCCTGGGCTGAGTCTGGACTACAGCAGTCGTAGTCTGGAGGGTGGAGGACATCACCAGTTGGCCGGTTGGGGCTGGGATTTGGGAGGATCGAGCTACGTTCTGCGCGACTTGGCCTCAGGCAAATACACCCTGACCCTGGAGGGAGTCACGCATGAGTTGGAGGAACGGGACGGTATCTTCTACAGCGTACAGAATCCCTTCTTGAAGATTCGACGGCCAACAACGTTCGACCCCGATTATGCGCAGATGGAGTACTTCGATCCGAGTACACCAGGCAACCCTTTCAGGTGGATTGACCTTCCCCAGACCCCAGGACTGTACAACCGTGACAACAAGATTTGGGAAGTAACGACAGAAGGGGGCGTCACTTATCGCTTCGAGCCGGCGTTGTATGTACGCGACTGCAGCGGGGGCGATTGGACACCGGAAAATATGCGGGTAGTGCACCGTTATACCAAGTGGGTAGTGACCGAAATGCGCGACGCGACCCCGGGTACACCCAACCGCTTGACTTTCAGTTACGATTATGAAGGCACGCTGCTGGCTGTGAATGTGCCGGTAGACTGCGCATTGCAGGACTACACGAATGATGGTCGCATTCAGGTGCGGGCTGTGCGACTGACGCGAATTGCCTACGGGCCGGGGGGCGTCTTCGAAGCGAGGCTTTCCTACGACAATCGAGAAGATCGGGGCGAGCACTTCGACGAGACGGGGTATCAGCTCTTCTGGACGCGCAAGTACCTGAAGCAGGTGGAAGTTCTCGCCAACGGGGCGCTGTTGCACAAGGTGGTGTTGGGCATGACGGCATTTCTCAATCCGGCGGCGCCATCCCAGAGCCGACTCTATCTGAGCAGCGTGACGCGCTATGGCGCGAACGGCAGCTCTTCTCTGCCGCCCACGACCTACATCTATGGCAGCGGCGTGACGGATGGTCACATGACGGCGGTGGACAACGGTTACCAAGGACGGGTGGAGATTGCCTACGTTGGCGCCAGCACTCAGCAGGTGGTGCAGCAAGAGACGCGACGCGGCGGAGGCAGCGATCCGGCGGTGGTGACACGGTATGGATACAACGTCAGCAGTTGGGATGAGGAGGCGGGCGGCTTTGGCGAGGCGGAAATGACTCTGGTCGGCAGTGGGGCGCTGATCGGCAGCGGCCAACCAGACACGCGCATCAAGCAGTGGTTTCACACCACGACCCATGAGCGGCGGTGGAAGGGGAAGCAGTACCAGAGCGAAACGCGCGCTGGATCGGGAGGCACGCTGTTGGCGCGCACGTCGAAGACCTGGAACGAGACCAACAGCGGTACGCCGGGCGGGATGTACTTTATCTATTTGCAGGAGGAAACGGCGTATGTCGTGGATCCGGACGGTGCCGATCCCCCAACGCGCTACGCCAGGACGGTCTATACCTACGACGGGTACGGCAATCGGCGGCTGACCAGACAGTACAGCGATGCCTCGCCGACAACGCCGCATCGCACGAGCGAGCGGGTTTACTTCCCGCGCAACGACGCGACGGCTTACATCGTCAACCGGGTGGCGGAAGAGAAGCTGTGGGAAGGGAGCGAAACGGGAACCTGTCGCAGTCAAAGTCGCTACATCTACGACAACAACAGCGGCTACGGCGCTTATAACCAGCAGCCGACGGCCGGGCAGTTGAAGGAGGTATGGCAAGCGGGCCAGGGAGGAACGGCGTGCGGCGCCAACTGGGTGAGGACGACGAGTTTCACCTATGATACGCAGGGCAACCTCGGAAGTGAGACAACGGCGAGCGGGCAAAGCACGACGACGACCTACGACAGTCTGTTTCAGAGCTACCCGTTGGTAGTCAGCGTGCAGCCAGCGAGTGGGATGGGAGGCGTGACGTTGACCACGACCTACACACGCTACGGCATCAACGCAACGACCGGCGGCAGCGGGTTGGTGGGGCAGGTGCAGAGCGAGAGCGACAGCAATGGGGCAACCACACGCTACAGCTATGACACGTTTGGCAGGCTGACCGAAATCCGCAAGCCAGGTGCGGCCTTTGGCAACCCGGCCACGGAACAGGTCATCTACACCACCGATCAGGGGTTGTATGTGCAACGCCACCTGCAGCGCGATGATGCCAACGGCGACGCCAATCCAACGGCTACCTACCTGGAGGAGCGCACCTTCTACGACGGGTTGGGGCGCTTACGACAGACGCAAAAAGAGTATGATGCAAGCCAGTGGAGTTTGGTCAGCCAGCGTTACGATGAGTTGGGCCAGCAGGCGGCTACGTCGGCGCCATACACCAGCACGGTTAGCGGAGTGACGTACCAGGCGGTGAATTGGACAGGCTTACCAGCCAGCCAAACGGCTTACGACCGACTGGGGCGGGTGACGCAGGTCACGCAAGCGGACGGCACGACGGTACGCACCTACTACCAGAACCGGCAGACGGCCGTGATCGACGCGGCGAACCATCAGACGATCTCGGAGAGCGACGCCCTCGGCCGGCTGGCGAGTGTCAAGCAGTACGATCTGACGCTGGCGTCGGGGGCAGCGCCCAATTGGGGCGCGGCGGTCTATGGGCAGGCGAGCTACGGCTACGACGTGGCCGACCGGCTGGTGCAGATGACCGGGCCGGACGGGGCCGTGACCACGATAGGATATGATCTGTTGGGGCGCAAGACGAGCATGAGCGACCCGGACATGGGCGCGTGGAGCTATGCCTACGATGCGGTGGGCAATCTGAAGCGGCAGGCGGATGCCCGTGGACAGCAGATCTGCTTCTATTACGACGGGCATAACCGGCTGGTCGGCAAGCACTACCGCAGCGATAGCAGTTGTCCGGGGACGAAGCCCACGACCTACGGAACGAACGGGCTGATGGCGGCATACCTGTACGACGGGGGCGCGAACGGGCTGGGACGGCGCACGCAGGCGGACGTGTACAACGCAAGCGGCGTGCTTGACAATCGCATGACCTGGACCTACGACGTCCGCGGGCGGGTGACGGAGGAGAGCGAGGTCATCAATGGTACCGGCGGCGGCGCCTTCGTCACGCAGTGGGTCTTTGATGCCGCCGACCGCCCGCTGTGGATGAAATACCCCGGCGGGAACGCGGGCCAGATCGGCGAGCAGGTGAACGATGCGTACACGCCGCAGGGCCTGCTGGACACCATGCAGAGTAATGGCAGCATCTATTACGTCGGCGACACGCAGTACAACGTGCGCGGGCAGGTGACCGAACGGCGCCTGGGCAGCACGGCCGGGACGGTGAGGCAGCTGTACGCGTACACCGCGG
>DAISHS010000382.1:0-3973 GCA_036822415.1 Chloroflexota bacterium
CGGCGCAGGCGGTGTCATCCGCCCTGGCGGCGGCGCTGGCCCTGGCGCTCTCCAATATCCTCTTCGGCGCCCTGCTGGGCTGGCTGTGGTTCAGGCGCCAGAGCGTGGCGCTGGTCGGTTGGGCGCATCAATGGCACGACCTGGCGCGCGACGCCGGCCTGGTGCTGGCCGTCGGCGCGGCCAGCAGCCCGGCGACGGCGCTGGCCTGGAGCCTCGCCATCCACGCCCTGGGCCTGGCGGCGCTGTGGAGCCTGCGGCGGGAAAGAGAAGCGCCAACCTGGCGGGAAGCTGGCTGCGCTGCGTGAGTCTGAGGGTTCCAACTTTTCGGGAGACGCTGTCTTGGGCGCAGGCGTGCGCGTCACTCTTGCGCCCATGCGTAGCGCACTTTCAATCCGTTCAGGTGCGTCCAGGGCAGCCAGCCTTCCTTCTGCATGCGGCCAACGACGATCCCCGGCGCGATCCCAATCTCTCTGGCGAACTGAACAACGGCCGCTTCGGAGCGCATCCCCGCCAGCCGTCGCGCGTGCCCCGGTGGGATGAGAAAGTCGCGGGCGAACGCGTCCGCTTCAACCTCATCGTCATCGCCAAGCTCGCCTTCGACCTCGAGAAACATCAACCGCTTGCCGTGAAGCAGGAGATGGCCCACTTCGTGCAAGAAAGAAAACCAGAGCTGGTCGTTCGTCTTGTAGCGCAGGCTCAACATCAACAGTGCGGTTTCCGAGGTGAGCCAACGCACAGCGCCGCTTACCGGACAGCCGTGCGGCGCCGGTTCCAACACGACCGCAACGCCGGCCGATGCGCACAACGTCATCATCCTGGGTAAGAAGATCTCTGGATCGGGTTCGTTGGTTAGATCGCGCAGATCGGTCAGTCTTTCCTGAAAGACCTTGCGTTGGAAGGGGGTTCCGAACCCAATGTCTTTTGTTCGGCGCGTCGGGCCAGCGCCACCCGATACTCCGCCTCGCGTTGCAGCCAAAAGCGGGCGGTGCTGCCCAACACGCGCTCGAGCCGCAAGGCTGTGTCCTCATTGATTGACGCCTTGCCGCGGAGCAACTGATTCACGTGTTTTGGGGTGTAGCCGATCCGTTGCGCCAATTCCGCCTGCGACCAACCGCGCTCGTCCAGAACATCGGCAATCGTATCGCCGGGCGGTGACAGCCAATCAGGAGTGAAAGTAGTATGATCCTCAGTCATGGTAATCACCTATGAACACGATACAAACGCGTGTCACACGCTTCCAATCTACACTGCCATCGTCATTCAGTGGCACAGGCTCGTTGGCTGACCGAAAAACAAGCCGTGTGTATGTATTACCATACCATGTCTTCTTTACCAAATTGGTAATGAATACTCTGAGACTTTCTGCGTTCTTTTTGTGGCCAATCCGACGACATGGTGAGGATGATAGCACAGCCGCTGCGACACAGTTCAGCCGCGTCGCGGGAACGCAGAGATGCCAACTCTTGGAGAGTTGGCATCTCCGCCAGGGTTGCCAACTTTCCAAAAGTTGGCAACCCTGCGCTACTTCAATAAGCCCATTTTTCGTGGCTGACGGGAAACTGGTTCAAACGACCGCGGTAGAACTGCCAGTTCGGCAGGAAGCGATCCATGAGCGCGACGAAACGGATGTTGTGCGTCGGTTCTAGCAGATGGGCCGCCTCGTGTACGACGATGTATTCGAGACATTCCCGCGACTTCTTGGCTAATAACTCCGTGTTTAGGCGAATCGTGCGTGCGGCGGGGTTGCAGCTGCCCCAGCGGGTTTTCATGCGCTGCACGAAGAAGCGCTCGATCTTCACGCCTATCAGCGTCTCCCATGACCTCCCAATCCTCCGGGATCACCCCCACCTCGGTGCGCTTGTAGCCAGGCTTGCTCTCCCTGTTCATGGCCTTGCCTCGGCCGCGAGATCATCTTGTCCTGCCTCTCGTTCGGCCTGCAGCAGCGTCATCTCCAATTGCCGCCGCAGCTCTTCGCGGTCGGGCAGGTAAAGCTGGTACTTCTGCACGAAGAGCTGGCTGTTCATCTCGTAGGTGGCGTATTCGACCAGCAGCTCGTCCTTGTGCCGGGTCAGAATCAGTCCAATCGGCGGATTGTCGCCCTCGATGTTCTCTTCGCTGGCGAAATAGCCCAAATAGAGGTTCATCTGGCCAATGTCCTGGTGCTGTACGTCGCTGATTTTCAGGTCAATCACGACGAAGCAGCGCAAGATACGATGATAGAACACCAGATCCGCATGGTAATGCACATTGTTCACCGTGATGCGGTATTGCCGGCCGACGAAAGTAAACCCCTTGCCCAACTCGAGCAGAAAGGATTGGAGCTGGTCGCAGAGCAAGGTTTCGAGCTGCGTCTCGGAGACATGATAAGGCTCTAGAATCTTCAGGAACTCGAAGACATAGGGATCGCGCAAGATGTCGGCAGGGCGCTCCGGAATCATGCCACTGGCGGCCATGCGCATGATGGTGGCCTTATCCTTACCTGCCGCTAATCGCAGGAAAAGCGCACTTTTCATCTGGCGTCTGAGTTCAGGCACTGACCAATGCTCCAGGCTGGCCTGTTGTGCATAGAAGCTTCGCTCCAGATCGTCATCAATCTTCAGGAGTTCCACGTAGTGAGACCAACTCAATAGGTCAGAAGGTTTCTGACTTATTGGATAACGCAGGTAGAAGAGCCGCATGTAGACCAGGTTGCTGCGACTGAAACCCCGGCCGTGCAATCGGGTGAGATCTCGACTCAAATTGGTCAATAACGCCTGGCCGTATTCCGCTTTGGCCTCGCCGCGTTGCTCATACTCCACAATATCGTGGCCAATTCTCCAATACGTCTCGATCATACGCGCGTTGACAGCTTGAAACGCGCGCTGACGGCCTTCAGCGTAGGTGAGCGAGATACGCCCAAGAAGTTCCTGATACGAAGTCTCAGCGTTCAGGGCCATCGGTTTCATAGCGACCTCAATTCGAGCGAATGGTTTTGGTTGATTGCGAACCCCATCCTTTCCAGGTGGCGGTTCACCCTGGCTTCCAACTCAGCGACATGGTTAGTGACCTGCGGCAGCGGCGTCTCATACCGTTCGCCCAATTCCTTCACGTGTGCCGCCAGCGCCTGACTGATGCGGTCCATCTCGCCGTGGATCGCGGCCTCCAGGCTGGCCAGCCATTTGCCGTCCACCACCAGCGCCTTGATCTCGGCCTCGGTCAGCCTGGGGTAGCAGGCGTAGGCCGCGGCGTCCAGGGTAGCCTCGGCGTCCCGCAGCCGTTTCTTGAGCTCGGCGACTTGGTTCGTGAGCGCCAGCCAGCGGTCAAGCGCGACGATTTCTTCGCCCTCCGCGTCCTGGGCGCCGCTGATGAAATACTCCGCCCGCGCCTCGCGCAGCCGCGCGGTCACACTGGCCTTGTTCACCTTCTCCAGCTCGACGAAGACCCCTTCCTCGCCGCCCGCTTCCTCTTCCAGCTCGGCCAGCGCCGCGGTTGCGCTGTCGAGCTCGGCCGCGAGTTCGTCAACCGCGGCCTGCTCCTTTTTAGCGCCATACTGTCTAGTTTAGCACAAGTCGCGCCCCTTATGAAACGTGAGGTCTTGCCGAGATTTTGAGGGCAAAGAGGGTTGCCAACTTTCCCAAAGTTGGCAACCCTGCTATCATAGACGATATGAGATATGCGCTGGATACCGATGTTTTGGTCGCTGGCCTGCGCAGCCGCACGGGCGCTTCTTGTCGCTGGCTGATTCTGCTCGACCAGAGGCGCTATCAGGCCGTTGCCACCAGGTTAGAACCATGACAACCGCCAGCA
The DNA here is from genome assembly GCA_036822415.1 of Chloroflexota bacterium. Taxonomy (GTDB): domain Bacteria; phylum Chloroflexota; class Anaerolineae; order SSC4; family Amarolineaceae; genus Amarolinea. The sequence continues at coordinate 3,787 of DAISHS010000382.1, forward strand.
ACTACGCCCTGCGTCTGCAGGCCTCTCTCCTCGCCGAGTTGCGCCTCGTCGTCGAGGAGGAGGGCACGACCCTCAATCAGTTCATCAACGTGGCCGTGGCCGAGAAGCTGGCCGCCCTGCGCACCGAGCGCTACTTTCGGGAGCGGGCCGGCCGCGCCGCCCCGGCCGATTTCCTGGCGATCCTGGA
>DAISHS010000383.1:0-3937 GCA_036822415.1 Chloroflexota bacterium
GCGGATCATACACACGGGTCATGCTGGGAAACCGCGGCCCGAAGGCCGGATCATTGGGGCCGCGCAGTGGATTTTGCCCCGCCATGCCGATCAGGTTGATATGGTCCGTGATGAGCATCAGCTCACCGGCATGAAACGCCGGGTTGATGCCGCCAGCCGCATTGGTGAGGATCACGGTGTGAATGCCCAACCGCTGCATCAGTCGAATGGGCAGTGTGACCTGCTGCATCGAATAGCCTTCGTAGAAATGGACGCGGCCCTGCATGACCAACACCTCTTGTCCTTGCAGCCGGCCGATGACCAGCGCGCCGTCGTGTCCTTCCACCGTGCTGACAGGGAAACGGGGGATGTGGCCGAACGGAATGTGGTTGGCATCGGTCACTGCGTTGGCTAATCCACTCAAGCCTGAGCCAAGCACCAGGCCAACTTGCGGTTGATGGCGTGTCTTGCTGCGCACATAGGCAACGGCTTGCGCCACGTCTTCGGCGGTTACAAATTGTTGGTTCATGAGTTTCCGTCCCTGTGTTCGTCATCGGTCATCTGGAGGCCGGCCAACCCGGCATAAATCAGCGTGGTGGCGCGATTGGCATGCCCCAGCGCGTGTTGAATTTCCTGGACATCGGCCTGGCCATTGGCCAGGCGGTGGGTAGCAGACGAATGACGCAGGATGTGCGGCGTCACCTCGCTCGTGATGCCTAACTGGTCCGCATAGGACTTGACGATCAGCCAAAGGCCCTGGCGCGTCAGGCGCTGGCCGCGATGATTGATGAAAAGGGCCTGTTCCTTGCCTGGCTTGCTCCCCAGGCGCTGGCGGCCGTTTTCCAAATAGGTTGTAAGCGCGGCCAGGGAACGTTCGTTCAAATGGACGGCGCGGGGATGTTTGTTTTGGTAATCACACACCACCGCGCTGCTTTGGAGATTGACATCGCTGACGTTCAACGCGGCAATTTCGCTGACGCGCATACCGGTTGCGTACAACATCTCTAGCAGGGCGCGATCACGCAGGGCTTTTGGGTGTGATTCGCGCGCCGGCTCCGCCAGCAGGCGGTCAATCATGGCCTGATCCATGATCTGCGGCGGCGCTTTCTTGACGCGGGGCGAATCAATCAGCGCGCTGGGATCGCTGCTAATGACCTGAGCGTTCATCAGATAATGAAAGAATGATTTCACGGCCGCAATTTTACGGGCGATGCTGGCGGCCGCGTACTCGCGCTGCTTGAGATCAAGCACATAGTCAATCAGATCATCGGTGGTAATGTCACTCCAGGCGGTGGCAGGGCCTTCGCGGCGCCGATCGCGGATATAAGCGTAGAACTGGCCGAGGTCGTTGTGATAGGCGGCGACGGTATTTGTGCGATCCTCTTTGCTGGCGAGGAAACGGTCAATCTGTTCTTGCATATCAGCTTCCTTTACATCCCTCTTCATTACACTTCGTTGGCAACCATGAAAACGGTGTTGCGACCCATCTGCATGGCCCGAACACCGTCAGGAACGAGACGCGGCCTCTTGCCACGACCAAGGGCACTGCCGGGGACTATTCTACCCCATAACTTGCCATAAACCAAAAACCGAAGCGCAGGCGGGATTGGCGGCGACCCTTACAAGAGGAGCATGGCGTCGCCGAAGGAAAAGAAGCGGTACTCCGCTTGCACGGCGGCGGCGTAGGCGCGATCAATCAGGGCTTTGCCGGCGAACGCGCTGACCAGCATGAGCAGGGTGGAGCGGGGCAGGTGAAAATTGGTAAGCAAGGCGTCCACGGTGTAAAAGTCTGCGCCTGGCGTCAAGTAGAGATTGGTCCAGCCGCTGAAGGCGCGTAAGTGGCCTTCCGCGCCCGGCTGCCGGCTGGCCGCTTCCAGCACGCGCACGGCCGTGGTGCCGACGGCCACACAGCGCCCACCGGCGCGGCGGCTGGCATGAATGGCCTCGACGGTCGGGGCGCTCAGTTCGGCCCATTCGCTGTGCATGGCATGATCCGCAATCTGTTCCACCTGCAGCGGCCGGAACGTATCCAGCCCAATGTGCAGGGTGACGAACGCAAAATGGACGCCTTGCGCGCCCAGGCGCTCGATCAAGGCGGGGGTGAAATGCAGGCCGGCCGTGGGCGCCGCCGCCGAGCCGTCGACGCGGGCGTAGACCGTCTGATAGCGCTGGCGGTCGGTCAACGGCGCGTGGATGTAGGGCGGCAGCGGCACGTCGCCCAGGCGCTCTAATTCAGGCAGGGGCGGGCGGTCGAACTCGACCAGACGGCTGCCAGCCGGCAGCTCGGCCACAACCCGTGCCCGCAGGACGGGCGGGACGCTGGGATCGTTGGGGGCTGCGGACGCGCTCAATTCGATCACCACGCCGGCGCGCAGATGCCGTCCGCGCGCCAAAACCTCCCAGCGCACCTCGCTCACCGGCTTGAGCAAGAGCAGTTCAACCTGTCCGCCGCTTTCTTTGCGCCCGTGCAGGCGCGCGGGCAGGACGCGGCTATCGTTGGCGACCAGGATGTCGCCCGCGCGCAGATACTCGCCAATATCGGCAAAGGTGCGGTGTTCGAGTAAACCGGATTGCCGGTGCACCACCAGCAGGCGCGAGGCATCACGCGGCTCGATCGGCGTCTGCGCGATGCGTTCGGGGGGCAGGTGATAGTCGAAATCTGAGGTCTTCACGGCGTAGTCACGCGTTTGCCTATTCGGCTTCGGCTGGCAGGTCGTTGTTGTTGAAGAGGGGCGCCTGACTGGCGACGGCCGCCGCGGGCGGCGTCAGCCCCAGGTGTTGATACGCCCGTACGGTGACGGTGCGCCCACGCGGCGTGCGTTCCAGGAAACCGAGCTGCAGTAAATAAGGCTCAACGACATCCATGATGGTATCGGCCTCTTCAGAAATGGAAGCGCCAATCGTCTCCAGTCCCACCGGCCCGCCGCCGAATTTCTCGATGATGGAGCGCAAGACCTGGCGATCGAGGTCATCGAGTCCGAAGTCGTCAATGTCGAGCAGACGCAGGGCCGCGTCGGTCACTTCAGCGTTGATGACGCCGTCTGCGCGCACTTGCGCATAGTCACGGACGCGGCGCAGGAGGCGCAGCGCGATGCGCGGGGTGCCGCGCGCACGGCGTGCGATTTCCGTCGCGCCATCGCTGGAAATAGGCACCTTGAGCAAGGCGGCGGCGCGGACAACGATGCTTTCCAGGGCTTCTTTCGTGTAGAAATCGAAGCGGTAGACCGCGCCAAAGCGCGCGCGCAGCGGCGCGGTCATCAAGGCCAGGCGGGTGGTGGCGCCGATTACGCTGAAGCGCGGCAGCTTGAGGCGGATGGAGCGGGCGCTAGGCCCTTTGCCGATGACGATGTCTAGCGCGAAGTCTTCCATGGCGGGGTAGAGGATTTCTTCGACGGCGCGCCCCAGGCGGTGAATTTCGTCAATGAAGAGCACATCGCCGCCGCTCAGGTTGGTCAAAATGGCCGCCAGATCGCCCGCGCGTTCGATGACAGGGCCGGCGGTGACCTTGAGGTTCGCGCCCATTTCGTTGGCGATGACCGCGGCCAGGGTCGTTTTGCCCAGGCCAGGCGGGCCATAGAGCAGAATATGATCCAGGGTTTCTTTGCGCCCCTTTGCCGCTTCGATCAAAATATGGAGATTGGCGCGCAGCTTGTCCTGGCCGATCATTTCGGTCAGGGTGCGCGGGCGCAGCGCGGTGTCGAGCGCAATTTCTTCTGGGCGTTTGGAGGCTGAAATGGTACGGTCGGTCATGCTTTTTTCTCAGCGTAGTGTTGGTGCCGGGCGTCATGGAACCGGCGGTTATCCGAACTATTGTTCGCAGGGATTATACCAAAAGCAACAAGGAATCCCAAGTTGATCGTTCGTGGAAACGGGCGCAGCCCTGGCCCTGTCCAAATGCCAAACGAGGGACGGGGGTATTGACTGAAATTTCATTTCATGGTATAACAGGCGCGCTTTT
>DAISHS010000384.1:0-3922 GCA_036822415.1 Chloroflexota bacterium
TCCAGCAGGCGAATCAGCCGCGCATCACCTACGGCAACGTGCTGCCGGCCATGATCCCGCGCCTGATCGAGGAACACCTGATCAAGGGCGCGGTCATCGAAGAGTGGGTCGTGGGTCGCGTCGAGCCGGCCGTGCAGGGTTAGCGTTGGAAGGCACACAATGGGGGAGAAAATAAGATGACGGACTTACCACCTATCCAGGAGATTGTCGAGCGCGCGATTCAGTTCGAACAGGAGTCGGTGCAGCTCTACGCCAATGCGGCGCTGGTGGCGCGCAACGGCCATGTCAAGGCGCGGCTGGAAGAGCTGGCCGCCGAAGAGCGCAGCCACGTCGAGAAGTTGGAGAACCTGCGCACCACCAACATCCGCTGGGCCATCCGCCGCAGCCGCAGCGAGCGCGGTAATATCCCCGACCTGAAGCTGGCCGAAACCCTGGCGCCGCGTGTGTTGGGGCCAGACGCCGATGCGCAAGATGTGATGGTGGTAGCGATGCAGCGCGAAAAAGCGGCCGCTGAGTTCTACCAGGCGATGTCCAAATTGGTGGACGATCCGCTGGCGCGGGGCCTGTTCGAGCTGCTGGCGAGTGAAGAACAGCAGCACAAGTATAACATGGAGAGCATGTACGAAAAGGCTGTTTACAAAGCCTTTTGATGATAACCAGGAGCGCCTGATACCGATGGCAACAAACAACTATCGAGCCAACATTCTCGTGTGCGGGGGCACCGGCTGCACCGCTTCCAATGCCCACGAGCTGGTAGACAATTTGCAAGCTGAAATCAACCGCCAGGGCCTGGCGCGCGAGATTGAGGTGGTGCCCACCGGCTGCCGCGGTTTCTGCGCCATGGGCCCGGTGATGATGATTTACCCCGAAGGCATCTTCTACACCCAGGTGCAGCCGGCCGATGTCCCCGAGCTGGTCGAGGAAACCTTGCTCAAGGGCCGCGTGGTCAAACGCCTGACCTTCCATGAGCCGAAGGACCAGGCCGCGCTGCCCTTCTACAAGGACATTCCCTTCTACGGCAAGCAACTGCGCATTGCCCTGCGCAACTGCGGCATGATTGATCCCGACTCCATCGAGGAGTACATCGCCCGCGGCGGCTATGAGGCGCTGGGCAAGGCCATTACCAGCATGAGCCAGGAAGATGTGCTGCGCGAGATGAAAGACAGCGGCCTGCGCGGCCGCGGCGGCGCGGGTTTCCTCGCCGGTCTCAAGTGGGAGTTTTGCTTCAAGGCGCCCGGCAACGTCAAGTACATCATTTGCAACGCCGACGAGGGCGACCCTGGCGCGTTCATGGACCGTTCGATCTTGGAAGGCGACCCACACAGCGTCATCGAGGGCATGATCATCGGCGGCTATGCCATTGGCGCCACGCACGGCTATATCTACTGCCGCGCCGAATACCCGTTGGCGGTCAAGCGTCTGCGGCAGGCCATTGTGCAGGCGCACGAGTTCGGCCTGCTGGGCGAGCGCATCCTGGACAGCGACTTCACCTTCGATATGACGGTGAAGGAAGGCGCAGGCGCGTTCGTCTGCGGCGAGGAGACCGCGCTGATGGCCTCGATCGAAGGCCGACGCGGCGAGCCGCGGCCGCGACCGCCGTTCCCGGCTGTCTCTGGCCTGTGGGGCAAGCCGACTAACATCAACAACGTGGAAACCTGGGCCAACGTGCCGCCGATCATCACCAACGGCGCTAAGTGGTTTGCCAGCATCGGCACCGAGAAGAGCAAGGGCACCAAGGTCTTTGCCCTTACCGGCAAGGTCAACAACACCGGCCTGGTCGAAGTGCCGATGGGCATCACCCTGGGCGAGATTATCTACGACGTGGGCGGCGGCATCCCCGGCGGCAAGAAGTTCAAAGCGGTGCAGACGGGCGGCCCGCTGGGCGGCTGCCTGCCGGCCACCCACCTCAACACGCCGGTTGACTACGACAGCCTGACCGCGGCCGGCGCCACGATGGGTTCGGGCGGCATGATCGTGGTGGACGAAGACACCTGCATGGTGGAGTTTAGTAAGTTCTTCCTGACCTTCTCCGCGGCCGAGAGCTGCGGCAAGTGCATTCCCTGCCGCGTCGGCGGCACGCGTATGCTCGAAGTGCTGACCCGCATTACCGAGGGCAAGGGCACGATGGCCGACCTGGAGTTGATCAAAGAACTGGCGGCGGGCATGCGCACCGGTTCGTTGTGCGGACTCGGCCAGCTGACGCCGTCGCCTGTGCTGAGCACGATGCGCTATTTCCTGGATGAGTACATCGCGCACATCGAAGAACAGCGCTGTCCGGCTGGCGCTTGCCAGTCACTGGTGCGCGCAGGCTGCGTCAACGCCTGTCCGGCCAACGTCGACACGCCGGCTTATCTGGCCCTGGTAGCGCAGGGACGCTACGCCGAAGGGCTGGAAATTCACCGCGAGGCCAACCCCTTTGCCTTGATCTGCGGCCGGGTTTGCCCGGCCTTCTGCGAGGGCAAATGCCGTCGCGGCCAGATTGATACACCGATTGCCATCCGCATGGTCAAGCGCTTCATGGCCGACCAGGAGGTCGAGCAGCCGTGGACGCCACCCATCTACAAGACGCCGCAGTTCAAGCGCGTGGCGGTGGTGGGCGCCGGCCCTGGCGGCCTGACCGCGGCGCTGCGCCTGGCTCAGCAGGGCTACCGCGTCACCGTGTTCGAAGCCCTGCCGCAGGCCGGCGGCATGATGACCTACGGCATCCCGGCCTACCGCCTGCCGCGTGAGCCGCTGATGTCCGAAATCGAGAACATCCAGCGGGCCGGTGTGCAAATCTACAGCAACATGGCCCTGGGTCGTGATTTTAGCCTCGACGATCTGCAGAAGAATGGGGTCAAAGTTCCTGCGTCGGGTGCGTCGAGCAACGGGCATGGCAACGGCAGTGGAATGACCAGCTTGCCGCCCTTCGACGCCGTGATTCTGGCCCTGGGCGCGCACAAGAGCCGCAAGCTGCAGATCCCCGGCGAGGACAAGCCCGGCGTCTACCACGGCGTCAAGTTCTTGCGCGAGATTGCGCTCGGCCAGCCGCCCGAGGTGGCCGGCAAGCGCATCGGCATCGTGGGCGGCGGCGATGTGGCGATTGACGTCGCACGTTCAGCCTGGCGCCTGGGCGCCGCTGAAGTGCACGTGATCTACCGACGCACCGAAGATGACATGCCGGCGCACAAGGAAGAGATCCATGCTGCGCACGTCGAAGGGATCCAGTTCCACTTCCTGGTCAACCCCGTCGCCGTCTTGGGCGACACGCAGGTGACCGGTGTGCGCCTGCGGCCGCAGCGTCTGGCCGAGTTCGACGAGGGCGGACGCCGCCGGCCGAAGGCGATCGAAGGCGCGGACTTTGACCTGGCGCTGGACATGCTGGTGCCGGCCATTGGCCAGACCACCGACTTCGATTGGATGCCTGCCGGCGATTCGTCGGTGCAGACCAACTGGAACAGCGTGCTCAAGACCGATGACACCTTGCAGACGACGCGGGCGGGCGTGTTCGCCTGCGGCGACGCCGTCAGCGGCCCGGCTACCGTCGTGGGCGCGGTGGCGCAAGGCAACCAGGTGGCGTATGTGGTGGATCATTGGCTGCAAACCGGCCAGGCCATGCGGCCGATCATCAAGCCAGTGCGCCATGATTTTGCTCAAACCGTTGACCTGAATGATTACACCGATGCCCAACGCCCGGTGATTCCGTTGATTCCGGTCAACCGCCGGCTGGAGGGCGACCCCTTCCAGGAGGTAGAGACCGGCTTTGACCTGGCTACGGCGCAGGCCGAAGCGGCCCGCTGCTTGCGTTGCGATCTGGAGTGGCTGCAGCGCATGAAGCTGCCAGTGCCCCAGCGCGAACTGGCCTGAACATAGGGACCGATTCCAAGCGGAGGTTCCATGGCAACGATTACGCTGACGATTGATGGCCGCGAAGTGCGAGTGC
>DAISHS010000385.1:0-3921 GCA_036822415.1 Chloroflexota bacterium
CCCGTCACCGCGGCGGCGATGAGCGCAACGGGCAGGCGCAAGGCCATGCCCCTACGATCATACCACGTTTTCCGGTAAATCCACACGTCCCGTCACCGCGGCGACGATGAGCGCCGACGGGCAGGCGCAAGGCCATGCCTCTATCATACCACGTTTTTCGGTAATTCTATTTTCTCCATCACCGCCGCGGCGATGAGCGCCGACGGGCAGGCGCAAGGCCATGCCCCTACGATCATACCGCAGACAGACAGGTCTTGTGCCTTTTGACGCACCCTAACCCCTGTGCTATGATGGAGCTTGCTAACGAGTTACCAATAAACCCTATTGATTCTTACGGAGTATCATGAACATTCTGGGGATTTGCACGGAAGGCCCGCAATCAACCGGGGCCTGTTTACTCATAGACGGCAGGCTGATCGCGATGGCCGAAGAGGAACGCTTTGTCCGTATCAAGCAGGCGCCAGGCCTGCTGCCCACCCGCGCCAGCCAGTACTGCCTCAAGGCCGGCGGACTGAAGCTGAGCGATCTCGACGCCATTGCGGTGTCGTGGGATGTCGCCAAGTACACCGATTTCATGCCCCGTTTCTACGACGACGTGGGCCGCCGCTACGGCGACAAAGGCTGGCTCACCTATATCAGCGAAAAACAGATTTTGCAGCGCTTCCAGCCCGACTATGTGCAGCATCGCATCACGGCCAGCCTCATCAAGGGCGCTGACCGCAGCCAAATGCCGCCCGTGCGCTACGTGGGGCATCACAAGACCCACGCGGCCGCGGCCTTCTGGTCGTCCGGCTTCGATGAGGCGACGATCCTGACGATTGATGCCAGCGGCGAAGAGCAGTGCACCGTAATCTGGCACGGCAAGGGCATGGAGATCACGCAGGTCGAGAGCTTCGACATTCCTGATTCCACCGGCTGGATGTACGCGGGGCTGACGGAGTTCCTGGGCTTTCGGCCCTACTCAGATGAGGGCAGCGTGATGGGGCTGGCCTGCTACGGCGCCTACGACCCTGAGATTGCCGCCATTTTTGATCGCATTGCACCCCTCGCGCCAGACGGCAGTTATCGGATTGATCCGAGCTACTTCTTCTTTGGCGCGCACACCTACGGCGACCGTTACACCGACAAGCTGGTGCAGGAGCTGGGCCTGCCCTTCAAGTATGGCGACGACATTACGCCCCGTCAGCAGAACATCGCCTGGGCGGTGCAGGACCGGCTGGAGCAGATCGCCGTGGGCCTGGCGCGCCGCGCGGTGGCGAAGACTGGCTGCCGCACGCTCTGCCTGGCCGGCGGCGTGGCCTTGAACTGCAAGATGAACCGCGTCATCCTGGACAGCGGCGCGGTGGATCGCATCTTCATCCAGCCGGTGAGCAATGACGCCGGTTCAGCCCTGGGCGCGGCGCAGCTGGTGGCCGCGGAGATGGGCGATGACCCGCGCTTCGAGCAGCGCCTGGTGCATTACGGCCCGGCCTACAGCAACGCCGAGATCAAAGCGGTGCTCGATGGGCACAAGTTGCGGTACGAGTTCTTGCCCAACGGACGCCTGGAGCGCCGGGTGGCGGCGCGCATGGCGCAGGGCGACATCATTGGCTGGTTTCAGGGGCGCCTGGAAGCAGGGCCGCGCGCGCTGGGCAGCCGTTCGATCATCGCCTCGCCGATCGGAGCCGAAGTCAAGGATAAGATCAACGACGCGGTGAAGTACCGCGAGCCGTGGCGGCCGTTCGCGCCGTCGGTCAAGGCCGAACGCATCGGCGATTTCGTGCAGGACCCGATCGAGGCGCCGTTCATGATTTTGACCTTCAACGTGCGGCCAGAGGCGGCGGAGCAAATCGCGGCCGTTGTCCATGTGGACAACACCGTGCGGCCGCAAACCGTGCGCGCGGAGGATTTGCCGCGCTGGTATCGCGTGATTGACGAATTCGAGAAGCTGACCGGGGTGCCGATGATTCTCAACACCAGCTTCAACGTCAAGGGCGAACCGATCGTCAACACCCCGCAGGATGCCGTGCGCACCTTCTATGGCAGCGGCCTCGACGCCCTGGCCATCGGCGATTTCTGGCTGGAAAAATAGCGGCCAGCTGCGTAAGTCCAAGCATAAATTCCGCGGCGGAGGGGATGATGGAGTTTCGCTATCACACGGTTGGAGACGAAGACCAGGTGCAGGTTGTCAACGTCGAGAAGGACGGAGATAACTACCGGGTCACGGTGGCGGGCCGCACGTATGACGTGCAAGCGCATCGGCCCGAGCACGGATCGCTCAATCTCAATGTGAACGGACGGCGGCTGCGCGCGGTGGTGGCGCACGATGGCCTGCGCCGCCATGTGGCCCTGTCATCCAGTCAGAGTTATGTGTTGCAACGCCCCGACCCGCGCAGCAAACAAAAGCGCCGCGGACCAGGCGCGGCGGAGGGCGGGTTGGCCGCGGCCATGCCGGGCCAGGTGCTCGATGTCCTGGTGCGCATGGGCGACCCGGTGACGCGCGGCCAGACCCTGGTTTTGCTGGAAGCGATGAAAATGGAACTGCGCATCGTGGCTCCGCTCGACGGCCAGGTGCGCGCCGTGCATTGCGCGGCCGGTCAGGTGGTTGAGCGGGGCCAGCTGTTGATCGAGTTACAGGCCCCCTGATTTTCGTGCAATTGAGCCTGTTTTGTGCTACAATCATGATCCATTTCATGGCGGGTGTCTGCTTGCCGCCCAAGAATAAAATTATTTCTGACGCGCGACGTCAGTCAAAGCCAGAAGGCGACTGCGTCTTGCGTCCATGCCAGATCAATGGCATTTAAGGTATTTCAGGAGGAGACTCTCAATGTCAAGCACAACGGCTGTGCTAGAACGTCAAACGCCTGCTGCAGATCGGGTCAGGCCAGATGTCGTCAACGATTTTTCGATTGTCGTAGCAACGCCCAATGGCTCCGGCAGCCAAACGGCCAACGTCTCGATTATCCGCTCGATTTTCCGCATGGGAATTCCGGTCAACGGTAAAAACCTCTTTCCTTCCAACATCCAGGGTCTGCCCACCTGGTACACGATTCGGATTAGCAAAGATGGTTACATAGCCCGCCGTGAAGGCACCGAAATTCTCATTGCCTTCAACGACAAGACGGTGGAGCAAGACCTGGCAAACCTGCCGCTCGGCGGGGTTTGCATCTATCCGCTCGATTGGAAATTTGCCCATGAGCGCACCGATGTCACGTACTACGGTATTCCGGTGAAGGAATTCGTCAAGGCATCAGGCGCGGAAGACAAAATCAAAAACTACATTGCCAATATGGTTTACGTGGGCGCCCTGGCGTTTGTGCTGGGAATTGACTTAGAAGAGATCAAGGGCGCCTTGCACACGCATTTCGGCGGCAAAGCCAAGCCGATCAACCTCAACTTCAGCGTCGTCAAGATGGCCTACGACTGGTCGAAAGAAAACTTGACCAAGACAGATCCCTTCCGCGTCGAGCGCATGAACAAGACGCAGGGCAAGATTATGATCGAGGGCAACATTGCCGCGGCCCTGGGCGCGGTTTTTGGCGGCGTGCAGGTCGTGGGTTGGTATCCAATCACGCCGGCCACCAGCCTGGCCGAGGCGTTGAACGAGTACCTGCCCGAAATGCGCCTGGATGAGAACGGTAAGCCTACCTTTGCGGTCTTACAGTGCGAAGATGAAATTGCCGCCATCGGCGTTGCCATTGGCGCGGGCTGGGCCGGGGCGCGCAGCATGACCTCCACCTCTGGGCCGGGCCTCTCCCTCATGACCGAATACGCCGGCATGGGCTTTTTTGCCGAAGTGCCGGTCGTCATCTGGGACGTACAACGGATGGGGCCAAGCACCGGCCTGCCCACGCGCGTGGCGCAGGGCGATGTGCTGATGGCCTACACCATGGGCCACGGCGACACCCGTCACGTCGTGCTCTTGCCCGGCTCGGTCTCTGA
>DAISHS010000386.1:0-3905 GCA_036822415.1 Chloroflexota bacterium
TCGTTTCGCCCTCCCGTTCGCTTTCTCTTGCCGTAGATACCAACGCCGATCGCAATCCACAAGGCGATGATGAGCAGACCCTCCATGCCGGGTGTGAACAGGGCAGAGGCCAGGCCGCTCCTGAACTCGATCAAGCGGTTCAGCAGCAGAGTCAAGATGATGGCATTGCCCATGGTGTGCATCACGACCGTCGGCCACACCGATCCCGTGACCCGCCGCAGCTCGCCGAAGGCGAAGGCAGCCGGGATGAAGGCAACAAAGGCCAGCGGAACGAACACGGCCAGGTTCAGACTGGTGTACGCCTCGAAGTCGGCAAGCGCCAGGAATCCAATCCAGTACGGCGCGTGCCACGCGCCCCAAATCACGCCCACCAGCACGGAGCTTGCCCCGACGCCCCAGCCGAGAGAGTCGAGCCGCGGCGTGAGATACCCGCGCCAGGCGAACTCCTCGAAGAGGTTCTTGACGAAGTCGGCCAGCAACGCGACGCCGACAAGACCGGCAAACGTACCCGCGCCGAGCGAGGCGAGCCTGGCCAAAGAAACTGCGCCGGTGACATAGCCCAGTCCGAGGACGAGGGCGATGGAGGCCGGATAGATCAGCAGGGCGAAGCCATACCAGCCCAGATTCTTTTTCAACGCAGGACGCAGCCCCGCATCGGCCCACCCATCGCCGGCCACGGCGCGCAGCAGCACGCCTGTCAGCGCGGGCACCACGAGCCAGAGCAGCATGCCCAGGTTTTGTCCCGGCGCTTCGGCGGCCAGCATCCGATTCAGCCACAGGCCCACCCACCCGATAGCGATCGCTACAACGATGAAGATTATCAGATTCCGAACAGTTAGCTTCCTGCGAGAGTCGCTCATGGACGCACCTCGTTTATTGATCAAGATTCTGCGGCGCCGGAGGCAGCTGGCCCGCCTTGATGCGCGCGATCACGCGTTCACACCACGCCAGATCCATGTGCGCGGACATGATCCCGTATTCCAGCGTCAACTGCCAGAAGAATTGCTCGCGCGCCAGGCCGGCGGCCTGCGTGTCAGCATCGGCCGGCTGTGGGATTTGATCGTAGGCGGCGATGGCCGCGCGCGCCTCTGCGGCCAACCGCTCGAACAGCGCAAGGGCCTGCTCGTCTGACAACTGCCCGGCAAAAAAGACCTGGATCAACTCGGCGATGCGCATGTCCTGCGCGGGCAGCGGGGAGAGCAGCCAGGCGCGCAGGGCCTCGCGACCGGCCGGGGTGATGCGGTATTCCTTGCGGTCGGGGCGGTCCAGGCCGCGATAGGTCTCCTGCTCGACGCACCCCTGTTCCGCCAGCCGCGCCAACGTTCGGTAGATTTGGCTCTGGTCGGCCGGCCAGAAGTGGCGCACCGAGTTGTCGAAAACCTTCTTCAGATCGTAGCCCGACAGCGGACGATAGTTCAAGAAACCGAGGATGGCGTATTCGAGAGACATAGGGTGCTCGCCTGGGATTCCATAGAATATCAATCCTATATAGGATTAGTCCTATAATACCCCAGGTCGAGACCCCTGTCAAATCTGGTGAGGAAGATTATCGTTGATCGAACGGCCGCGCGCCGAGCCGCCTGAGGACGCGATGCTGCCGCGCCTGCGCCAGCCAGCCGATATCGCCCATCAGCATATAGGCGCGGACGGGGATGAACGGTCGGGCCATGAGCGCCGCCGCGGCGGCGGGTACCGATTGACCGGCCGCCAGTGCCGCCGCGGCCAGATCGAGCGCGGCCACCACGTTATGGACCATGCCGCCGGCCTGCGCCAGCGGCCGGCCTGCGATCGCGCCGCCCTCGCCCAGCGCCAGGCCGCCCGCCCAGGCGAAGCCGGCCGCATCCGCAAACTGCCGGCAAATCGCCAGCGCAGTCGCGTTGTGCGCGGCCTCCGGGAAGCCACAGTTGGCGATAGCCAGGAACAGGGGGCGCCGCTCGACCGCCTGGGCCGCTCGGTGAGCTGCGATCCGCTCCAGCGCGTCCGTCACCAGGTAGGGCAGGCTGTCAACGTAAAGCGGAAAGGCCAGGATGAACAGGTCGGCGCGGTCAATGGCCTGCAGCAGTTCTTGGGCGCGTGCTTCGGTGCGCAGGGCGCGGGCGACGTGCATGGCGACGCCGGCGACGCCACGCTCCTGCAAACGTTGCAGCAAGTAACTACCCAGCGCCTCGGACGTGCTTTCACCGGCCAACTTGGCGCTGCCAATCAGAAGCAAGGCTGTCTTGGAGGATTTCATGCCGGGGCCCTCTCTGTCAGATGAAGCGCGCTGCGCAGGGCAATAACCGCGTCGGTCGGATCCTGGTCGCCATAGACGATCGCGCTGCGGTGCGCGGGCGCGTGCAGGTTGATAGCGTTGCGGCCGACCAGGGTGTGAAAGATCTGCTCCTGGGCCAGGTGCGGCGCGGGCAGCACCCCGATGCCCAGTAGATCCGGATAATGGGCGTAACGAGCGTGATGGTGAACCTCGCCGTTGATGCGCGTAAAGAACGGCGAGATAAGGCAGATGATGCGGTCCACGGCCTTCTTCAGCTGCGAAGAGTAGCCCCCGAAGGTGACGGGCGTCAGGTAGATTGCCAGGTCGCTGCCGATGACGCTGGCGGCCACGTCACGGCCGGCGTCGTCAATCCGGCACAGGCCGGGCGTTTTCGTCCAACATTCGAAGCAGCCCAGGCAGTAGGCGCTCTTCTCCTCGCGCAGGGTCCAGGGAGTCACGGCCCAGCCTGCGTCGTGCAGGGTTGCTTGCAGCGCGGCGCCGATGGCATCCACAAAGCTGTCGCCGGGCAGCGCGCCGTTGAGAATCGTCGCTTTCATTTGTACCTCCATTTCTCTACCTCCATTTCGCGTCCATCGTTTGGCGTCCCCATCACCCGCGCATCACCTGCGCCTGGCACCATTGCTCCAGCGTGGTCACTGGCGCGCCCAGCAGGGCGTTGGCCTCGGCCGGGTCGCCTGCTTCGTTGACTTTTTCGCTGTAGCGGAAGAAGGGCAAGGCCGCTTCGAGTTCCTTATCCCGCGCCAGACGCGCGATCAACGACGCCATCCAAAAGGGAACTGCGCCGACTTGGGCGTCTGGTTGAACGATGTTGCAATAGGTTTGCAGCGCCTGGCGCATCGTCCAGACCTGCGGACCGAAGACGTGGAGGGTCTTATTGGCGGCTTCCGGCGTCCCATAGGCTTTGGATACCATGCGGGCGTAATCGTCGGCCGCGACCCAGTGCCACGGCAGCGGTTGACTGCCGAGGATGCTGGCGCGCGTCCCGCGCACGAAGCGGGGCAGCGTCTCCATGAAAAAGGTCGCCTGGAAAATGGTGTACGGCGCGCCTGCAGCCCGAATCGCGGCCTCGGCCTCGAACTTGGCCTTGGTCCCGGCGTACCAGCAGTTTTCCCGCGTGACCGAAGTTCCCGAAAGTAGGGTGATGCGCTGGATGCCGCTCCTCGTCGCGGCGCGGGCGACGTTCTCCGCCCCGCGGCGCTCCAGATCCGGGTCCAGGCCGCCTTCCAGGTTGATGTGGACGGCCTGGCAGCCCTGCAGCGCCGCCAGGAGGGAGGGTTGATCTTCCACATCGCCGACCGCGACCTCGTACTCAGCGCCGAATTTGGCCTGGGCCTTCTCCAGGCTGCGGGTGAAGATGCGCACCTGGTAGCCGTCAGCACGCAGCCTGCGCGCCACCGGTGCGCCCAACATGCCGGCGCCTCCGATAACCAGTACTTTCGTTGCCATGATGTCACCTCTCAAATAGATGGATACGCGCATTAACCGACCACGCCGAGGGGCGAGCATCCTCAGATGCGAGGCCCGAAACCGTTTGCATCTGAGTATGCTCACTCCGCTGGGAACCCAAACCGTTCGCATCTGAGGATGCTCACTCCACTTTGCACTTTGCACTCTGCACTCATCATTCATCATT
>DAISHS010000387.1:0-3891 GCA_036822415.1 Chloroflexota bacterium
GGTGGCGCACCCCATTCACGTGGCGCGGCTGGTCATGGACAAGAGCGATCACATCCTGTTTAGCGGCGCAGGCGCCGAAGCCTTTGCCCAGGCCCAGGGCGTGCCCAGCGCGCCGCTGACTGCGCTGCTGACTGAAAGCCGCCAGCAGGAATTTGAGCAGATGCGGGCAGCAGAGATGGCCCAGCCGGCGCGCGGCGGCGAAGCGGCTGATACGGTAGGCGCGGTGGCGCTGGATGAACAGGGAAATGTGGCCGCGGCCTGCTCCACGGGCGGCATGTCACTGAAAAAGCCGGGCCGTGTCGGGGATTCACCGCTGCCCGGTTGCGGTTACTACGCCGACAATCAAGTCGGCGGCTGTGTGACGACTGGCTGGGGCGAGACGATCGCGCGGGTGGTGCTGGCGCGCCGCGCGCTGGAGGCGCTGGAACGGGGGCTTGATCCGCAGGCGGCCGCGCAAGCCGCCCTGGCCTTTCTGGCCGCGCGCACGGCCGGCTGGGCCGGCTTGATCGTCCTCGACCGCCAGGGGCAGGTGGGCGCAGCGTTCAATGCCGTGCGCATGACGCACGCCTGGTGGCGCAGCGACATGGCGGAGCCGTTCATCGTGGCCTGACGACCGCGCGGGGCGTCGCTACCACACGCGACAGAGCAGCCCTTTGAGGTATTCCCCTTCTGGAAAACTCAACAGCACCGGATGATCGGCGCTGTGCGTAAAACGACCGCAAATTTGCACGTCACGTCCCGCATCGAGCGCGGCGCCAAAAATCACTTTTTGGAACAGATCGGCGCTAATCAAGCCAGAACAAGAAAAAGTCGCCAGCCAGCCGCCGGGGCGCACCAGGTGCAGCCCGAGGAGATTGATGTCCTTGTAGCCGCGCGTGGCCGCCAGCACCTGCGCCTGGGCATGGGCAAATTTAGGCGGATCCAGGATAACGGCATCGAATAAGGCCCGTTGGCTGCGTTGGTCGCGCAGAACCTGAAACACGTCGCCGGCCACGCCGCTGGCCTGCTGGTCAGGGTCGAAGCCGTTGCGGCGCAGATTCTCCTCAGCGGCCACCAGGGCGGGATAGGAACTATCGAGGTTGGTGACATGCGCCGCGCCGGCCGCCAACGCGTAGACCGCAAAAGCGCCCGTGTAAGAAAAACAGTTCAACACCCGCGCGCCCGGCATCGTCGCCAGCGCGCGGGCGAATTGGGCGCGATTCTCACGCTGATCGAGATAAAAACCGGTTTTCTGCCCTTCGACCAGGTTGACCCCGAACTGAAGCCTGTTTTCAGAGACCCACAACGGCGCGGGCGGCGCCTGGCCTGACAGCAATCCAGTGGCCGGCGGCAGGCCTTCGTGGCTGCGCACATCCACATCGGAACGTTCGTAGATGCCGGCCGGGGCCAGCAGTTCGTTGAGCAGACGCACGAACAGCGCCTGACGCCCGGCAATGCCCGCGGTCAAAAACTGCACCACGAGCCAGCGGCCATAGCGATCAACGATCAGGCCGGGCAGGCCGTCGTTTTCGGCGTTGACCAGGCGATAGGCGTCAGTGGTTGGGTCAGCAGCCAGGGCCTCACGCGCGCTGAACGCGCGCTGCAAGCGCCGACGCCAGAAATCGTCATCTACGATCTCGTCGCGCTGCCAGGTCAGCAGGCGCAGGGTGATCTGCGAGCGGCGGTTGAGGTAGCCAGTCGCCAGCCATTGCCCATCCGCGTCAAGCACCGAGGCCAAATCTCCAGTGGCTGGTTCGCCGACGATGCGCGCAATCGCGCCTGAAAATACCCAGGGATGGCGTTGGCGCACCGGTTTGTCTTTGCCCGGCTTCAGCACCACATATGGCTCTTTCATTCTTTCACCCTTGCCCTTTGCCCTTGTCCTTTGCCTTGGCGCTCGATTCATGCAACTGGCGCGGGCGCGCCGACCTTCCCGCCGGTCTTTCAGCTTTCTTCCCAGCCGTGCGCGCTGAGCTGAATGACGCGCGCCGCGGCCCCTGCGCCCAGGGTCAAACGCCGCGTTTGCAGATCGAACTGAAAGGGGATGGCCTGGCCCGCTTGCACAAACTGGCCGCCAACCCTGCTGGCTGTGCGTTCGGTCAGGCGCAAGACTCCGTGATGGTCACGCGCCCAAAGGATGAGTGGTCGCATAGTTCAATTTTCCGCGGCGTCTTCCCGCCGCCAGACCAGGCGCAAAACGCGCTGCGTGGCCGGCTGCACCCGCGCGCGCTCGTCAATGCGCAGGCCGCACAACCAGGCGATGCCCTGCGCCCCCACCAGCAGCGGCCAGCGCGGCCGCAGCGCGGCCGGCAATTTGTGGTTAATCATGAAGGCATTGAGTAGGGTGCGATGACCGCCCAGGCCCAAAGGCTGCAACCAGTCGCCCGGCTGGCGCGGGCGCAAGAAGGGCGCCGCGCCGATCACATCCGCATCGAGCCAGGCGCGCCAGGGCTGCGGCTCTGTTTGCCAGCCAGGCGGTAATTCGGCCGGCTGGCGGATTTCGGCCTCCAGCAGCCAGCGGCTGGCGGGCAGGCGCGTCACCCCCGGCAGGGCGATGGGAAGCGACGGAACCAGCAGCTGCGGCCCCGTGCTATCATCTGCGGCGGCGCGTTCATCGGTGATGGTAAACGTCTGGTAGCCCACGGTGAGCAGCAGCCCACGCGGCAGGGTCACGCGTTGACCCGTTGTACAAGCAGGGCTGAGCAGCAGCCGGCGCGCCCGTTCCACATGCTCGAAACCGACATCGCGCAACCCCGGACGCAAACGATGAATGGCTTCACGCAGCAGGCTGCGCTGCCAGGCCACATGCAACTGGCGCCACGGCGTCAACGCCAGGGTGATGGCGCGGGCGTCGCTGGCAATAACCACCTGCGGCCAGAGGGTCGCCAGCATCTGGCGCAGCGCCTGATGCTCATCGGCCACGACGCGGGCCGAACGCCGCAGCGCCTCGCGCACCGCCGGGTTGTACGTCGCCAGCAAGGGCAGCAGCTCATAGCGCAGGCGATTGCGAAACAGGGTGAGATCGAGATTGCTGCGATCCAGGCGCGGCGTCAAACCGTGCGCCTGACAATAGGCTTCGATGTCGGCGCGGGGAACTTCGAGCAACGGGCGCACCAGGCGCAGAGGCGCGGCCGCGGGCGTCGCCAGCGGTTCGTCCACCACGGCGCGTCCCCAGGGCGCACGGGGTAAGGGGCTGAGCGGCAGCATCCCGCGCAGCCCGGACAAGCCGCTGCCGCGCAAAAAATGCATGAGGATGGTTTCAACCTGGTCGTCGGCGTTGTGCGCCACCGCGACCGCGCCCGCGCCGCTGGCGTGCGCGACCGCGCCCAGGAAAGCATAGCGTGCGCGCCGCCCCGCTTCTTCCAGCGAAAGGCCTGCGCGCCTGGCCTCCAGCGCGACGTCGGCCTGTCCAACGCGGCAGGGCAAATTCCAGGCCGCGGCCAGACTGGCGACAAAAGCCGCGTCGGCATCGGCTTCCGCGCCGCGCAGGCCGTGGTGCAGATGCGCCACGTGCACGCGCGGCGCCAGCGTCGGCGGCAGATGACAGAGGACGTGCAGCAAGCAGAGCGAATCAGCGCCGCCAGAGACGCCCACCACGATCAGCTCATTGGGATCGAACAGCGCGTAGGCGCTGATTGCGGCGGCGGCCGCCGCCTGAACATCCATCATGCCTGCTATTGTAACACCGGCTGAAAGCGTCACCAAAAGCCGCGGCCATCACACAGGGTTTGCCGCGCGCTGGCAGGCAGGGTACAATTCGGGTATGGAAAACCTGCTTGTTCCAACCCATGTCATTCTCTCGGCCGCGCCAGGCTCGGAGGCGGACGCTGTCGCCGAGGTGCGGCGCGTGGCCGCGGACGCTGACGTCGTGCGCCGTCTGGAGCCAGGCACGCTCCTGATTGCCGTTGACGA
>DAISHS010000388.1:0-3872 GCA_036822415.1 Chloroflexota bacterium
AAGCGCTCGGAGGTGGTGACGCCGCGCCGGTAAATTTCCTCACGCATCCGTTTGCGGATCTGCTGGGCCAGAATCGGATATTGCGACAACTGGAGATGAATCTCCAAGATCGGCGGAGTGTCTAACGGCAGTTCGGCCATCGGTGATGCCCTTTCCTAAACGACAAAGGGGTGGGCTGACACGTGGTGCATCGGCACACCCCTTCAAATCAACGGCCGGCCTCACGCCCACGGCCAGGGTCAGGGCGTGAGGCAGTCAGCGTGCTCAGGCCCAGCCGCGCAGGCGCACAGCCTCAGCCACGCGGTTGACAGCGACCAGGTAAGCCGCCAGCCGATTGTGAACGCCGCGCTCCTGCGCCATCTTGTGCACCGCATGGAACGCCGTCGTCATCTTGCGATCGAGGCGCTCGTGCACCAGGTCCTCATCCCAGTAGTAGTCGTAGGCGTTCTGCACCATCTCGAAATAGGAAACCGTCACGCCGCCGGCATTGCAGAGGAAGTCTGGAATGACGTAGACGCCCCGGTCATGCAGGATTCGATCGGCTTCGGGCGTTGTCGGCCCATTCGCCAGTTCAACGGTGATCTTGGCGCGAATAGCCGCCGCGTTTGCCTCGGTGATGACGTTCTCCAGCGCGGATGGCATCAACACCGTCACATCCAATTCCAGCAGCTCTTCGTTTGTGATCGTGTCGGCGCCAGGGAAGCCAACCACCGAGCCTGTCTCATGCTTGAATGTCATCACCTTGTTGTAGTCGAGACCCTTGCTGTTGTAGATACCGCCGCGTGAATCCGAGACAGCCACGGTCTTCAGACCCAGGAGTTCTTCGCCCAGCTTTTGACCAAAGGAGCCGGCGTTGCCAAAGCCCTGGACAGCCGCCGTTGCGCCCTTGAGGTCAATGCCCAGCACCTTGCCGGCCTCGCGCAGGGTGTAGATGCCGCCGCGGGCGGTGGCGTCCCCGCGGCCCGCCGAGCCGCCCAGAGCCAGCGGCTTGCCGGTGATGACGCCAAACTCGTTGTAGCCTTGCATGAATGAGAACTCATCCACCATCCACGCCATGATCTGCGGCGTCGTATAGACATCCGGCGCCGGCACGTCCTTTTCGATGCCAAGAATACGGCCGACCTGACGAATATAGGCGCGGCTCAGGCGTTCCAATTCACCCGTTGACATTTCTTTCGGGTTGCAGATGATGCCGCCCTTGCCGCCGCCCAGTGGAATGTCCACCACGGCTGTCTTCCAGGTCATCCACGCGGCCAGCGCACGCACCGTGTCAATCGTCTCATCGGGATGGAAGCGGAGACCGCCCTTCGTGGGGCCGCGGGCGTCATTGTACTGTACGCGAAAGCCATGAAAAACCTTGGTGGTGCCGTCATCCATCTTAACCGGCATCGAAACATGCAATTCACGGAGAGGCCAGCGCAGTAGTTCATGCACTGCCGGATCGAGTTTGAGAATCACGGCAGCCTCGTCGAGTTGGCGCTGTGCAATCTCGAAGGGGTTAGGCTTGTTGGTTTCCATAACGTTGCTCCTCATACATCATTGTACAAAGATGGGCTTGTCCCACCCTGCTGGCGCTGGACAGGCCGCGCGCACAACCGTGCGCAAAAATCACACTAAATCAAACATTGACCGCGATGGTGCGAGTTCCTTAAGATTCGAGTCAACGAGAAGTGAAAGCCGTCGGACGTGCTGGAAGTGAGAGGAAGCGTAGCAGGTTGTTGCTGGCGTTGAGGAAACCTGACGGGCAGACCAGGGCAAGAAAATATCGATCTGCCTGCACAACGGAACGCGGCGCCGCCTGCAATCAAGCGGCGCCGGATGAGGATATCTGGCACATGACAATACGCAACGTTCACCGGCCTTGGCTCCATTGACAGGCCACCCGCGTGGCTCGATGCGCCACCGCATGAAAACTGCTTGTGGGCAGATTGTAGCATAATGCAAGGTAATCTGCCCATGATATAGGTCATGTGCGCTGCGTCTCACGCCGAGGCTCGGCCCTTACTTCTTTTTTGCGCTTTTTTTCTCGCCTTTGACCTTGAGAATGTCAGGCACGTAGTCCAATTCACGACAAAGCGTGTCAACCACCGTGCGCAAGACCCGCACCCGCGACCACCATTTGTTGTTGCCCTCAACGATCGTCCACGGCGCCGACAATGTGCTGGTTTTGAGCAGCATCTCGTCCACGGCTTCTTCGTAGCGATCCCATTTCTCGCGATTGCGCCAATCCTCGTCGGTCAGCTTCCACACCTTGTAGGGCGTGCCCGCGCGTTCGGTGAAGCGCTTGAGCTGTTCTTCCTTGCTGATGTGGACCCAGAACTTGAAAACGATGGTGCCAAAATCCACGAGCTGGCGCTCGAACTGGTTGATTTCGCGATAGGCCCGCTTCCACTCGGCTTCGCTGCAGAAACCCTCGACACGTTCCACCATCACCCGGCCATACCAACTACGGTCGAAGATGGCGGTTTGTCCGCGTTCGGGCAAACGACGCCAAAAACGCCACAGGTAATGATGCGTCTTGTCCTCACCCTGGGGCGCGGCAATAGAGTAGACCGCGTAGCCGCGGGGATCGAGCTTCTCGGTGATGCGCTTGATGGCGCCGCCCTTGCCGGCCGCATCCCAGCCTTCGAAAACCATAACGACCGGGCGTTTTTGCACATACACCTGGTAGCCCAGTTGGCTCAGGGCAACCTGATGGCGCACCAGTTGTTCGACGTATTCTTCTTCGCTCATGCCGAGCGTCAAATCTACCTGCGATAGAATCGAAGACATGGCTGTCCCTCCCTGATTACCCTCAATCAACGTCGTCGCCGTCATCATCGGCCAGGATACCCAGGTCCGACGCGCTGTCGCTGCTGTCAGCCAGCCGCGCAATGCCGGGTGTATTGACATCGGCCGTGGCCGTCTCTTCAGCCGCCGTTTTCCCCGCCATCGGTGAGTCGGCTGCATCCTTGCCGACTTCAGGGAGCGGCGAAATGACCGACTCAGGGTCAATCCCATGCAGCTTCAGACCCTTGGCCAGCGCATCGGCCACCGCGGTAAAGACGCGCCACCAGGTGTAGTGTTGATCGGTGGCCTCCACAATGGTCCAGGGCGCCCATTCGGTTTCGGTGGTTTCCAGCATCTCCTCCACCGCCAGCAGATACTTGTCATACTTGCGATGGTGCTCCCAATCCTCTGGCTGCACATGCCAGCTTTGCAGCGGATCCTTCTCCAGCGTCTTGAAACGCCGCCGCTGCTCTTTCTTGCTGATGTGCATCCAGAATTTGGCCAGGATATGCCCATCATCGGCCAGCGTGCGCTCGAAATCCACAATGTCACGGTAGGCCTTACGCCATTCCGTTTCCGGTATCAAGCCTTCCACGCGTTCGACCAGCACGCGGCCGTACCAGCTGCGGTCGAAGATGGCAATCTGGCCGCGGTTGGGCAGTTTGTTCCAAAAACGCCACAGCCACGGGTGATTCTGTTCATAGGTGCGCGCCGCGCGCACCGGCCAAACTTTGAAGCCGCGCGGGTCCAGCCGCTGCGTTAGCAAGTTAATGCTAGTGCCTTTGCCCGAGGCATCCCATCCCTCGAAGACGACGATGGTTGGAATGCCGGCGTCATACGTCGCTTGCGCCAGCTCATACAAACGATGCTGGAGCGGACGGCGCATCTCTTTCCACTCTTTCCGCTTCAGTTCTTTACCGAGATTGATCTTTTCCAGCACGAGTGCCTCCTCATGTCAGGCGCCTGACGGCACGTGATCAAAACACGAACGCCGACGAATTGATCTATCAGGCTTAGTTTACCAGAAAAATAGACAAAACCTGAAATCAAGCAGGGCCTCCCCGACATGCCACAGCGGCGTTGGGTGCATTTCAGTTTCGGGG
>DAISHS010000389.1:0-3871 GCA_036822415.1 Chloroflexota bacterium
CGGCGACGCCTGTGGCGGACGATATGCCGCGTGGACGCCGCCTGCCGACGCCCACACCATCCCCGACCGCAAAAGCGCCAGCGGCGGCGGCCATGTCCGGCGCGCCCACGCGCCTGCTCATCCCTAGCATCGGCGTGGACACGAAGGTGATTCCGCTGGGCTGGCAGGCAGTCACCCGCAACGGCCAGACGGCGCTGGAGTGGGAAGTGGCCGATTATGCGGCCGGCTGGCACAAGAATTCGGCCCGGCCTGGAGAAGTGGGCAATATCGTGCTGTCGGGGCACAACAACATCAAAGGCATGGTTTTCCGCCGCCTGGCCGAGGTCAACATTGGCGATACGATCGAGCTCAAGGTGGGCGACCAGGTCTTCGCCTACACCGTGGTGGACCGCTTCATCGTCAAGGAGAAGGGCGAACCGTTGGCGGTGCGTCAGGCCAACGCGCGCTGGATTGGGCCGTTTGCCGACACCCGCCTGACCCTGGTCAGCTGCTGGCCGTTTACCAACAACACCCATCGCGTGATCGTGATTGCCAAACCCGCGCAGGGGTGAAGAATCGTTCCAACCACACCTTGCCGCCCCCGGCAATCGGTGTACAATCCTTCTGCCAGGCCTGGCACGGAGGTGAATGATGCGGTCCCCCTATGGGATCAGCGATTTTGCGCAGGTTATCGGCGAAAACTACTTTTATGTAGATCGCACAAACCGTATCCCTGTCTTGACAAACCCGTCCACCTTAGAAATCCTTGCATGATCGCGTTGGTGCAATGAGCAAAGACCTCAACTACTCGTGTTTTCTTCACGCTTCCTCCTGAGGAAAATCAGACCCGTTTTCAACAAATATAAATCCGTGTTTGAGTCGTGTGTCCCTATCTTTTGGATTATCAAGACTGCAACAGGTCAACCTTACGCAGGCAGGCGTCGCACCTACGGACAGGCAGGCATGGTCACGGCAAGTCAGTCTACACCGCGTCCCTTCATCTGTCAATTCACAAAAATCTGTCTTCCCCATGCCCCCGGCCTGACTTGACACGATGGGCGCCCTTGTTTACAATCTCGATCACTGCCTGTCGCAAATCTGTTCTAACTGGATGTGACGATGCCGCTTGACCTGGAAAGCCTGAGCGCCCAAATCGAAGCGATGACGCAGAGCCTGAGCCTGGACCTATCCAAAGACCGCCTGCAAATGGCGCGTGAGCAATTTCTGCGCCAGGATGCAGCCCGCCTGCGCATGCGCCTGGACGATCCCACGGCCCACCCGGCCTGGCTGGTGGGCTATCCCCTGGAACCGTTGACCAACCGCTACGCGTTGCCGGCGCATCATGACAACTTTTGCGTGGTAGCCTCCGATGGCTCGGCCATCTACCCCGATCGTCATAGCCCGGTGCGTTATTACCTCATCAACGCCGGTTATGCCATTCTCACCTACGGCGCCCAGCCCGATGCGGAGCTGGGCAATCAGTGCCAGCTATTCTACGCCGATGAGGACGTCTTTATTTCGCCCAAGTATCAGACCCTGCCCATTGACGGCGCCTTGGTGGCGGTCAAGATGGCCGTCTCTGAGATGGAAACCCTGGTGCTGGCCGCGGAAGGGGTCAGCGAAGCAGAGACGGTCGTGCTGCGCGACGGCACGCTGATCGTTTGGGGCCTGGACAGCCCCAGCCTGAGCGAAGATGTCCGCAATCGCTTCCTGGGGCCGTACCTGGACGCCCTGGAGACCCTGCGCCAGCGCCGGGTGCCGGTCGCCAGCTACATCAGCTTTCCCGGCAGCGATGAAATCATCAACGCCTTGCGCGTCGGCCTGTGCCCAGATCTGCACGTCATCTGCGCGCGCTGCGAAACCCTGCGTGACAAGGGAGAGGCAGCCTGCGCCGGCATTGTGCCGCTGGAGGATCGGCGTTTACTGACCACCCTGCTGGGCGATGGCGAACGCACCGGCCTCTTCATGAGTCGTCAGCCGGTCGTGCGTAAGTTTTACCCCGACCCGGCGCAGCAGATTCTTTTTTTCTACGTCAACGTGGGCGGTGAAATCGGCCGCGTGGAGCTGCCGCAGTGGGTGGCGGACGATGCGGCGCTGCTCGATCGGGTGCATGCCCTGGTCGTAGATCAGTGTCGCCGCGGCCGCGGGTTTCCCCCGGCGTTGGTCGAGGCGCACGAGCAAGCCGTCATCAACATGGGCGACCGCCAGCTGGTTGAACGGCTGCTGGAAGAGGCGTTAGCCCAACAGCAGATTTTTGTCATGCGCTCGCTGAAAGATCGCAGCAAACGCGAGCGCAGCATTTAGAGGCGCACGAACCCAGGGTGGCCTGGTCATTTGTGAGGAAGAGAGCACCATGGAGCGTTGTGGCGAGATCATCGCAACCAATACCAGCTGCTTTGTGGCTGAGAGTTTCACGCTGCACCAGCCGCCGCCGCTTGGCAGCCTGGTGCAGGTGCAGCCAGCCGAAGGACAGGCAACTTACGCCGTAGTCAGCTTTGGCAACACCGGGGGATTGGACCCCGGGCGCAGAGTCGTGCGGCGCAGCACGGAGGAAACCTTCGATAGCGCGATTTACCAGCATCACCCGCAGCTGGCCAAGACCTTACGCACCGAGTTCACCGCTGTGCTGGTTGGCTATCGCGACCCGTTGGGACGCCTGCGCCAGCATCTCCCCGCGCAGCCGCCGCCGCTGCATTTTTCCGTGCTGCCCTGTGACCTGCCGACCCTGACGGGCTTCAGCGATCAGCTGACCTATTTTCGCCTCTTGCTCGGCGCCGAAGGCGAGCTGCCGGCTGAACAGCTGCTGGCCGCGCACATTCGCCAGGTCTACACCGCGCGGGGCAATGACCTGCCGTGGTTGACACGCGCCGCGCGTGAGGTCTCTGTCCTGTTGAAAACCGAGTATGACCGCCTGCTGACCGTGTTGTACGATATTGAACCGTAGAGGCGCCTTATGTTGACAGCCGAACGCCTCATGGCGCTCCTCAATCTGGAACCCCTGGTGGGCGAAGGCGGATTTTTTCGCCGCACCTATACCGGGCCTGAACTACAAGAGGCAACCGGCAGCGGACGCGCCATCTCAGGCGCCATTTATTACCTGCTTTTCGATGAGCATGTCTCCGCGTTGCATCGCCTGCGCACCGACGAGGTCTATCACTTCTATCTTGGCGACCCAGTCGAGATGCTCCTGCTTTACCCTAACGGCGCCAGTCAGATCGTGATCCTGGGGACCGATTTGGAAGCCGGGCAGCAGGTGCAATTCGTGGCGCCGGCCGAGGTGTGGCAAGGCTCGCGCCTGCGTCCCGGCGGACGCCTGGCGCTGATGGGAACGACGATGGCGCCCGCTTTTACGCCTGAGGATTTTGAGCCAGGCAGCCGGGCGCCGCTGTTGGCCCGCTATCCTGACCAGGCCGCGCGCATCCGTGCGCTGACGCCAGGCCAATGAGCTGAGCGCGCCGCCAGTCAGCGGCTGGCGCGCATGACAGGTGCAGTCTATGAACGTTCCTGATCTCCATTCGTTGCTTGACTTTCGCGCGCGCGTGGTCATCGTTACCGGCGGCAGCGGGGGCCTGGGACAGGGCATTGCGCAACGCTTTGCGCAGGCCGGCGCGCGCGTCGTCGTGCATTATCATGCCAGCCCCGCCGGCGCGCAGGCTGCGGTGCAGCGCATCACGGCCGCGGGTGGACAGGCGCTGGCGTTGTCAGCCGATTTGCTGCAGGCCGCGGCGGCGGCAAACCTGGTGGAGCAGGCGGCGGCGTCCTACGGCCGGGTAGATGTTCTGATCAATAATGCCGGCATTTACCCCGCAGCCAGCCTGCTGGAGATGACGACGGCGCAATGGGACGACGTCATCAACGCCAATCTGCGCAGCGCCTTTCTCTGCACCCAGGC
>DAISHS010000390.1:0-3867 GCA_036822415.1 Chloroflexota bacterium
CCTTCTCGACGCCTGAGCCGCCATGTCGATGTGGCTGCGCCTGCTGCTAATCACCATCCTGAGCACGGCCTGGCTGGCGGCAACTGCCGCACCCCAGCGGGTGACCCGTGCGCACGCCGTCCTCGAACCAGAAGGCGCCGTCGCGCAGACCCTGGAGATTTCGCTGCCGCACCGCTGGGACCAGAGCTTTCCCGGCCAGAACGGCCTGGCCAGCTACCGCTTCGACATCCCGGCCACCAGGGCGAGCACCCCGCGCGCGCTGTACCTGCCGCGCGCCGGCAACCAGATCGAGGTCTGGCTGGACGGCCGGCGCATCCACCACGCCGGCCAGCTGGGCGACGCCGCCACCGATTCCGCCAAGGGGCCGATCTGGGTGCCCCTGCCCGAAATCGAGCACCCCCAGGGCTACCCGGCCGCCAGCGTGCAAGTGCGGGTCAGCGCCCAGGCGGCGCGCTGGGGCGGGTTGTCGACACCCTGGGTGGGCGCGCGCGACGAGGTGTACGCGCTCTACCGTGACCACTACCGCCTGCGCCAGTACGGCGGCTTGGTGGTCTGCGCGGTGCTGGCTCTGATGGCGCTGATGACCGCCGGCTTCTGGTGGTCGCAGCGCGACCGCCTGTATCTGGTGTTCTGCCTGGCTTCGGCCACTGGCGTGCTGCGCGTGGGCGACCGGCTGATCGAGCATCCCCCGCTGCCCTGGCCGCTGTGGGGCGTGGTGACGGCCTGGGCACTCACCCTGCACCTGGTGCTGATGATCTACTTCGCCCTGATGCTGGTGAACCGGCAGCAGCTGCTGGACGCGCTGTGGTTTCGCGCCATGGTGGCCATCGACGTCCTGGTCGGCGCGGCCGCGTATCTGCTCGGGCTGCCCATCCTCTGGACCCTGGTGCTGACGTCGCTGACCGTGCCCGCCGTGCTGTCCTGGCTGGCGCTGGCGCAGGCCGCCTGGCAGCAGCGCAGCGGGCAAGCCATCGCTGCGTTCGTGGCCGGATCGGCGCTGGTGAGTGCGGGCATTCGCGACTGGTGGGTGGTGCGCCTGCATGGGGACGGCGCCGGCACGCTGTCGCTCATGCCACACGCCGTGGTGCTGTTTGCGCTGCTGATGGGTGCCGTGCTGGTACAGCGCTTCGCGCGCGTGGCGGGCGAGCACCGCGCGCTGATGGTCACGCTGGACGAGCGCGTGCGCCAGCGCGAAGCCGAACTGCTCCGCCGGCATGCCGAGCTGCGCCAGGAATACGCCCACCAGGCCGCGCTGCAAGAGCGCCAGCGCCTGATGCGCGACATCCACGACGGCGTGGGCGTGCAGCTGGTGGGCCTGCTCGATCTGCTGGAGCGTGACGCGCTGCCGCGCCAGGTGCTGCGCGATCAGGTGGGCACCGCGCTGGACGAGCTGCGCATGGCCGTGGACGCCTTGCAACCCGTGCATGGCGACCTGACCACGGTGCTGGCCACGCTGCGCTACCGCCTGCGCCCGCGCCTGGAGGCGGCCGGCATCGCCATCGACTGGCAGGTGGACGAGCTGCCGCCCATCGAGGGGCTGACGCCGACCACCGTGCTGCAGATCCAGCGCGTGCTGCAGGAGGCGTTCACCAACGCCATGCGCCACGCGCAGGCGCAGCGCCTGTGGGTGCGCGCCTGGCTCGACAGCGGCCCGCCCGAGCGCCTGGTGCTGAGCGTGGAGGACGATGGCCGCGGCTTCCAAGGCAGCGACGAGGCGTCGACGCACGGCAACGGCCTGGCCAGCATGCACGCGCGCGCCCAGGCCATCGGCGCCGAGCTGGAGATCGGCGCCGGCCCGCGCGGTGGTACCCTGCTGCACCTGGCGCTGCCGGCCCAGCGTGGCGCCGGGACAGCAACCTGAGAATCCGCGCGCTCGCGCCGGCAGCAGTGCGGCCGATGCGCCAAACCGGGGTGTCAACCCAAAATAGAAATGTCCCCTTTTTCACCAAATAGAGATGTCCCCTTGAGGCGATCGTCGAGGTGATTCAAGGCGGCGACGCGGCAGTGCCCCGCGCAGGGCGTAGCCCGTAGCGGGGCACTGCCGCGCGCGGTGAGTTTGGCGGGCTGTCCGGTGCGTAAATGCCGGCGCGACGCTGCTCGTTTTGGTGCGCGATCTCGGCGGCCAGGCGCGCCAGGCGTCGTTGCTCCTTGGCCTTGATTTCATCGACCCGCACATTGATGGTCTTGTCATCGGCCCCCTTGCCGCGGCGCAAGTGCTGATGCAGGCCATAGGCGCGGTGCCTGAGCACATGCCCACGCCAGCTCAGCTGCACACTGCCATCGGCAAACTGCACGATGTCGATCGTCGCCTTGGCCTTGGCCTTGGGCGCGTGGGCCTGGCCGGCCTCGATCTGCAAGATGGCACCTGCAAAGCGGCAACTGCCTTGGCTGCTGAGCTGGCGCTGGTGGTGCAGCGCGCAGATGCACGAGAGCTCATGGCTTGAGCCTTGCCAGGGGCGATGCATATCGGCGTGCTCGCGTGCTGGCACGGCAAAGCGCGCGTTGTGCTCGGACAGGTACTGGGGCAGCCAGGCATTGGCCTGCTCGATGCTGTCGATGTCCGCCAGCCGCATGGCCTTGCACAGGCGATCCTGCAGGGTCTGAAACAGCCGCTCCACCCGCCCCTTGGCCTGCGGGCTGCGCGCGCAGATGGGCTCGATGCGAAGCTGCAGCAGCGCGCGCTCGAACTGCGTGGGCGCCGCGTCCTCCTCGTCGTGCTTGGTGAAGATGCTGTGACGGTCGCTGTAGATGGCCAGGGGAGCGCCGTGCGCGCTCACGTAGCGCTCGAGCACGCCCAGATAGCCCTCGGTGGTTTCGCTGGTCTCAAAGCGCGCGGCCAGCACCCGACTGGTGGCATCATCGATGAAGGCGATCAGGCAGCACTTGGGCGCGCGGCCCTCGAGCCAGTCGTGGTGGCTGCCATCGATCTGCACCAGCTCGCCCAGGCAGGCGCGGCGTGCGCGCGGGCTGTGCACTCGCTTGGCGCGGCGGCGCTTGGGCGTCCACAGGCCGGCTTGGATCATCCAGCTGCGCAGGGTCTCGGTGCTGTGCGTGAAGCCGTGTTCGCGTGCCAAGTGTTCGCGCGCCAGCTCGGGGCCGAAGTCGCTGTAGCGCTGGCGCAGCAGCTCCAGCGTGGCTTGGCGCACGGCATCGGCGATCTTGCGGTTGCTGGGCCGCCCGCGCCGCTTGGAGATCAGGCCGGCATCGCCTTCGGCGCGCACGCTGCGGCACAGCCGCTTGATCTGACGCTGCGATAGCCCCAGTTGGCGCGCCGCCTGCGCCTGCCTCAGGTGCCCATCCAGCACTTGGCGTACCACCGCCAGTCGCCCCGCTTCCTTGACACTCATCAGCTCCACCTTGCACCCCTTTGCATCTCCAACAAGGGGACACTTCTACTTGGGGCGAAGGGGACATTACTGTTTGGGGCTCACAGTGCGGGCGCGTCTGGCCGCAAAGGCGTAACATGCGCGCCCATGTCTTCTTCTGCCGTCTCCGCGGCCTCCGGTCCGCTGCCCGTCGTGCCTTTGCGCGAGGACGCGAAAGTGATCGGCCTGGTGGGCCTGGCGCATGCCAGCTCGCACTTCTCGCACCTGCTGCTGCCGCCGCTGTTCCCGGTGTTCGCGACCGAATTCGGGCTGTCGTTCTCGCAACTCGGCCTGCTGATGTCGGTGTTCTTCGTCATTTCCGGCGCCGGGCAGGCGATGTCCGGTTTCCTGGTCGACAAGGTGGGCGCGCGGCCCGTGCTGTTCAGCTCGTTCGTGTGCTTCATCCTGGCTAGCCTGTCGGGCTACTTCGCCCAGGGCTGGGGCGGGCTGCTGCTGGTGGCGGTGTTTGCCGGCCTGGGCAACGCGCCGTTTCACCCGGTGG
>DAISHS010000391.1:0-3865 GCA_036822415.1 Chloroflexota bacterium
CTACCCCCCCCCTACAAATAAATACCGCTGCTAATCTCATGTCCCCTGACCTTCTACTCAACGCGGACGAACCGCCGCCGCGCGACGAGCAGAACCACCTCCAGACGAATGTCGTTGCCCCGGCTACGTTTCCCGAGCGTAACCAGGCTATTTCCACGCCTGAACCCATCCTGGCTCCGGCAAAGTCAGACGCTTATGAATTGATCAAATGGGAAACCTTCGAGGGTGTCTGGCCCGGTCCCGGCTGGAGCGTGACTGGCTGTGGAAACGCGTGTTGGGACGATGACGATTATCGCCACCACGCGGGTTCCTGGGCTGCCTGGCCTGCGAACGGAGGAACCAATGGTTATGATCCGCCAACCATCACGGGCAATGATAATTACCTGAACAAACAGGACACGCGCATGATCTACGGGCCATTCTCGTTGGTGGGCGCAATACAGGGCAATGTAGATTTCTCGATGACATACCAGATCGAGAATGGCTTCGATTTTCTCGACCTGGAAGTGTCGGCGGATGGCTGGGGAAATTGGATACTCCTGCGACGTTGGTCTGGTACTGGTAGTCAATACCCGGACTTCGAGTATCAGGATATTTACTTCAACAACTACATTGAGGATAACTCGGTGTGGCTGGCCTGGCATTTCTACAGTGATCCCAGCATCGTCTATGACGGCCCCTGGGTGGATCAGGTTCGTATTTGGCGCGTCCTGCCCGCACCGACCGCGACGCCAACCCCTACCTCGACACCAATCCCGCCGACTCCGACCTGGACCCCCACGTTGACGCGCACCCCCACGCGTACACCCATTCCCACCAACACCCCGACTCCGACCAGAACCCCCACGCCCACGCCAGTCTCGGTCACCTTTTCAGGGCAAGTCTATTACGTAGATGGAGGCATGCCGTATCCAGTGCCCTACGTCGCGGTTTATCTTAGAGATTGGGACACGGGTGGAATCCTGAGAGATGGCTGGTCCGACCAAAACGGCCATTATGTTCTACCTCCCGTGTCTCTTGATCCCGGTCGCTCGGTCTATGTGCAGGGTGAAACAATAAACGATCATTTAGTGGTGAAGCCAGTTCTGGGATCACCCTATTCGAAGGACTCGCAAAGCCGGACGGTGATTTCGGATCCTCAACAGACCATTGACCTACCGATTGATTATCCAGACACCGGCCCGTGGATGATCATGCGCACGCTGGAGACGCACTGGGATCCAGGCTGCGCCAACGTAACAGCCTATTGGCCCAGCGTGTTAGGCCCCTCTACCTACGATTGTTCCATCCACCTGCGTGGCAGCGCTGATCAAGATGAACGCGATCCCGATGTGATTCTGCACGAGTATGCGCACACGAAGATGTGGGGTGACTATGGCTATTGGCCGTGTGGCGGCCCTTGTTATATCCCAGGGCATAACTGGGGTGATCGTAGTAATCCCAATTATGCCTGGTTCGAGGGTTGGCCAGACTTTTATCAGAGTATGGTGCAGAATGATCGGATTTACCGTGACAGCAACACCCAGCCGCCGTACGGGTTCTCGATCGATCTGGAGACTGACCCACACACCTGGGTGCGCGGCGCTGATGTGGAAGGATCGGTGGCGGGGTTGTTGTGGGATCTGTTCGATCCGGTGGATGCGGCGGAGAATGATGATATTCAACTGGCGGTCAATGAGATCAGAAATGGGTACAGCGATCTGATTACAGTAGGCGCCTACAACCAGAGGGAGCACACCGACAACATTTACGAGGAATTCTGGCAAAACCTGCTCAATCGCGGCAAGACATGCCCTCAACTCTGGAACACCTTCAACCGTTTCAACATCCAGGCCGGCTGCACGCCGACGCCAACGTCAACCGCTACCCCAACGGCTACGTCAACGCCAACCGCTGCGCCCACGGCCACGCGCACACCGACCGTTGCGCCCACGGCCACGCGCACGCCAACGGCTGTACCCAGCGCCACACCAACCTCTACCCCTGCATGTCTCACAGGCGATTACGTGGTATCCGGGAAGGATCCGAATATCAGCCAGGTGACCGGGGTGGCAGGACGTGTCCTGGTGCGACAGGCCGATCAGATCATCACGGCCGGAAGCGAATTGCAGCGCCTGCTGTGGCTGCGCAAGGACGACAGCAATTGGATGCAACTGGGCTGGCGGCGTCTCAGCAACGGCAGCCCGCAGGTTCTGGTGCAATGGCAAGTGAACGGGGTAAGCAACAGCTACGTAGGCTCTACCCTGGCAGTGGGAACGACGCCGCGCTTCGAGATCGTCCAAGAGGGCAGCGCCTGGCATTACCGAGTAGATGGGGTTGAGGTGGCCGGGCTGCCGGCAGCGGCCACGACGCTCAACCTGACGAATCTGCGCCCCCTGGCCCTGGGCCGCGCTAGGAACACGTGCGACCAGGCGGGGACGACATTCCAGGAACTGCAATGGACGCAGGGAACCTGGAGCAACTGGACTGATGTGGTGCAGGACATGGACAACCATCCTGGCTTCTACTTCTGCCGGGTGTCCAACAACAACTTCAAGGTTAATCCCAACGCCATTTCCTGCCCATAGTTGCGGCGCCGACCCACCCAGCAAGGAGGGTAAGAGCGCCATCATACGGCAGTCTTGCCAACGCAACGCTGCCTCGGGAACGAGTGTGACTCAAGCGCCTGACGAAGGCATCAAGAAACGACCGGGTTGTAAGGAGGAGATCATGACAACGTTGTGGAAGAAGGGCTTACGGATAATTCAGATGCGGCGTTGGCTGACGGCTGCGGCCGTGGCCGCGGGGTTGTGTACGCTGCTGCTGGCGGCGGGGTGCACGATGCGCAGTTCCGCCCCCAGTTCACCGATGACGGGATCGTTCAAGCTGGAAGGCAGGCCGGCATTGGGACAACCCTTCACCCTGCAACTCGAACTGCGTACCAGCATGGCCTTCACCGACGTAGAAGTCGCTTTTTTCGCACCAGCCGGTGTAGAGCTACTGAGCACGCCAGAGCCAGCGTATGTTGACATGGAAGTTGGCGCAGCCTATCCCTTCAGCGCCACAGCCCGTATTGTGGAAGACGGCTACTTCCGCGTCTGCGGTGGTGGCGTCAAGAACTTCTCCAGTAGTTCATATTTCGGTTATGGGGACTGTGTCTACATTCTGGTGGAAGGGGAAGACACGTGGTTCAGCCATGACCCGCCGCCCAACCATTGGGAGTCAGCACGCAGCAGCGCCTCTGGTGGACTACCACTCCAGCCTGAGCTGATCCAAACGCGCCTTTACTTGTCGGGAACACTGGCGCTCAATCAGCCAGTGGATGTGGTCTTCGAAGTGATACCGCAGGTTGATCTACACAATGGCACTATCGGCATCGTTACCCCGATCGGCGGTATGCGCAACTGGAATCCACGCATCGAAACCAATGATACCGCCCTTGCTTCATCCTTCACATTCTCTACCCGTGACGGAGCCTATTATTGGAATGGCCCGCTGAAACAAAATCAGCGCTATTCCTTCGTGGTTACACTCGAACCAACGGCTGGCGGTGAAGGGCTGGTGCGCGCAGGAATAGACGAGACAGGATCCGTGGACTCTGTATCACGTCCAGTCATTGCTACCAGTCAAGCCCTGACGCTCACGCTGTACTCACCATCGTTGGCGCGCTGAAGAGCATGAGGCTCGCGCGCAAGAAGTAGCCGGCGGCATTTCAGTCCTGGGGCAGGGCGATTTTGGTTGATCCCAAGCCCAATCGCAGGCCAGACCGAAACACCTGTCCCCAGGATGATGGACGGCAGCATGGGAACCTGGCCGTACCGCTGCAATCCAATTATGTGCAAAGCGGGAATGCGGTGTATGATGTGGCCGGGCGGCTGACGCAGTT
>DAISHS010000392.1:0-3864 GCA_036822415.1 Chloroflexota bacterium
CAAACAGCGCGGAGAGCGGCGTCGGCGCGACGAGCGCGGTCGGCTGCTTCCCCGGCGGGGCCAGCCCGTACGGGGTAGAAGAGTTGAGCGGTAACGTGTGGGAGTGGACGCGCTCGCTATATGCCCGGTATTCGTACCCGGCGCCGGGCGCAGCGCGGGCGCAGCGCGAGAATCTGGCGGCAAGCGCCAATGAGGGGCGCGTTCTGCGGGGTGGTGCATACTACGCGAATAGAACATCCGTTCGGTGCGCTCAGCGCAGCGGGAACTACCCGGACTTCTGGAGCGACGATTGGGGTTTTCGGGTAGTGGTTTCCCCATGATGACTCTGGCCTCTGTCACTCTGGCCTCTGGAACTCTGGAAGGGAAACTCCTGCCACGACGATGGGCTGGACGACACAACCCCATCCCTTGCCGCCGAAGGCGGCCAAAATTTTTTTTGGGGAGCGGTTGGGCCGGTTTCTGGCGGCAGGGCCGCCAGCGCCGCTGCCGCAGGCCCTGCGCACGCGCAAACGGCGCGCCAGACTGAATCACACGACGACCCCTTGGCGTCTCTGTGTGAAAAGAGGTAACCATGAACAAACCACCGATGCCGATCTTTGTGCGCACGTTCGATTTCCTGACCTGGCTGCTGCCGGCCACGAACAACTTCCCCCGCGCCCACCGCCACACCGCCACGCAGCGCCTGCTCGACGCGGCCTTCGACCTGCGCGAACGCCTGGAAGAGGCCAATTTGCGCCAGGGCGCGGCGCGCCTGGAGCGCCTGGCGCTGGCCGACGAGGAGCTCGACCATGTGCGTCTCTATCTGCGCCTGGCGGTGCACTGGACCTGGCTGACGCCCGGCCAGTACCAGCACGTCGCCGCCATGGTGACCGAGATCGGTAAGCTCCTCGGCGGCTGGCAGCAAGTCACGGTGAAGGAGATGACAAAGAACCCTCAACGTCCACCCCCTGCACCTCTGCCCAGTGAGGAGCCTTACTGGGCCAGCGCGACGCCCCGCTAACGGGGGCAGCGCCAACGGAGACGATGGCCGTGGAGTGGCTGGCCGGCAGAGCCGCCAGTGCACTTCGACGTCGTAGGGGCAGGCTCAACACCACGTTCGGTGCGCTCAGCGCAACAGGAACAACCCGAACAACTGGAACGACAATAGGGGTTTTCGGGTAGTGGTTTCCACATGGTTCCCCGGCCAGAATCATCCGGCGGCAGGCTGCGTGCCTGCTTCCGGGTCGCGGCGAATCATGGCGGAGTCTGCTCCTGGCCGCGCCTGTGCTGAACAGGCCGGGCATATAGCAACGGCCCTGCGCCCTCGGCGAACAGCCTCGGCGCAGGGCCAACCGGCGCCCAGTCGAAAACAGGCGCCGCCCCGTCGGGAGTCTAACCGCTGATGACCCTGTTTGACGACCTGTGCAGTTGGGACAACCTCCTCCTGGCCTACCGCCGCGCGGCGCGCGGCAAGCGCGGCCATGCCAACGTCGCCGCGTTCGAGTATGAGCTGGAAGACAATCTGCTGACCCTGCAGGCCGAGCTGGCCAGCCAGACCTACCAGCCGGGCGCGTACGTCAACTTCTACATCCACGAACCCAAGCGCCGCCTGATCTCGGCCGCGCCGTTCCGGGATCGCGTCGTGCACCACGCCCTCTGCAACCTGATCGAGCCGATCTACGAGCGCCGTTTCATTTTTGATTCCTACGCCAATCGTGTGGGCAAGGGCACGCATCGCGCCCTGCAGCGCACGCAGCAGTTTGCACGCCGTTTTCCTTACGTGCTACAATTGGACGTGCAGCAGTTCTTTCCCAGCATTGATCATGCCATCCTCTACGACCTGCTGGCGGCCAAACTGAACGATCCCGGCCTGCGCTGGCTGATTGGCCGCATCCTGAGCAGCGGCGCTGGCGTGCTGCAAGAGGCGTACGACATGGTCTACTTCGCTGGCGATGACCTGTTTGCGGCGCAGCGCCCCCGCGGCCTGCCCATCGGCAACCTGACCAGTCAGTTCTGGGCCAACGTCTATCTCGATCCACTCGATCATTTCGTCACGCGGCGTCTGCGCTGTCCGGGCTACGTGCGCTACGTGGACGATCTGCTGCTCTTTGGGCCGGACAAGGCCACGCTCCGGGCCTGGCAGGCGGCCGTGAGCGAGCGCCTCGCCCGCCTGCGCCTGACGGCGCACCCCGGCGCGCATCCGCGCCCGGTCACGGAGGGGATTCCCTTCCTGGGCTTCGTCACCTGGCCGCAGCGGCGCCGTCTCAAGCGGCGCAAAGGGCTTTACTTTCGCCGCCGTCTGCACCGCCTGGCGGCGGCCTATCGCGTCGGCGCCATCCCCCTGGCGCAGCTGACGACCCACGTGCGCGGCTGGATCAACCACGTGCGCTTCGCCAACACCGTGGGCCTGCGTAAGGCCGTGCTCAAGGTCAACCTGCAGCGGCGTGCGCGCTGAGGCGCGCATCCGCCAGAGAAGGGAGTCAATCCGATGAACCTCAGTCAGTGGCAAACCGCGGCGCAGGCCAACCTGCGCCGACTCGCCGGCACGCTACGCCGCGCCGCCCCCAATGCCCTCTACGGCTTTCTCTCTGCCGCCACGCTGCTGCCGGTGGTCACCGCATCGCAGCAGGCCATGGCCCAGGGCGACCTGACCGTCGTCCTGGCGATTGGCGGCCTGCTCAAGGACCTCGGCGTCAATCTGGTGGCCGGCGAGATTCAAGCCTGGAAGGCGCGTACCGAGGCTGAGCTGGCGCCAGAGCTGCAGGCGCACGCGATCGCCGATCCCGCCTGGCGAGAGGCATTGGACCGGCTGTTGACCGAGTTTCAGGCGGCACCCACGGCCGCGGCCGCGCTCGCGGCGGACGATCACACCTGGTTCGAGGATACGCTGCGCAGTGAGCTGCAGCGCCTGGGCAGCCGCGTGCGCTATGAGGCCAGCGCGCAGGGCCAGGACATTGCCCAGGCCCAGGGCGAGGGTGCACAGGCCGCCAGCGGTGGCAGCGTGGTGGCCGGGACAATCTACGGCAACGTGACGGTCACCCCACCTGCGGCCAAACCTGACCTGGAAACCCCACGGCGCCAGTACCTGACTGAGCTGCGTAAGTGGTGCCAGAACCTGCCCCTGGCCGCGCTGGGCAGCGACGAAAGGACCGAAAACAATGTCACCCTCGACCAGGTCTACATCGCGCTCGACACGCAAACGCGCGTGCCCCTGACCGAAGCGGAGAAGGCCAAGCGCCAGGAAGACCGCGCCCTGTTGGCGCGCGGCGACGACCGTGACTCACGACCATTGAGCGCGTTGGAGGCAGCCAGCGCCCATGCGCGCCTGGTGCTCCTGGGCGCGCCGGGCGCAGGTAAGAGCACCTTTGCGCGCAAGCTGGCGGCCTGGCAGGCCGCGGCTCATGCCGGCGAGGCCGACCCGCCGCCAGCCATCGCGCGCGACCTGCTGCCGGTCTTCATCGTCTTGCGTCACCTGGCGCCGCGCCTGGCCGCCCTGCCGCTGGCGGACGAGCCAGCCGAGAGGCAGAAGAAGCTGCTGCTCGACGCCGTCAAAGCGCAGGTGCGGGATGACCTGGATGCGCTCGACGCCGGGGGCTTTGCCGATGCCCTGCTGCAAGAGGCAAAGGCGGGCCGCTGCCTGCTGATTCTGGATGGGCTGGACGAAGTCCCGCACGACTTGCGCGCGACCGTGCGCCAGGCCGTGGGCGCACTGCTGCAGCGCTGGCACCCCCAGCGCATGCTGGTAACCTGCCGCATCCGCTCGTACGCGGGCGATGCCCTGTTGCCCGACTTCCAGGCGCACACCCTGGCGCCGCTCGATGAGCCGCGCATCAAGCAGTTTGCCCATGCCTGGTACGACGCGCAGGTGACGCTGCGCCACCTGGC
>DAISHS010000393.1:0-3858 GCA_036822415.1 Chloroflexota bacterium
AACGGCAGCGATGAGCAGCCGCAGGCTGTCACCCTGATCGGGGTCATTGACGGCGACCCTGATCCTGGCGACCGGCAGACGCAGTATCGCGTGCGCGCGCAAAGCCTGACGATCGCAGATAAAGAGCGGCCGGTGCATGGCCTGGTGCTGGTGCAGGGGCCACGTTACCCCCTCTTTGCCTACGGCGATCAGGTGCGCATCACCGGTCAGCTGCAAACCCCACCCCAGATTGAAGATTTTGATTATCAAGCCTATCTCGCCCGCAAGGGAGTTTTTGCCCTGTTACGCCAGGCGCGCGTGCAACGCCTGGCCGCGGGACAG
The DNA here is from genome assembly GCA_036822415.1 of Chloroflexota bacterium. Taxonomy (GTDB): domain Bacteria; phylum Chloroflexota; class Anaerolineae; order SSC4; family Amarolineaceae; genus Amarolinea. The sequence goes on from DAISHS010000393.1 coordinate 322, forward strand.
GGCAGTCCACTGTGGGCCGCGCTCTACGGCGTGCGCGCCCGCGGCGCCGACATCATCACGCAGTTGATGCCCGCGCCGGCGGCCGGCCTGGGACAAGGCATCCTGCTCGGCATTGATCGCGAAATTCCCAAAGACCTCTATGAACGGTTCAACCTGACCGGCACCTCGCACATCATCGTCATCTCCGGCTCCAACATCAGCCTGGTGGTGGCGATGCTGGCGGGGGCGGCTACGCGCCTGTTTGGTAAACGGCGCGCCGTCTGGCTGGTGTTGAGCGGCCTGACCGTCTACGTTTTTCTCGTCGGCGCTGATCCCGCGGTGGTACGCGCCGGGCTGATGGGCGCGCTGGCGGTCATCGCGCTTTACCTGGGGCGGCAGAGCGAGGCCCTGGCGTCATTGGCCGCGGCCGTCTTGCTCATGACCCTCATCAACCCGCTTGACCTGTGGAACGTCGGCTTGCAGTTGAGCAGCCTGGCGACGTTGGGCTTGATTTTGTTTTCCAACCCCTTGAAAGCCGGCGCAGAGCGCCTGCTGCTGCGCAAATTGCCATCGTCGCGCGCGCAGCAGGTGGTTGGCTTGCTCAATGACGCCCTGCTGGTGACGCTGGCTGCCAACGTCACCACCCTGCCGTTGATCGTCTACACCTTTCACCGCCTGCCGGTTATCTCACTGCTGACCAACATGCTCATCTTGCCTGCGCAACCGCCGGTCATGCTGTGGGGCGGCGCCGCGCTGCTGCTGGGATTTATGCCAGGACTTTTCCCCCTGGCGCGCCTGGTCGCGCTGGCGCCCTGGCTCTGCCTCAGCTACACCGTGGCGATCGTGCGCTGGACCAGTTCCTTGCCGGGCGCATCGCTGGAATTACCGTCCTTCAGCGTAGCCTGGATGTGGGGCAGCTACGCGCTTATCTTCGGCCTGTGGTGGTGGAGCCAGCAAGAAAACGCGCGCCGGCGGCGCTGGCTGACGGCGCTGGCTGTCCAGTTGCCGGTCACAACCACCCTGGTGGCGCTCAGCGGCGCGCTGGCGGTGACGGGCCTGGCCCTGACGCAGCTGCCCGATGACCATCTGCACGTCACCTTTCTCGACGTGGGGCAAGGCGACGCGATCCTGATCGAAACGCCAAGCGGCCACACGGCGCTGATTGACGGCGGCCCCGCGCCCAGCGCTCTTTTCACCGCCCTGGGTGAAGCCTTGCCCTTCTGGACGCGGCGCCTCGACCTGGTGGTCAACACCCATACAGACCTCGATCACCTGGCCGGCCTGATCCCGCTGGTCACTCGCTACCAGGTGGGGCGGGTGTTGGTGAGCGGTTTCGAGTCACGCGCGCCCGAATTTGCGCAGTGGCAGGCCAATCTGACCGCGGCCAGGGTGGAGGAGGTGCGCGCCCAGACCGGGGAGCAGATCAATCTGGGCGATGGCGTGTGGCTCGATGTGCTTTCGCCGGGCGCGCAGCTCGTCAGCGGCACGAGCGCCGACAGTAACAACAACTCCGTCGTGCTGCGCCTGCGCTATGGCCGTTTTGCCGTGCTGCTGCCTGGCGACATCGAAGCGGTGATGGAGGAAGATCTGCAACGGCAAGGCGCGTGGCTGCAAGCGACCGTCCTCAAGGTGCCGCACCACGGCGCGCAAACGTCGTCCACGCTGGCCTGGCTGCAGGCGGTGCATCCGCAGCTGGCGGTCATCGAAGTGGGCAAGGACAACACGTTCGGCCATCCCAAGCCAGAGATCCTGGCGCGCTATCGTGACCTGGACATTCCGGTGCTGCGCACCGATCTCAATGGTTCTATCGAGGTGAGCAGTGATGGGCGCCAGTTCTGGATAGTCAGCGCACGCCCGTAACTGCGTAGTCCGCTAACGTAGAAGCATGATGAGGGTATAGGTCAACGCGCCGATGCTGGCAGCCACGGGAATGGTCAGCAGCCAGGCCCAGACGATCTGCCCGGCAACGCCCCAGCGCACCGCGCGGCGCCGTCGGATGGAGCCGACCCCGACAATGGCGCCGGTGATGGTGTGCGTGGTCGAGACCGGGATGCCCAGGGCCGTCGAAGTGAACAGGGTGACGGCGCCCGCGCTTTCCGCGGCAAAGCCGCCCATCGGCACCAGCTTGGTGATCCTACTGCCCATGGTGTGAATGATGCGCCATCCGCCCGACAGCGTGCCCAGGGCGATCGCGGCATGAGCCATGAGCACAATCCAAATGGGGATGACCAGCTCGCCCCTGGCATCCGACACCAGGTGGCGATAGGTTGGCACGGTGAAGAGCACGCCGGCGATAATCCCCATGGTTTTCTGCGCATCGTTGCCGCCGTGCCCCAGGCTGTAGAGACCGGCCGAAATCAGCTGGCCGCGGCGGAAAAAGCGATCGGCGGCGGCCGGCGTCCAGTTGCGAAACAGCCAGAGGACGAGCGCCATGAACGCACTGCCGAGCAGCCAGCCCAGGAGGGGAGCCACGACGATGAAGGTCAGCGTTTTGACCCAGCCGCCAAGAATCAGCACATTGAAACCGGCCTTGACAATGGCGGCGCCGGCATAACCGCCAATCAGCGCATGGGATGAGCTTGTGGGCAGGCCCATGTACCAGGTGAAGAGGTCCCAGGCAATGGCGCCGATCAGTCCGGAGAAGATGACGATGTTGTCCACCTGGTGCACATCAATCAACCCGGTGCTGATCGTGTGCGCGACCGAGGTGCCGAAGGCGAAAGCAGCGATGAAATTGAAGAAAGCGGCCCACACCACGCCTTGCAAAGGCGTCAGCACACGGGTGGAAACGACCGTGGCAATCGAGTTGGCGGCGTCATGAAAGCCATTGACGAAATCGAACCCCAGGGCCACGCCAATGATGAGAATGACGGTGAGCAGCGTGCGGTCAGGCATGGGCGATGATTACCCTCTGAATGATGTCGCCGGCATCCTCGACCCGATCGGTGGACTGTTCCAGCAGCTCGTAGATCTTTTTCCAGCGGATCAGATCAAAGAGGTCGTCGCGATGATCCACTAAACTGCGCAATCCTTCCTCGAGCACGCGGTCGCCCGTATTTTCGATGGTGTTGATCTGGACGATGCGCTCTTTGACCCGCCCATACTGCTTTTTATCCTGCAGCTCGTGCATCGCCAGGTCAAGCTCGGTGGCCGCCTCCACGATCAGGCGCGCCAACCGTTGCGCCGGCTTTTTGACCTCGGTAATTCGATAGATAGACAGGTGGCCGACGGCCGCATGGATCGTATCCAGGGCGTCATCCACGGCGGCGATGAGCCGCAGGATATCTTCGGGGTCGAAAGGCGTGATGAGGGTGCGCGGCAACAGGTTGGTCACTTCGTGAACGATAAAATCTCCCCGGTGCTCGATCTCGGTCATTTGGGCGACGGCTTCGTCAACGTCATGATAATCGTCCAGGAGCTTTTGCAACATACGCGCGCCCACGAGCAAGTTGGACGTGGCGGCCTGCAAATGATCGAAAAACCTCACCTCAACGGGTAAAAAAGAGAGTTTCAATAATTCCTCCCGCGTATCAGCTTTGGGGGGACTCGGTCAATAAA
>DAISHS010000394.1:0-3856 GCA_036822415.1 Chloroflexota bacterium
TGGGCGACCCCCTGCGAGGTGAGGCTGTCGCGATAGGGCTCGGGCGCGATCGCCGCGCCGGCGGGGAACAGGTCGACGCCGCCGGTGCGCGTGATGACGGTGCGGCCGCTGTCGCGCTCGAGCTCGTGCCAGGCGTCGTAGGCGCCGGCCGTGAGCCGTTCGCCGCCGGCTGAGCCTGATTGGGGGCGGGGCGCGGCGCCGCGCCGCGCGCCGGCTCACGATCGCCGGTCGGACGCGCGCCAGGCGCGACATTTTCTTTCACCGCGTTAGCAGCAACGGAAGCGCCCACCGTTGGGGGCGTTGGTCGCCGTTCTTCTTTTTCCTGAGTGTTATTCGGTTTATCTTGACCGATACGTGGCGGGGTTGTTGTCTGTACTATTGGTTTTGACTTTACTTCTGTTGCCATATTTTACGCCTCCCCAACTATCCTGTAAATCACGCGTTGACGTACATAACCTGAAAGCCTGGCCAGGGTCAGGCAAGCGCCTACAGCCTGAGTGGCAGGCGAGCAGCTCGCGCGGCGTTCAGGAATTTTATTTACTTTCATGGCTTTACGGAGTTACCCGTTAGCCCTGGTTGATTCTGTCAGGTGTTGAGGCAGGCGAGGCGTAGCAAAGGGAGGAGAGTGACCGGTGAGCGAGGACTGAATGTAAGTGAATTACATACGCTCGCTCCCTCGTGTTCCCCAACCGGCGACACCGAGGCGCCCGCAATGTCTCATGCCTGACTGATAATGCTGCTGCCGACTCATACCCTTTAGCAAAATTAGCGCCATCCAAAAATGGCTTGCACGGTGTGTGATGTGACTCAACACGTTACATCACACCGCTTTTGACTCGACGGTTTCATCAAAAGACACCTGGCTGGCCGCATAAAGACGCAAGGCCGCCATCTCCTCGGGGGTTAAGGTCACGTGCAAGGCGCGTGCCAGGACGTGACCATTCAACGCTCGTTCCCAACAAGCAGGGCGATGGCAAAGATAGGCGCCGCGCCCCGCGCGTTTGCCTGTCGGATCGGCGACAACGCCTTCGCTTGGCGTGCGCACGATCCGAATCAGAGCACGTTTACCCTGCACCTCTCGACACACGACGCACATACGCTGCGGAACGTGCCGCGGTCTGGTCTTCACACCCTATTCCTCGTCGAAATCACTCCATGCAGAGGTTTCACGCTTATGGCGGCGCACCGAAACCAGCTGGTTGCGCGCTTCATCGAAAACCAGGCCCTGTTTCTTACTCCGTTTGCGCTTACGCTCACGCTGAGCTTCGATGTCCTCTTCGCCTTCGGCTGTGCTAAACTCGGCGAGGTCTTCCGGTGAAATCTCTATCTGGAAGCCTTCAGCCGCGGCCTCCCCAACCTCTGGCGCAGGCGGCAGTGCTTGCTCTGTTTCTGCCTCAGCGGACAGCTCGACATAGGCCGGCTCGGCCGTCGCGACCTCAGCGCTCATTTCTTCGCCAGCGGCGGCCGGTTCTGGCAGGGGTTCGACAACCGCCGCCATGGGTTCACTCATCATCGGCTCTGCCGGGGCCGCAGGGGTCGTTGGTTCGCCCGCGTCAACAGCCCGCGGCGCCTCAGCCGCGACTGGCCTGGCCGGCGCCCGGCGCGAAACGGGCGGCTCGATGGGGTCGAACGAGCGCGGGGCGCCCTGGGTCGCCGCGCTACCGCGCAGAATCTGCTCGGCCCGGTCTAGCAAGTCGGACGCGGGCGCAACGGCCTGCTGCGCCTTCGAGACCAGCAGATGCGAAAGGTTTTCCTTCGCGGCGTCGGTTTCGCTCTTGATATCGATGCGCCAGCCGGTCAGTTTGGCGGCCAGGCGGGCGTTTTGCCCTTCCTTGCCAATTGCCAGAGAGAGCTGGCGATCAGGCACGACCACGATCGCCGTCTTATTTTCGCCGCCCCGGTCTTCCAGGTAGACTTCATTCACTTTGGCCGGGCTGAGGGCGCTGATGATAAAAGTGCGCGCATCGCTGCTCCACTCCACCACGTCAATTTTCTCGCCGCCCAGCTCAGTGACAATGTTCTGAATGCGCACGCCGCGCATGCCAACGCACGAACCGACGGGATCCACGCCAAACTGCATGGCGGCCACCGCCACTTTCGATCGCTGACCTGGCTCGCGGGCAATGCTCTTGATCTCGACCGTACCGTTGGCAATTTCAGGCACTTCGAGTTCCAGCAAGCGGCGCAGCATATTACGATGGGTGCGCGACAGCTTGAGCACCGGCCCACGCGTCCCTTTTTGCACCTCGGTCAAATAAGCGCGCAGTCGTGCGTTGACGCGATAGCGCTCGTTGGGGATTTGCTCCGATTTGGGCAGGACGGCCTCGCCCCGGTCGAGCGCCACGGTCACGTCGCCGCTCGTATAATCCACACGCTGAATGGTGCCGCTGACGATCTCATTTTCGCGATCGGCAAAAGCCTTGAAAATAGCTTCGCGCTCCGCTTCGCGGATGCGCTGCAAGATCGTCTGCTTGGCTGTTTGCGCCGCAATGCGGCCAAAGTCGGTCGGCGTCGTTTCGGCGTAGACCGTACCGCCCATCTCTGCCTGCTTATCAAGCGCTTTGGCTTCGGACAGCGAAATTTCGTTCTTGCTGTCGGTTACTTTTTCCACCACCTGGCGCGCTGAAAAGACACGGATTTGACCCGTGTCTTGATCAATCTTCACCACGATGTTGCCCGTTCCGCCAAAATTGCGCTTGTACGTTGTCACCAGCGCAGTTTCGATCGCTTCAATCACCACATCGCGCTGCAGTGCCTTTTCTGAGCAGATCTGGTTAATCGCAATAATCAACTCGCTCCGCATGCCGTTTCGAGATTCCTCCGCGCCACGTCTTGTATGCCCTGTTCTACGCCAAAAAGAAAAGTGGGACTGGCCCACTTTTTCTGCAAACGATGCTCTGACGAGTACAAAAAGATTGTAACACAAGATGCCCGAACTGGCAAACTTTCAGAGGAGCGGGGGTGTAGAGGCTGAGGTCGCAGCGCGCCTTGCCTGCCTCGCCCCTCAGGGCGTTGCGGTTTCGCGGCTTACGAAAGTCAGAAATGGCCGGAGCGAGGGCGGCGCCGGTTGGCGCGCCAGCAGGTAGATGGCGCGCACGAGATGATAACCCGATGTCCGCAAGGTCGCGGCTTCGGGAACCACGCCCTCTACTGCTAACGTCTTCACTTTTGCATTTACGTCGCCGCTGCCAGCGCCGACGAGGGAGGCATAGCCAATCGCCTGCGCGTGGGTAGCCACATAGGCTCGCACCGCCTCTTCGCTCGGCATGACGAGCGCGGTCAGGGTGACGTGCTGATCTCCCATGACGTTCTTTTCAAAAAAAGCTCGTGTACCCGAACCGTCTTCACGGCTGACAACGAGAATTTCGCCGCTGCGACCGCCGAGGTCCTTCCAGTCCAAGATGCGCCCCTGGTAGATGCTGCGCAGCTGCAGCAGCGTCACGTCGGTAATCGGATTGCGCGCGTGCACAATGACTGTCACTGCATCGGCGGCAATGGGCAGCGCCTGCAGCCCTGGCAGCTGCGTGGTGGTCAGCCAGGAAGTGACCGCGAGGTCAACCTGTCCACTGCCCAGCATAGCCTGGCCCAATGCACTGCCCACAGGCTGCAGCTCGAAGGAGACATGAGGATGCTGCCGGTGATAGGCGTTGGTCAATGTCAGCAAGAGCGGTTGCGCGCTGGTGGAACCGGCGATGCGAATGTGTTGCGGCGTCGGCGTTTCAATCTGCGTGCCGCCGCAGGCGCACAGCAGGCAGGCCAGCAAGAGCAGAAATGCCAGGCGGAGCGCAGCCGGCCATTTCATGCGCCAGCTCCCGTCGCCAGGCGCTGGCGATGCGCAGCGTGTTGGCGGTGGCGC
>DAISHS010000395.1:0-3841 GCA_036822415.1 Chloroflexota bacterium
AACTCTACCCCCTACGATTAGAATCAGACGATCCAGCGACGATTGGGACGACCGGTGTCCGCGCGCCGGCGCCGATTTTTAGCGAAAGCGCCGGCGAAGAAAGCGGAGATTTCGCCCACATCTGGATCAATGGCCGTGATGTGGCGCCCACGCCCGGCGAGCCAGGCTACTACGTGGCCGTGATCGAGCCGGAGCAGGGCAGGGTGGAAGCGGTGCGCCGCTTCGACACCCTGGCCGATCCAACGGCGTCGGCTGCGCTGGCCGCTTTCATGGCCGGTATCAGCAACGGGCGCATCGTGGCCGTGGCCGCGGGCGATGAAGCCTCCCTGGCCTTGGGCGCTGACGCGGTGACCGCGCTGCGCGACATCGGGGCCATCGGTGATTTGCGCGGCCACTTCCGCTGGAGCCATGCCATCATCGGGGTCAAAGGCGCGCAGCCGGGTCAGGCGCTCGAGGCGCTGGGCGCGCTGCAGCCGGCGGCGGTCGCGGTCGGCGGCGCGTGGCGCAGCCCCACGGTGGCCGCGGCCGTGCGCCGCGTCAGCTGGGGGCCGCCCTGATAGAGAACACAGAGGAAGCAACAGAGAAACCAATGCAAACATCAACGGTACGCGTTGCCTTGATCGGCTGCGGCTACTGGGGGCCAAACCTGGCGCGCAATCTGAGCCAGGTCAACGGCGGGCGCCTGGTGGCCTGCGCGGACAGCGAGCCGCAGGCGCTGGCGCGCATGCAGCGCCAGTATCCCCAGGTTGAGATGACCACCGATAGCGCGGCGCTTTTTCAGCGGCCGGACATTGACGCGGTGGCGCTGGCAACGCCGGCGCGCACCCACGCCAGCCTGGCCCTGGCCGCGCTGGCGGCTGGCAAACATGTCTTTGTAGAAAAGCCGCTGGCCATGAATGTGACCGACGGCGCGCAAATGGTCGCCGCGGCGCGCGCGGGCGGGCGTATCTTGATGGTGGGACATGTGTTCGAATATCACCCGGCCCTGCGCCACATCAAGCTGCTGCTGGACAACGGCGAGCTGGGCGATTTGTACTATCTCTACAGCACGCGGGTGAACCTGGGCAGGGTGCAGGCAGACATCAACGCGCTGTGGAGCATTGCGCCGCACGACGTTTCGATCATGCTGCACTTGATGAACAGTCTGCCGCAGCGGGTCAGCGCGCACGGCAAAGCCTTTCTCAGCGGCAGCGTGGAAGATGTCGTCTTCGTCACCCTGGAATTTGCCAATGGGACGCTGGGACACATCCACGCCAGTTGGCTGGATCCCAGCAAGACACGCCAGCTGACCGTGGTCGGCAGCCGCCGCATGGTCGTGTACGACGATGTCGCGTCTGAAGGCAAAGTGAAGATCTACGACAAAGGGGTCTATCGCAAGACCGAACCAGGCTACGGCGAGTTTCAGGTCAAGGTGCACTCTGGCGACATTACCATTCCGCGCCTCGATATGACCGAGCCGCTGCAGCTGGAATGTCAACACTTCGTGGATTGCATCCAGGAGGGACGCACGCCCCTGACCGACGGCGTCAATGGCCTGCGCGTGGTCAGCGTACTGGCCGCCGCCCAACAATCCCTGGAGTCCGGCGGCGCCAGCGTTGCAGTTACGCCGCCCAGCGCATAGGCAAGGCGCGGCCGCTCGCAGGGACGCCCCCTGGCGAGCGCCCGCAGACAGGCGTCAGGCGATGCAGCGCCTCCGCTTCAGGGTGCATTTCAAACTGGGGGCAGATCGGGCGACTGCAAGTCGCTGCAACGATTGCAAAGTCCACCTGCGTGGACTACACCCCGAAACTGAAATGCACCCCCCGCTTCAATCCAAGCACTGTCATGTCTCATGACCAAACATCACAAACCCATCCCACCCGCGTCAGGAGGCATTTTATGCGCCGACTCTCTACTTTAATGGCGGCTTTTGTCATAACAGCCACGATTTGCGCCGCGGTCATTTTCCCAGCAGCCGCGCAAACCACGCACACGCCCTGGTATACCTTCACGACAGACGATGGCTTGGCGACCAATGAGGGGTACGCGCTGTTTCAGGACGAGACTGGCGATATCTGGCTGGCGACGGACGCCGGGGTAAGCCGTTTCAACGGTCGCTGGCGCACGTATACGACGGCGAGCGGGCTGATTTCCAACCGCGTGCGCGCAATCACCCAGAGTCGGGACATGCACTCCCTCTGGTTTGCCACGCTGAATGGCGTCAGCCGCCTGATGCTGGGCGATGATGGCAGTGAAACCTGGCAATCGTTCGATACCAGCAATGGACTGCTCAACAATACGGTGCGCGCCCTGCTGGCCACGAACGACGACAAGCTGTGGTTCGGCACAGCCCAGGGCATTTCAATTCTCACGATCGAACCCAACGGCGCTAACAGCTGGGCTGAAGTGACCGTCAAGGATGGCCTGGCGTCTGGCCCGGTCACGGCCCTGCTGCAAGATAGCAACGGCATGATTTGGGCCGGCACAACGACTGGCGTGTCCCGTTTCGATGGTCAACGCTGGCAGGGTGTGACGGCGACCGGCGGGCCAGCCCTGGCGGAGATCAACAACATGTTGCAGGATCGCGCCGGCGACATCTGGTTTGCCACGCAAAGCAACGGCGTCTTGCGCCAGTCGCATACGGACGGCAGCTGGCGGCAGTATACAACGGCAGACGGCCTGCCAGACAATAATGTCTGGTCCATCAGGCAGGACGCCCAGGGCGACTACTGGTTTGGCGCCAACTTTAGAGGGGTGGCGCGTTTCTCTCCGGGGAATCAGGAGGAAGAACAATGGTCGGTATTCAATGTGGCCAACAGCGGCCTGATTGCCAATTCGGTGCGCGCGATCTGGGAAGATTCGACGACTGGCAGCCTGTGGTTTGCGACGACAGCCGGGTTGAATCGCTACGATTGGCGTCAGTGGCGCAACAGTGGCTTGGAAGACGTGGCCAATACCGCCCGTGTTTTTGCCCTGACTGAGGACGACGAGGGCTTTTTGTGGGCCGGCACCGATACAGCCGGCCTGTTCGTTCTGGATCGGGAGGACAACACGACAGACAGATGGGTGCCTGTGAGCTTGAGCGACGATCCCGACCAGCCGCCTGAATTCATAACCTCCTTACGCCTCGATGATCAGAAGCGCCTGTGGGTTGGGACCAACGGGAATGGCCTTTTTGTACGCGAACAAGATGAATGGCGCCCGATCACGGAGACGGTCAGCCTGGCCGACGCGACAATTATCGCCATCGCCCAGCAAAAAGATGGCGCCATGTGGTTTGGCACCTTCGACGGCCTGGTGCAACGACAGCCAGAGTCCGGCGCCAAGCCCGCAACCTGGCAGGTGTTGGGCGCCAGCGACGGCCTGCCGGGCCAGCGTATTCAAGCGCTGTTTGTAGATAGCAAAGATCGCCTGTGGGTTGGCACGAACAATGGGCTTGCTGTTCTCAACGGCGCGGGCTGGAAAATTTATACGACGCAGAACTCTGCCCTGCCGGCCAACGACATTCGCGCCTTGTCGGAGACTGCGGATGGCCAGCTATGGGTGGGGACGTGGGCAAGCGGCATTGCCCAACTAAACCCTGACAGGGAGGAATGGCAAACGCTGACCGTCGCGGACGGGCTGGTTTCCAATGGCGTTGTCGCGCTGCTGCGCGATCAGAGCGGCGGCATGTGGGTCGGCACCGAAGGCGGCATCAGCCGCTTCGATGGCAACACCTGGCAAAGCTACCAGGAAGCCGAGGGCCTGGCCGGCGGTATTGTCACCACCATGTACCAGGATCACCTGGGAATCTACTGGTTAGCCACCGTCGGCGGCCTGCGCCGCTATCAGCCGGAGACGCGACCACCGCGGGTGCGCATTA
>DAISHS010000396.1:0-3837 GCA_036822415.1 Chloroflexota bacterium
CTGCTTCTTTCAATCTGGTGCGTTGTCAATTTTGCACTTGCCTCGATCCTATTGTGCTACGTCATGGTGCTCAAACAGAATTCACCGATCCTGCAAGTGGCATCCTTTTCAGAGGCCGAAATTGCCAGCCTCAGCGCCAAGACCATCGCCGCGCTCAATTGCTTTACGATCCTGTACAACTCCTGCTCGCTGGTGGTCTCGGTGCTGACATGGCCGCTCATCCGCAAAAACCTGGTTGCTGGTGAAAAACCGGCTTTCTGGATGTTGGTGTTTGTGATCGGCTTTGTGGAAGTGATGGCGTTTTTCGCTTCCTCATATATTGGGCATGGGCGCTGGCAAGTGAATGTTATTCAATCTGTTCTTTACCTTGCAGGTATCGGCCTGTCAGGATATTCGCTTTTCAATCGTTCATCGTTCATCATTCATCGTTCCAAAGACAACACCCCGCCCAACACCAAAGTGTCTATCCAACCACACCGCGGCGGCGGTATAGTGTCTGTGCAGTGAGCAAACGGAACCGGCCGTCAAAATCGGCCACCACAGGACCAGGCCAATGTCAAACGAACACGAACCAAGACCGGACGCAAACCAACCCGTGATCTACCAAATCAGGATCAAAGGGCGCCTGAGTCCCCAGTGGGCAGACTGGTTCGAGGGCCTGACCATCACGCTGGTCGAGGACGACGACACGCTGCTGACCGGCCCGGTGATTGACCAGGCCGCGCTGCATGGGTTGCTCAAGAAAATCCGTGATCTGGGCATGCCTTTGCTCTCGGTCAATCAGTTTCCTCCACTGGAACCTGCCAACCAACCCTACAAGGAGTAAAACGTGAACACAAACAACAAACTGATCGAAGTCCAGGACAAGAAGGTCACGTTGTCCACATTGTGGGTCTTTGTGATGTTCTGTATCGCCTATGCCGACCTCATCGGCTTCATCGAACCTGGCACGCTGGAGAAGATCATCAATGGGAATACAGGGTTCGTACTTACCCCTGCGATCATCCTGATTTTCAGCCTGTTTCAGGCGCTCCCGATTGCCATGATCCTCGTGTCTCGCTGGTTCCGTCGCGATGTGAACCGCTGGTTGAATATCGTTGCCAGCGTGCTCACGTTACTCTATGTTCTTGGCGGCGGGAATTGGCAAAGCGTCAGCTATCCTGTCTTTGCCGCTTTGGAAGTCCTCGCCCTGCTGGGGATCATCTGGCTGGCGTGGAGCTGGCGCTCCGCTGCAGCCCAGTCCTGATCGCAATGCTTTCGAACTCGCTGAACTTGGAGAAACCCCAAACAAGGAGGAATCACCTATGAGAAACGCATTTGTCGTAGTTTTGTTGGTCATGGCGCTCCTGGCGCTGTCTGGCTGCGTGGCCGGCCCCAACGCGATGGTTAACACCCCGGACGAAGCGGGCCGCGTCGCCGGCTTCTGGCAAGGCCTGTGGCACGGGATCATTGCGCCGGTGACATTCGTCATCTCGCTCTTCTCGGACACGGTGCATGTTTTCGAGACGCACAACACCGGGAACTGGTATGTCTTTGGTTTCCTGTTGGGGCTGACGGCGGTTTGGGGCGGCGGCGGCAGGGCGACGGCGCGGCGACGCTAGTTCGGTGTGAGGGGCTATGCCGACCACCGTTCTCCGGTGCTCGATTATCCGAGCATCACCGACCCCGCCCAGAAGGCGGCCCTGCTCGTCGAGATGCAGACCGTCACCTTTGCCGCCAACCTGCTGATGTACGTCTTCTTCGGCGTCGCCCTGATCGTCCTGGCGCTGGCGCTGCACGACCGGCTGCGGGCCGGCGCGCCGGCGCTGATGCCGGTCGCCACGGCGCTGGGGATCATCTGGGCCGGTTCGCTGGTCGCCAGCGGCATGGTCGCCAACGCCGGCATCGCCCCCACCGTTGCGCTCTACGCCCAAGACCCGGCCCAGGCCTCGTTGACCTGGCAGGGCATCGAGACCGTGGCCAGCGGGCTGGGCAATGGCAACGGCGAAATCCTGGGCGGCCTGTGAACGCTGCTGGTCAGTCTGGCGGCGCTGCGGGTGGGCGGGCTGCCCAAGGGGCTGAATATCCTCGGCGTGCTGGCCGGCGCGGTCGGCGTCGTCTCGCTGCTGCCGCCGTTGACCGACACGCTGACCGGGGGTTTTCGGCCTGGCCCAGATCGTCTGGTTCGTCTGGCTGGGCGTCGTGCTGCTGCGCAGATAGTCCTGGCATTGGAGGTTTGAGATGAAAGCCGTTGTCTACACCCAATACGGGCCGGCGGAAGTGCTGCGGATGGTGGATGTCCCCAAACCGGCGCCGCGCGACCACGAAGTGCTGGTGAGAATCAACGCCACCACCGTCACCATCGGCGACACGATCATGCGCAGCCTCAACATGCCCGTCCACGGCTGGCAGAAGGTCATGGGCCGCTTCTTCCTGGGGTGGCGCAGTCCCCGGCGCCCCACGCTGGGGATGGAACTGGCCGGGGAGATCGAAGCGGTCGGCAGGGAAGTGACCCGCTTCAAGCCGGGCGACGCAGTGTTCGCCTCCACCGTCGCCGTCAATTTCGGCGGCTATGCCGAGTACAAATGCCTGCCCGAAGACGGGGTGATCGCCGTCAAACCGGCCAATCTCAGCGATGGGGAAGCCGCGGCCCTCGTCGGCGCGGGCATGACCGCCTGGCGCTGTCTGCAAAAGGGGCGCATCCAGCCCGGCCAAAAAGTGCTCATCTACGGCGCTTCCGGCGCGGTGGGCACAAATGCAGTGCAGCTGGCCAGCCGCCGCTTCGGGGCCGACGTCACCGGGGTGTGCAGCGGCGCCAACCTGGAACTGGTCAGATCGCTGGGGGCGAGCCAGGCGCTGGATTACACCCGGCAGGACTTCACCGCAGGCGGCGCCATCTACGACGTGGTCTTCGACGCCGTGGGCAAACTGGCGCCGGCGCAGGGCAAGAGGGCGCTCAAGCCCGGCGGCGTGTACCTCAACGTCCACGCCGACTCAGGCCGCGGCGAGCAGCTCGAACATCTGCTGATCCTCAAAGAACTGGTCGAGGCGGGCCAGCTCCAGCCGGTCATTGACCGGGTCTATCCGCTGGAGCAGATCGTGGCCGCGCACCGCTATGTCGAGCAGGGGCACAAGAAGGGCAATGTCGTGGTCACGGTGGCGCCTCATGCCGACCCGATACAAGGAAGGAAACCATGACCCCGGCCACGGGGAGTCCCCCCAGACCATCCAGCGCATTCTCGATCTGCCGATCTTTCCGCGGGAGATGGTCCTGGCGGTCTGGCTGATTGTGAAGGGGTTCAATCCGCCGGCCGTCGCTCTTGGGGCGGCGGGAACGGCCACGCACGAGCTGTTGAGCGCGGCATAGGTTGTCCCACGGGTTCCGGGAAGGGCGGAATGTCGTCCCCGGAACCCGCTCCTCGTTAGAAGGAGAAGGCAGAATGTTGAAAGTGGACGGCGACCCCGCAGCCACAGGCATGACAGGGGTCATGGCGGCAGCCGGGGCGCCGGCATAGAATAGCCGCAAGCAATGACGCCAGGAGGTTAACTTCCCTATGAACGCTCGGCAGCGTTCGTCCACCATCCTCAGGCTGATCGGCTTCATCGCCATGCTGATCGGCGCCCTTGACTTCATGGAAGGCTCGCTTCTCATCCTCCCCGGCAGCGGGCTAGTCGCGCTGGGTGCCTGGCTCGGCCAGGGCGAGCGCCGCTGGATCACCTATCGCTTCGTGGTGTTCGGTCTGATCGCGGTCGGGGTGGGAACCTTGATCGTCGCGCCCCTGCTGAGCGAGGCTTTTTGGGGTTCGCTGTGGTGGGGTTGGCGCATCCTCCCCTTCCTCCCCTACCTGCTCGGCTGGT
>DAISHS010000397.1:0-3830 GCA_036822415.1 Chloroflexota bacterium
GCGCCGTTGGCGTTTGCGTGGGGGTCGGAAGCGCCGTTGGCGTCTGCGTGGGCGGCGGTAGTGGGGTTGCCGTGTCAACGGCGGCAGGGAGCGAGGTCGGCGATGGCGCCGGTGTCTGCGCGCCGCCGCAGGCGGTCAGCGCCAGGCTGAAACTCACCACGAGCAGGCTGCTGCGCCACCGGCGTGAGGTTGAGCCGGTCGCAGGGAGGATGAAGCCGCGCAGGCGCGGCCAAAAAGATTGAAACATGGTTATCTCCTGTCGTACAATGAGGGCCACGGCCCATGCCCAAGTCAAAACGAGCCAGGGCGCTGGACGCCGGCGGCTTACGCCCGGCGCTGTGTCAACAATTGAGACGTGGGCGCGGCCCTTTCGGTAACATCGCCTCAGCCTGTACACGGCGCAGCCCCCATGCGCCCGCCGCCTGTCCCTCAATCGCCCCATGGATGCAGGGGGTGCATTTCAGTTTCGGGGTGTAGTCCACGCAGGTGGACTTTGCAATCGTTGCAGCGACTTGCAGTCGCCCGATCTGCCCCCAGTTTGAAATGCACCCGTATGCTGTGGGCCGATTGACAAGCGCATGGAATGAGTGTAGACTAAATTCGAGCCGGTAGCAATAGGCCGCAAAGCCCCATCGCTGGTTGGGAACACTAACATGATTGAAAAACCCTGGTTAAAGCATTACGAGCCTGGTTTGCCGCATACGCTGCAACCCTATCCCCAGTGCACACTGCTGGACGTGATGCGTGATACGGTGCAGCAACGGCCGGATCACACGGCGCTGATCTTCAAAGGGACGCGTGTGTCATACGCGCGCCTGGAGCAGTTGACAAACTTACGTATCGTGATTATTGCCAACGATCCCCTGGCTCGCGCCGGCCTGGCTGCCCTGCTGGCCGCTGAACCTGGCTGCCTGGTGATCGGGCAGACGCCGGCCGACGGCGAGCTGGCCGCCACACTGGAGGTTTATCGCCCGGACGCGGCGCTTTGGGACCTCGGTTGGGATCCCCAACGCGTGGCAACGCCCGGCGACAAGTCGGCCCTGGAGCGCCTGCTCGAGCTGGAGCAGCCGGAGTTACCCCTGGTGGCCCTGTTGCCCGACGTCGCCCATGCCGCCACGCTGTGGGCGGTGGGGGTGCGCGGCCTGCTCTTCCGTGACGCCGCGCCTGAGGCCCTGGTGACCGCGCTGACCGCCGCCGCGGCGCGCCTGGCTGTGCTCGATCCAGCGCTGGCGCGGACGCTGATCGCGCCTGCTGAACGCCCAACCGCGGCCCTGTTGGAGGCGCTGACCCCACGTGAGTTAGAGGTGCTGCACCACCTGGCGGAAGGCCTCTCTAACAAAGAAATTGCCCGCAAGCTCATCATCAGCGAACACACCGTCAAATTCCACATCAACGCCATTTTGGGCAAACTGGGCGCACAGAGCCGCACCGAAGCGGTGGTGCGGGCCACGCGTCTGGGCCTGGTTGCGCTCTGATTCCACGCACGTGCGCCAACCTAACCATTTTTCCAGGTCGCGTCCTCATCAAGCGGCGGAAGCGCGCGCGCCCCGCTGACGCGATACTGCCCCTGTCTGTACAGACCCATGAATTGGCGACTGTAGATTGGCGACTGTGGATTGTAAAGGAGAATCGCAACATGGCTTCAGTTTTACAAGATTTTTCGGATGCGTTGGCGCTGACCGTCGAACAGGCCGGGCCGGCCGTGGTGCGGGTGGAAGCGCGCCGGCGCTTGCCCGCCAGCGGCATTGTCTGGTCGGCCGCGGGAGTGATTGTCACGGCGCATCACGTCGTTGAACAGGATGATAATATCGGCATTGGCCTGCACGACGGGCGCACGTTGTCCGCGCGCCTGCTGGGCCGTGATCCCACGACCGATGTGGCGGTGCTGCAAGCGCAGCCTGGCAATGGGCAAGCGCCGCTGGCCGCGCCCACCTGGGCTGACCCGGCTAACCTGCATGTCGGACATCTGGCGCTGGCGCTAGGGCGCCCTGGGCAGCGTGTTTTGGCTACTTTCGGCATCGTCAGCGCCGTCGGCGAGAGCTGGCGCACCCCGGCGGGCGGCGAAGTGGATCATTATCTGCAAAGCGACGTGGCGATGTATCCTGGTTTCAGCGGCGGCCCGTTGGTGGATGCGGCTGGCCAGATCATCGGCATGAACACCTCGGCCATGCTGCGCGGCATCAGCCTGACCATCCCCGCGCCGACGCTGCGCCGCGTGGTGGAAACGATCCTCGCGCATGGCCGTGTGCGCCGCGGCTACCTGGGCGTGAGCGCGCAGGCCGCGCGCTTGCCTGCGTTGCTGGCGCAGCAGCTGAACCAGGAAACGGGCCTGCTCCTCGGCTCCGTGGAGGCCGATGGCCCGGCCGCTAAGGCCGGCCTCTTCATGGGCGACACCATCATCAGCCTGGATGGACAGCCGGTGCGTCACCTGGACGATCTGATGGCCCTGCTGACCGGCGAGCGCGTTGGGCGTTCTGTCCCTGTCCAAATCGTGCGCGGCGGCCAGCTGCAGAGCCTCGCCGTGCTCATTGGCGAGCGCAGCGCGTAGACGCGCAGTCACGAGGAACAGGCATGTCAAACATTCTTTTGCAGCTCAACGATGAAATGGCTAATCTGGTTGCCGGCGTGCAGCGCAGCCTGGTGCAAATTACCAATGGCGGAATGAGCGGCGCCGGGTCGGGGGTGATCTGGCGCGCGGATGGCCTGATTCTGACCAACAACCACGTGGTTCAACGCCGTTCGCTCCATGTGACCCTGCCCGATGGCCGTAAATTGCCCGCACGCCTGGTTGCCAGCGATCCTGACAACGACCTGGCCGTGCTTGCGGTCGAGGCCAACGGCCTACCGGTGGTTGATCTGGGGGATTCGCGCGGCCTACAGCCAGGGGAATTGGTTTTTGCCCTGGGGCATCCGTGGGGCGTGCGCAATGTCGTCACCAGCGGCGTGGTCATCGGCGTTGGTTCCCAATGGCCGGAGATGCCGCGCAGTTCGCGTGACCTGGTGGTGGTCAGTTTGCATCTGCGCCCCGGCAATTCTGGCGGCCCGCTGGTGGACAAGCGCGGGCGCCTGGTGGGCATCAACACCCTCATGACCGGGCCTGATGTGGGCGCCGCCGTGCCCGCGCACGTGGCCAAGGATTTCCTGCGTCACTCGCTGCACTAAGCGCAGCCTGGGCGACGGCGCGTCGCCGCCACGAAAAATCGAAGCCGCCCGTGGAGCGCAGGCTCCCGTGCTGGAAATGACATGGCGCCAGCAGGATCGAGTCGTTGACTCAATTCTTGCCGGCGCCATGCGCGTGGACGCCAGGTTTTGCGCCCAGGCTACTGCCCGCTGAGGTCCCCGCCCGTCACTGGCAGACCGACCGGCGGCAAGATCTTGATGCGCACCGGCAGCGATTCGCCCAGCAGGTTGCCGCTGGCATCCTGGGCTGTGACCTTGAAGTCGTAGTCCCCCGGCGTCAGGTCGGCCGGCACGTTGAACTGCCATGCGCCGTCAGCGCCAACCTGCGCAACGCCCAGCGCCTTATCTCCGGCAAAGATGGTCACGGTGCTGTTGGGCGGCGCCGCGCCGGTCAGGCGTTCGCCGGCCGGAAGTTGACCCCCCGGCGGCAGGTTGATGGTGGGCGGCGGCGCCGGCTGGGCATCAGCCGCAATGGTGAACGGCCGTGGATCAGCAAAAACCTCACGGCCGTCTGCGTCCACGGCGGCCAGGCGCAAGACGTGGTCGCCTACAGCCAGGGCCGTGGGCGGCGTAAAACTCCAGCGGCCGGCCGCGTCGGCTGTTACTTCGCCCAAGAGCTGGTCGCCATCATAGATGCGCACTTTGACGCC
>DAISHS010000398.1:0-3826 GCA_036822415.1 Chloroflexota bacterium
TTCTCGATTCACTGGTTTGGCGGGAGGTTGGGATGGCAGGACGTGATGCGAAGGCCAGGAAAGGCGCGACCCGTTTGCGCCGCGCCTGGTGGTTGATCCCGGTGGTGGCCCTGGGCGCGTTTTTCGCGCTGACGGGCGGGGGCTTTGTGGTGGCCAAGACGTTGGAGGAGCGCGATAGCTTTTGCGCGTCGTGCCATTCGGAGCCAGAGGCGACTTATTACCAGCGGTCGTTGGCCGCGCAGCCCAGCGATCTGGCATCCTTCCATCACGGTAAATCAACGCGCTGCATTGATTGCCATGCCGGGCCAGGGCTGAGCGGCCGCGTCGCGGCCATGCGCCTGGGCGCCGGCGACCTGCTGGCATTTGCGCTCCACACCGCCGTGCAGCCGGCGCCGCTGACCCAGCCGATTGGCGATTCCAACTGCCTGAAGTGCCATGCGGATGTCGCGGCCACGCGTAACATGAACCGCCATTTCCACGCCTTTCTCAGTCAGTGGCAGGCGCGTGATCCCAACGCGGCGACCTGTGTTGACTGTCATCAGACGCACATCAGCAACGGCGACCCGCAGCTTGAATTCTTGAACCGGCAGCACACCGAACAAACCTGTGAACGCTGCCACCGCTTCTCTGGTGAAGGGGGTTGAAAGGGGAAAACGGCGCGGCGTCAGCCCTCAGGCCTCGTCGTTTAGCTCAAGACCCTCGGTGGCGGCCGGAGGTTCGGCGGCGGGCGCCTTGCGTTTACGCGGCGCGGGCGCGCTTTTGCGCGGCGATGTGCGTTTGGGCGTCGGCGCTGGCGTCGGCGCGACGACCGGCTCCGGGGCGCTGACCGCGGGTTCCGCGGCGCTGACCGCGGGCGCCTCTGCTAATGGGGGCGTGACCGCCGGCGCTGCGGCGACTGTCTCCCCGGCGGCGGGGACGGCTGGCTCCGGCGCCGCGGGCGCCAGGCCCAGGCGTTGCTTGCGCTCGCTGAGGCTCTCTTCGCCATGGCCCATGGAGACCGCAGGGGTTGGCGGCTGCAGGTCGGCATTGCGGGCTTCGATCTCCTGAATCGCCTTGATTACCGCCAGGGCCACCGTGCCGTGGCCGGTCTCTTGCCAATCCTCGGTCAGCGGCCGCAGCAGGTTGATGACCTTGGCGTGACCAATCTGTCCCAGCCCTTGCGCGGCCAGCACGCGCACCTCGCCATCCTTGTCGGTCAAGGCTTCGGACAGCGCTTCCACGGCGAGCGGATCTGGCCCTAGTTTGCTCAACGACCAGGCGGCGGCGCGGCGCACCAGCCTGAATTCATCGCGCCGTCGCAGGCAGGCGATCAAAGGCGCAACCGCCAGCGGGGAGCCGATGCGGCCCAGGGCCAGCGCGATCACCTGGCGCACGCCAGGGATCGTGTCTTTCAGGGCCGCGATGAGCGCTTGAACGACCTCTGTATCTTGCGCTTTAGCCAGCCGCCCCAACGCGGCGCAGGCGCTGGCGCGCACGCCAGGGTCCTCGTGCTGTATCAATTCAACCAGGCGCGGCATCGCGGTAACCTCGCCCATCTCGGCCAGCGTCTCCGCGGCCGAAGCGAGGCCGACGGGATTCTCGCCCGCGAGGGTCTGCTGCAAGATTCCAATGGCGGCTTGACCGCCCACATCTTTCAAGGTCATCGCTGCCTCCCAGCGGACAAATGGTTCTGCATCGTGCAGGAGGTGGCCCAGGGCCTGTAAATCCCCTGTGGCGAGCGGGATGCCGCGTAAGGCGGCGGCGGCTTGCCAGCGTTGGCGGGCCGACTGGCTCTGCAGCGCGGTCCGTTGGGCGGCAAGCCACGGACGCGCTTCTGGCTGCCACTGAAAGCGCACGTAGCGCAGCCAACGCAGGCTCTGTTCTTGCCAGACTGACCATTGCTGTCTCAGTCGCTGCCACGCGCTGTCTGCCGTTCTCAATGATTCGACGGTCACACGGTTCACCCTACTCGTTCGTTCTTGCCGGAGATTCAGAGGCAACTGCAATCGCCTGCTCTCAAGTATACACGCAACCGCTATGACTGCAAAGAAACCGTTTGCATAGACAAAAACCTGCGGTCTGCGCTCACCCCAGCAGGCGCACACTGAGCTGTTGCACGAAGGTTGGATGGCGATTGAGGTCTGCGCGCAGGCGGTCGAGATCAGCGCCGTAGCCGAGGCGCTGCGCCAGGAAGCTGAATTCTTCGCTGTCGGCCGCGGGCACGGTCAGGTCTTTGGTGTTGCCGCGCACCATGCGCAGGGCGTTGACCAGGCGGCGGATGAAGATGTGGGCCTCGCGCAAACGGTTATAATCGTCCTCGGCCAGGATGTCAGCCTGACGCAGCGCGGTCATCGCCTCGCGCGTGTTGGTCAGGCGCAAGGCCGCATTGGCGTGGCCGTGGTTGATTTGCAGCCCCTGCACCAGGTATTCGATGTCCACCGAGCCGCCAGGGCTAAATTTGGCGTTGAAAGTGCCGGCGGTGACGAGATGGCGCAGCTGGCGTTCACGCATGGCGCGCATGGCCGCCACCGCGAACGGCTCACCGGTGTAGACAACCTCATCGCGCAGGGCCACAAGCTGGCGGCCAAATTCGGCATCGCCGGCGATGGGGCGCAGGCGGATCAGCGCCTGGCGTTCATAGGCCCAGGCCGGGCCGCTGGGCGCAAAGTAGCGCTGAAACGAAGTCAACGCAACGGCCAGGCTGCCAGCCTTGCCATAGGGCCGCAGGCGCAAATCAATCTCGAAAATGCCCTCACGCTTGGCCTGAATCGCGCCGACGAAGGTTTGCACCAGGCGCTCGTAAAATTCGGCGTTCGAGATGCTGACCGGGCCGCGGGTCTGACCGTTGCCGGCATAGATGAAAAGCAGCTCGATGTCCGAAGCGAAGCCCAGCTCACGGCCGCCGGCCTTGCCCAGCGCGCACAGTGTGATGGGGCAGGGGATCAGGCCAGTCGGCGCGGCGTTTTCCGCGCCAGGGGAAAGCATGGGCGCGCCGTACGTCACCGTCAGTTCTTGCTGGACCACCTCGAAGGCAGCCTGCATCACCACCTCGGCCAGGTCGCTCAGCTCGCCGGAGAATTCGCCGAATTCGGTCACGTGCCCCAGGATGTAACGCATGTCGATGCGAAACATCTCGCGGTCTTTGAACGAGTTGATGACCGCGCGGCGGCCGGCCGCATCGGCGGCGGCGCGCAGCTGCGCGTCCAGGTCCGCGGCCAATTGGCCGTGGCTGCGCGCGCGGTGCAGCGCATCCACGTCACGCACCACCGGGAAGAGATTGGCATACTGCATGCGCAGGAAGTCGTTCCAGAGAAAATCGCTGACGCCGAGCAAGCGCGCCAGCGCGCTCAGCACTTCCGGCCGCTCCAGGGAAACCAGTTCATCAGGCCAGTTGGGTTGGCTGAAGAGGTGACCCAGGAAGGCGCGGAAGTGCAGCAGGGCCGATTCGGGATCGGGCGAACGCGGCAGCAGATGGGTGAAATGCTTGACCAGCACGATGGCCGCGCGCAGCTCACGCTGACGCGCCGGAGCCGTGATCTTTTCGCCGCGCGCATCGGTCACATAGAGGGTGTCGTGCACATGATTCCCCAGCGTGTCCACCGTCACCCGTGCAATATAGATGTCGTTGAGCGTCAACGCGTTGGTCAGCTCATACAGAAAACCGGTCGTATCCTGGGCATTGATCGTGAGCACGGTGTAGCGCGACGATTGGCGGTTATCAACCTGGACATCAATCGGGTAGAGCGTGCTCACGCTGCTGCTCAGCTCACGCAGGCGGGCGGCGAACCGTTTGACCAGGTCGCCCTGCGCCAGCACCTGTTGATGGGCCTGCAGCAGGCGCAAGAGC
>DAISHS010000399.1:0-3808 GCA_036822415.1 Chloroflexota bacterium
CATGAACCCGGAAAACCGCACGCTGCTGCAAGTGACCATCGAAGATGCGGCCGCTTCTGACCGCACGTTCGATATGCTCATGGGCGAAGCCGTGCCCCCGCGCAAGCGTTTCATCCAAACCCACGCCAAGCAGGTTAGAAACCTGGACGTGTGAGTGGCCGCGACCAAAGACTTCCGAAGTCTTCGAGACTTCGGAAGTCTTTTTTTTGCTGAGAATTAGATGTCGCTGCTGGTCATGATGAAGAGCGGTTTCATCTCGAAGCTCTTGTAGTGCGGACGCAGGCGCTCGGTGTTGTAGAAGCGCTCGACATCCACCACCTTCTTCGTGCTGGTCACAACTTCCAGCGGCGCGTGATCATAGCGCCCATTCTTGAGCACCACCAGACGGCCATGCAGGCGATTGAGGATCAAGTCCAACGCCAGGTTGCCGTAGGCCATCGGCACCACCGAATCAATGGCGTCGGGGTCGCCGCCGCGCACCAGGTAGCCCAACTTCTGATTGATACAGTCAATCTTCTTGCCGTTGTTGAACTTGGCCGAGGTCTCCTTGAGCTTTTCGGAAACCACATCGCCAATGCCGCCGAGTTTGGCGTGGCCGTAGGCGTCCTTCTCCGCGTTCTGGAAGATCATCTCGCCGCCCTCGAACATCGCGCCTTCGGAAACCAGCACCACGGAGTATTTGCTGGGGTTCTTGTAACGATCCGCCACCAACAGCTCGGCCAGCTGTTCCATGTTGAACTTGTATTCTGGAATGACGCAGCGATTGGCAACGCCGGCCATCGTCGGCAGCATGGCCGTAAATCCGGCATAGCGGCCAAACACTTCCATGACCAGAAAACGCTCATGCGAGCCGGCCGAGGTGCGCAGAATGTTGGTCATCGAGATGGTGCGGGTGACGCAGGTGCTGAAACCGATGCAGTAATCGGTGCCAGGTACGTCGTTGTCCATCGTCTTGGGAATGGCGACAACCTTGAACCCCTCCTGCGCCAGGCGCACCCCGTAGCTGAGGGTGTCGTCGCCGCCAATAGGAATCATGTAGTCAATCCCAAGCCAGGCCAGGTTCTTCAGCACTTCCGGGGTGAGGTCGTTGCTGTCGGCCTGGTACTGATCCTGCAAGTGCGCCGGCACGCTCTTGCGTGACACCGTACTGGGGCGGGTGCGCGAGCTGTGCAGGAAGGTGCCGCCGGTGCGGCCCGCCTTGTTGACCACTTCTTCCGTGAGCCACTGGAAGTTATCGCTGTTGTCCGCCTTCTCGTCGCGCACGATGTCAATGGCGCCGGCCCAGCCGTGCCGGATGCCAACCACTTTGTAGCCTTCACGCAGCGCGCGGATCGTCACGGCGCGAATGGCTGGATTGAGTCCCGGTACGTCGCCGCCGCCGGTCAAAATGCCGATAACACCCTTGATTTTGTTAACGTTTGCCATAAGAAAAACCTCTGCTGTGAATAAGCGGGATGATGATTATAGAAGTTTGCACACGAGGGTCAAATTAGGAGCAGTATCAAGGGGCGCCTTTGCCCCAGGCACAAAACACACTCACTGTGTCAGACTTCACGGCTGAAGTATAGCCAGGCGGCCAGGCTTGACTATGGCCTGCGTCATATTGCCAGTAGGCCGCTGATCCCGCGTCTCCAATTGACACGCTGCCGCGCCCGTGTACAATGGCAGGGTCACTGTGCCTCAGATTGGCCGCATGAGCGGGGAGGAGTGGATGATAACCTTTAACCAAACGCCGCCTACGTTGGGTAATCAATACGATGATGACCGTGTGTTGCTGGCCTACCTGGCGCGTACTTTACCGCCGACGATGCAGCAAGCGATCGAGCCAGAACTCCGGGAGATGGGGCGTTTGGCCGGCGCTGAGCTTTATCAACAGCAATTGGCTGACCGGCTCAACGAACCGCAGCTGACGCAGTGGGACGCCTGGGGCGAACGGGTGGATCGCATCGAGGTCACACCCCTTTGGCGCGTCGCCGAGCGGCTGGCGGCCCAGTATGGACTGATTGCGGCCGCTTATGAACCGACCTATGGCCCCTTTGCCCGCGTGCATCAGTTTGCCCTGGTCTACCTGTTTACCGCATCCACTGACATTTACAGCTGCCCATTGGCGATGACAGACGGCGCGGCGCGCACCTTGCTGGTCTCTGGTAATCGCGCCTTGATCGAGCGCGCAGTGCCGCATTTGACCAGCCGCGATCCGGCCGCGTTTTGGACGAGCGGCCAGTGGATGACCGAGCTGACCGGCGGCTCCGATGTCGGTTTGTCGGAGACTGTCGCCGAGCGCGATGAGCAAGGGGTCTGGCGCCTGAGCGGGCGCAAGTGGTTTAC
Organism: Chloroflexota bacterium; assembly: GCA_036822415.1. Taxonomy (GTDB): domain Bacteria; phylum Chloroflexota; class Anaerolineae; order SSC4; family Amarolineaceae; genus Amarolinea. The sequence goes on from DAISHS010000399.1 coordinate 2,329, forward strand.
TTCGGCCATCACCTCGGCCATGGCCTTGACCCTGGGGCGGCCTGTGGGCAATCCGCCTGGCGGCAAGGGCCTGGCGCTCTTCTATGTAGAAACCCACGACGACGCCGGCCGGCCGAATCGGATTCAAGCGGCCCGGCTGAAGGATAAACTGGGCACGCGCAAAGTGCCTACGGCCGAGCTGCTGTTGGAAGGGACGCCCGCGCAGCTGGTGATGGGCGCCGCCAACGGGGTGCGCAACATGGCGACGATGCTCAACATCACGCGCACCTGGAATGGCGTGAGCGCGGTCAGCCTGATGCGGCGCGGCATGGCCCTGGCGCGCAGCTACGCCGCCCAGCGCGTCGCCTTTGGCGCGCCATTGGCGCAAAAGCCGCTGCATGTGGACACCCTCGCCGGCTTGCAGGCGGAGTTCGAAGGCGCTTTTCATCTAGCCTTCTTTGTGGTCGAGCTGCTGGGGCGCGAGGAAACGGGCGACGCCAGCGCCGGCGAAAAAGCGCTGCTGCGTACGCTCACGCCCGTGATGAAGCTGACCACGGCGCGCCAGGCCGTGGCCGTGCTGAGCGAAGTGGTCGAAGCCTTTGGCGGCGCCGGCTATGTCGAAGATACCGGTATTCCCGTCCTCTTGCGTGACGCGCAGGTGCTTTCGATCTGGGAGGGAACTACCAATGTCCTGGCGCTGGACGCCCTGCGCACGCTGCACGAACCGGAAGCAATGGCCGTTTTGAGCGCGGAAATCGCGCGCCGCTGCGCGGCCGTGCACGATGCGCGCCTGGCCGAACCGGTGCGGGCGGTTCAACAGGCGCTGCAGCAGGCCGATCAGTGGATGCACCGCGCAGCCCACGCCGGCAACGACGCCCTGGAAGCGGGCGCGCGCCGTTTTGCCCTGACCATCGGGCGCACGTTGGAACTGGCGCTGCTGGCGGAACAGGCGCAGTGGGCGCTGGATCACGGCGGCGACCTGCGTCCCCTGGCCGCGGCTCGCCGTCTGCACCTGGCCGGCGTGGATATGATTCGTCCGGCGCTGGCAGCCGACGCCCATTTGCTGGCGACGGACCAGCGCAACTAACCCTTTGGAAGGAGACCGAGGCACGCGATGCAATTTTCAGAAGACCCGCAGCAGTCAGACGCCGCCGAACCGGCAGGAACAACCGCGTGGGAAGAACGGCAGCCCAACGGTTTTGGCTGTATTTTCATCGCCACGGGCGGCGCATTTGCCATCCTGACTATCCTGAGCCTGATCTTTTTTCGACGCACGGGCCTTGTCGATCTTGTCTCACTGGGGTTGATTGCCTTTGTGGCAATTTTTGCCCTGGTGCAGATCTGGTTTGGGGTGTGGCTTCTGCGCGGCGCGCGTGGCGCGCGTTAGCGTTCAACAACAGTCAGCGCTGCCGATCTGTTTGGTGAACAGATGGGCAGCGCTGATGCAAACAACCGTCGGCCTGCGCAGGCCGGCTTCAGCCTGCGGGCGTGAACCGCAACC
>DAISHS010000400.1:0-3808 GCA_036822415.1 Chloroflexota bacterium
CCTCCTGGGAAATTCTGGGCAAAGCGCGCCAGCTGGCCAGCGAACTTGGCGTCACCACCGGCGCCCTCGTTCTGGGCAGCGGGATGGACGCCGTGGCAGCCGCAGCCATCAGCTACGGAGCCGACACGGTCTACGTGTGTGATGACCCTGGCCTGAAATCCTTCCGCCTCAATCCGTATACCGAGGTGATCAAAAAGGTCATTGGCGACGTCAAACCATCCATTGTGCTCTTCCCGGCCAGCATGCGCGGCCGTGACCTGAGCGGCGCGGTGGCCTGTGATCTGAACACCGGCGTGGCCGCTGACGTTCTCGATCTCTCGCTGCGCAACGGGCGTCTCGTGGCGACGCGTCCGATTTACTCTGGCAACATTCTGGCCGATGTCGTCAGCAAGGCGGATCCGCAGATTGCCAGCGTGCGCAATCGCGCCTTCCCGACGCCGGAGGTGAATCCTGGCCTCGCGGGCAAGGTGGTCAAAGTGGCGCCTGTCCTAGCCGAAGGTCAGGCCGGAAGCACCGTGAACAGTTTCGAGGTCGTTGGCGGCGGTGAGATCAGCCTGGGGGATGCGCGCATCATCGTTTCTGGCGGCCGCGGCGTCAAGGGGCCGGAAGGCTTCGCGCCGATCAAGGCGTTGGCCGATGCGCTGGGCGGCGCCATGGGCGCCAGCCGCGCGGCCGTGGATGCCGGCTGGATCCAGTACAAGTACCAGGTTGGACAGACCGGCAAGACCGTGCGTCCTGATCTGTACGTAGCGTGCGGCATTTCGGGCGCCATCCAGCACCTCGCCGGCATGGGGTCATCGAAGGTCATCGTCGCCATCAACAAAGACGCGGAAGCGCCCATCTTTGGCATTGCCAACTATGGCATCGTCGGCGACCTGTTTACCGTGGTGCCGGCGCTGACCGCCGAAGCGAAGAAGCGTCTGGGCTAGGCAGGGACGCCCCGACGCGATAAAAAACAGCGGGCTTCGTGTCGAAGCCCGCTGTTTTTGTTACCGGTCCTTTGCGGCCAACGCGTTGGCCGTGAGCAAACGGAAGGCCCGCTGAGATCAGTTTTACGAAACGACCTTAACCGCCGATCGGCGTCGGTGGAATCTTACTGGTGTTCCATGAGCGCTCGATCTTGGCTGCCTCACGCAGCTTGGTCAAGAAATCGCTGAAGGCTTGCTGCTTCTTGGTCGCCAGCGCATTGTCGTCGAGTGGGTGGGCGGGGTCCTTTTCCGTTACCTGGATGATGTGATAACCGAACTGCGTCGTCACAATGTCGCTGGTCTGGCCGACATCGAGCTTGAAGGCTGCATCCTCGAACTCAGCCACCATAGTGCCCTTGCCAAACCAGCCCAGGTCGCCGCCCTGAGCCGCCGAGCTGTCCTCAGAGACTTCCTTAGCCACCACCTCGAAGGGTTCATTCTTCTTGAGGCGTTCCAGCGCGGCCTTGATTTTCTCGTCGGCTTTCTGCTTCTCTTCGGCCGTCGCCGTATCTGCCACCTTGACCAGGATGTGCCGCGCCTTGATTTGTTCTTCGGTCGTGGGCACGTCCTTCGTCACGTCCTCTTGCAGTTTAGCGCGCAGCAGGCGGTTCTCGGTCAGTGCGCGGAACTCGGCCTCGCTCATGCCCGATGACTGCTTGATGTTGTCCAGCGTCTGTTTATAGAGGCGCTGGTATTCGGCCTCGGTGAACGGCGTCGCCGTGGGCGCGGGCGTGACCGTGGCGCTGACCACCTGGGTTTCCGTCAGGCCGTTGGAGGCTGTCACCACCTGGGTCGAGGTGATAGTTGCCGGTGTGACAATCGGCGTTGGCGTTGCGTCCGGCTCATAACCGAAGCTCTTGCCAACTTCCTTTTCCAGCTCCGCAGGAGCAATGCTGATGCCGCGCTTGGCCGCTTCCTCACGAATCAACACCTCATCCACCATGCTGTCGAGCACGTTCAGAGCCAGGGTCTCTGGATTGCTCAACTGTTGCTGAAGCTGCTGAATCTGGGAGGTGAAGAAGTTCTGGGTGCCGTTAGGATCGAGCTGCTGCTGAATTTGCTGATACTGCGCCAGCTGATTCACCAACGACGCCCGCTGATACTTGACGCGAGCCTGGTAGCGGTCGGTGCTGATGGTCTCGCCGTTCACCGTCGCGACGGGCGAGTTGGGAATCAGCACCAGCTGCTGCAGCAGTCCGACAGCCAAAAGGATCACCACCAGGGCACCGGTAATGCCGACGCCAATCAGGACGCGACGCTGCAGTTCTCGCTCGCGCCGGTTGAGGGCCGTCTGTTTCTTGGTCGGTTCTTTGACCGCTCGTTCTCGTTTTGCCATGCCGTGTGGCGCTCCTGGTCAGAATTAGCCCTGGGTGCTGCCAATGTAGGTCAGCAGTGCAAGGTACCGCGCGCGCTTGATTGCCACAGACAGTTCGCGCTGATGGCGGGCGCAAGTGCTGGTTTTGCGGCGTGGGCGGATCTTGCCACGCTCAGTGACGTAGCGACTCAGAACGTCCACGGCCTTGTAGTCAATGAACTTGACCTTGTCCACACAGAAGGCGCACACGCGGCGGCGCACGGCGCCGAAACGCCGTCCACCCGGGCCGGCGCCGGGCGGCCCGCCGCGACCACGCACCGGGCGACCCCCGCGGCCACGGCCGCGATCGTCCCCCATCTCATCCAAATCGTCATCTACGACGTCAAAATTCGTAGCCACAGTCTACTCCTGCTCTCACTAATAATTGTTCTCTTCTTCATCACTGCTGGCATAATCAACTTCGCTGCTGCCGGGGCGGCTATCGAGCATAATCATCTCGTTCGCCACCAACTCGGTGCGGAAGTGCTTCTGGCCGTTCTGGTCCTCCCAGCTGCGGGTTTGCAGATGCCCTTCCACGTAAACGCGCCGGCCTTTGCGCAAGTATTGATTACAGATTTCTGCCAGGTTTCCCCAGGCCACCACGTTGAACCATTCAGTGGCCTCACGGCGTTCCCCTTCAGCTGTCACCCAGGTGCGGGTCACAGTGACGCTAAACGACGTCACGGGTTTGCCGCTGGGTGTGTAACGCATGTCGGGATCATGGCCGATTTGGCCGATGATCATGACTTTGTTCAGACCTCTTGGCATGTGTCTGGCTCCTCATGCTGGCGTGCCATGGTAGGTTTGGGTACCATATTGCGCCAAACGGGATTTTACGCCGCCCCGAACAGGGCTAAGGGCGTAACGGTGTCACAAGGCCGGTGGATCTACGCCTCCTTGCGGATGAGCAGATGGCGCAGCACGTTATCGTTGAGACGCAGCGAGCGTTCGAGCGCTGCTGTGGCCGACGGTAGCAGGCGTAAGCGAAACAAGACATAGTTGCCCTCGCGCTGCTTGCGAATGAGATATGCAAGCGTGCGACGGCCCCACAGCTGCGTTTCGATCACCTCGCCACCGGATGTGCGAATGAGTTCGCCAATACGCTCGTTCAGCGTATTGACGGCCTCTTCATCCAACTCTGTGCGGACGATGGTCATCAGTTCGTACTCGTTCATAGAGGTCCGCATGCCTCCTTTCTATGGGTTTGCCCCCGGTCAGGCCGCGGGCAGAAAGAACGAGGGCTTGTGGCCCTCGTGCGAACGGACATAGTTTAGCATAAGGCCCTTGATTTGGCAAAGATATTGAGCGCGAGCCGCGTCGGACTGCGCGCGCCCGGCGCGCCCACGCGCAGGTTGACCGGCTGATTTTGGCGGAAAGGGGTTCATGTGGTATAGTTTGCGTTGTTCGGGGCGTAGCGCAGTTCGGCTAGCGCGCACGGTTCGGGTCCGTGAGGTCGGAGGTTCAAATCCTCTCGCCCCGACTGGTT
>DAISHS010000401.1:0-1551 GCA_036822415.1 Chloroflexota bacterium
CTTGGCCTGTCACTCTTTGCGCTGTGCCTGGTCGGCGGTGCGACCATTCTCACCCTGCTCGGCAGGTTTACCCCAGCGCCCAACGGCGATGAAGGCACGGCCGCCCACCTTTTCCAGCTCGCCATCGGACTGCTTTTGCCCGCGGGTCTGACATTCGTGCTCTCGGCGGACTGGCGCCGACCGCGAGAGATAGCGAAACGCCTCGTCGTGCCGGCAATCGCGCTTATCGTGGCGTTCGCGATCCTGTTCTACATGGAACACTGAGGATAAACAATGAGCGATCGTGTGGATATCAAGCGGGTGGGCATCTTTGTCGCCCTGGCGTTTGCGTTGGCGTGGGCCATCGGCCTGATCATCTTCCTGAATGGCGGCCTGGTGAACAGCCCCATCGTGGTGCCTGCGCTGAACCTGAGCCTGGCCACCGTTCTGCTGGCGGTCGGTTATATGTGGGCGCCGGCGCTGGCCCACGTGCTGACGCGACTGCTGACGCGCGAGGGCTGGCAGGAGACATGGCTGCGCCCTCAATTCAGACGCGGTTGGCGTTACTGGCTGCTGGCCTGGGTCACGCCCGCCGTGGTGACGATCGTGGGCGCGGTGATCTTCTTTGCGCTCCTGCCGCGCTTCTACGATTCTGATCTGACCGTGGTGCGCCGCCTGCTGGCGCAGAACGCGCAGACGGCCGCGATGAATCCCTGGCTGATCGTGGCCGCGCAGGTGGTCAGCGCGATATTGATCGCGCCTCCCATCAACGGCTTGTTCACCCTGGGTGAGGAATTTGGCTGGCGCGCCTATCTGCTGCCGAAGCTGCTGCCGCTGGGCGAGCGGCGGGCCATGCTGGTTTCAGGCGTGATCTGGGGCGTCTGGCATTGGCCGGTCATCGCCATGGGTCACAACTACGGTTTTGGCTATTTCGGCGCGCCGTGGACTGGCATGCTGCTGATGGTGTGGTTCACCTTCACCGCTGGCTGCTTCCTGGCCTGGGCGACGCTGCGCGCGGGCAGCGTCTGGCCGGCGGTCATCGGCCACGGCGCCATCAACGGCATCAGCGCGCTGGCGCTGCTTTTCGTGCAGGGCCAGCCCAGCTCACTGCTCGGCCCCGCGCCCGTCGGCCTGCTCGGCGGCCTGGGATGGGCCATCCTCGCCGCCTGGATCTGGCGGCGCAGCGGCGGAAAACGACGGTCGGAGATCCTGGCGCCTCTGCCCTCCGAATCTCCGACCTCTGACCTCTGACCTCTGACCTCTGACCTCTGATCTCTGTCCTCTGACCTCTGATCTCTGACCTCTGTCCTCTGACCTCTGACCTCTGACCTCTGACCTCTGACCTCTGTCCTCTGTCCTCTGTCCTCTGACCTCTGTCCTAACTCTTCTTCCGCCCCGCCAGGATCAGGCCACCCACCACGCCTGCGCCAGCGGCCAGCGGCCCCCACTGCTTGAGCGGGTTCTGCTTGGTCTTGACGCCCTTGGACATGCGCGGAATCCGCTCGAGCTGAGCGCCTGTTTCCTTCTGCATCGCCTTGAACTCTTCAGGATGGGCGCGCCAGTAGTCGGCCT
>DAISHS010000401.1:1651-3798 GCA_036822415.1 Chloroflexota bacterium
GTTTCCTTCTGCATCGCCTTGAACTCTTCAGGATGGGCGCGCCAGTAGTCGGCCTTTTCACGCTTGACCTCTACGTCGGCATCGGTCACAAAATGCCCGTGCGAACGCAGGCCGCCCAACTGGTAGCCATGTTTCTTGAACAGCTTATAGATTTCCTTGACGCGCTCCATGGTGATGTTGCGGCCCAGGGTGTAATCCTCGAAGCGCCCTTCCATGGCCAGCAGCGAGGTTTCGGCCAGGCAGGCATAGACGGTCTTGGGCGGCAGGCCGATGTCATAGGTGATGTTGATGTCGCCGGGAATGATGACTTCGCCCGATTCGATCACGAGCACATCGGGGCGCAGCGCGGCTTCCTGCTCGCTGATGTCAGGCGGTCGCGCCACATCGCAAATCACGGCGCCTGGCTTGCACTTGGTGATGTCTACGATGCGCTGGCCGAAGGCCGAGGTGGCGGTGATGATCAAATCACAGTCGGAAACCAGGTCGCCGGCCCGGGTTGAAATCGTCACCTGCGCGCCCGGCGTCTCTTGCTCGATCATGCGCTTGAATTCGATCAAGCGCTCCGGTTCGATGGAAACCAGCACCACGTCTTTGATCGCCTGCGCAATCAGGCGTGCGCAGACCGAGCCGATGGAGCCGGTGCCGCCGATGACCATGGCCTTGCCCTTCGTCAGATCGGTGGCGCCCATCTTGATGACAGCCTGCTTGGCCGCTTCCAGGGTCGCGGCGACGGTCAGGCTGTTGCCGCTGGTAATGGCAATATCGCACTGGTGCGCGGTGGTGATGCCGGCATCGCCAATCACCGAGGTGAATGCCCCCAGCCCCATGATGCGTGCGCCCATGCGCTCGGCCATCTTGGCCGATTGCACCAGTTTCTTATAGGTGAAATTCTCATCGCGGCTCATCATTTCGCGCGGGGTGGTGCCCAGCGAGATCAGATAGCCTTCGATCTTCTGGCCGGTGGCGGGAGATTGCCCGCCGGTGATCTTGCCCACGTACATGGGCGGAATTTCGGCCGCGATTGGCTCCACGATTTCATCGGGCAGGTACTGCGTCCAGCTAAAAGCCTTGTGCTTGTGAATGAAGCCAATGTTGAGTGGATGAATCACAAAGGCAAACTTGTTGAGGCCCGCTTCTTCCGGCTGCAGGTAACGCACGCCCGGCGTCCATTGCAGATCGGCCATCAGGTCAAGGTACGTGTCTTCGTTCAGGGGTGCGTTGGGGTCGCGCCGCGCGGCCACCAGGCAACATTCGAAGACTGAGGCGGACCAGGGGCTGAGCGCGCCTTTTTCAACCAGCGCCGGGATCATGGTCACGACGATGGCCGCGCCGCGCCGCTTCAGATCTTCCACATCCTCTTCGGTGGCCGACTCGACGACGATCGTCTTGCGTTTCAGGCTTTCAGGCGCGTAGCGGCGAATCGTGCCGATGTCGCCGGCCAGCAGATCGGCCCATTCGAAGGGGGCCTTGCTGCGCTCCACACCGGGATGGCCTGCCTCAGGCAGCAGGCGGCGGAAAGGCGCATCCTGCAGCTGGTCTAGTGTCGGCCCGGCTGCTTGTTCCAGCATCCATTTGGCGCCAATGCCGGGCGCGTCAGGCAAAGCAAAGAAAATCTCCGGGTCAGCAAAACGAATCTGATCGCTGTGCCGGCCGAGTGACTGTGACAGCCCGGCGTGATTGAGACCAGGCACCATCAGGATGCGCTTTTCCGCAAAAATGCCAGGTTGCGCACGGTCGGCCAGGATGACGCCCCAGCGCTCGATGCCTGCGCGGATGCCGCTGCCGTCCACCACCGGGGTCTGCGTCGCCGCTTTGTTCAGGCGTGCGCCGATGGTGTGTTCGCGGCGCGCCGGCCCAAGCTCTAGCGAATGGGGGATGCCTTCCAGACCGATCACATCCACCGTGCCATCGAACTGCTTGATTAACGCTTCGGCTTTGTCAACTTCTCCATGACAGCCGACGCGGTGAATTTCCATCGCCTGTCCCAAAAATTCAACAACGGTCTTGCTTTCGCCGTCGTTGATGTGAATCACGACCATTTTCTTCATTGCTAAATCCTCCGCTGCCTTGTCGCACGGTTTATAGTTACAAATTTTCTCAGGGTCATTGCGCTACACAGTATGCCAAAGACGTGTGGGTTATACACT
>DAISHS010000402.1:0-3774 GCA_036822415.1 Chloroflexota bacterium
GGTCGGTGGTGCTGGGCGCCAATGACAAGGACGCGGCTTCCTTCTCCTCCGTGCGTCAGGATGTGATCATTCCGGCCGCTGCCCTGGATGTCACCCTGTCGTGGTTTTACTGGGCCAGGGCTGATGATCAGAATGACCAGGGCGATTACCAGGAGGTTTTGTTGATGACGCCGTCCGATCACCCGTTGCGCCACCAGGTCATTCGCGAGCTGTGGCCGCGCAACCGCGAGGTGACCGATACCTGGAAAGAGAGATCGGTCAACTTGAAACAGCACGCGGGTTCGCATGTGGTGATCTACTTCAACGTTTACAATAACGGCAACGGTAAGCGGCGCTGGCTCTATCTGGACGATGTGAAGCTGACGATCTGTTTACCGATGCCGACGCCGACGCCGCTGCCGCCGCCCACCAACACGCCGGCGCCGCCGGCGCTGCCCACGGCGCCCCCGCCTACGGACGCCATCGTCGCGCCCACCGCGGCGGCGACTGCGGCGCCCACCACAGCAGCAAGCCAGCTGCTGCCGGAGGAGATGGACCAGACGGTGCGCGAAGTGACAACGCCGGTCATCGGATTTTTCGACCAGATCAAGCGCGTTGCTTCCAAATACTTATTGCTGTTGGTCACGCTGCTTCTGATCACGGCGGTCGCCGTTTTTCTGCTGTTTTATGTGCCGGCGCTGCTGAAAAATAGGAAAACCCCCTAGCGCGTCAGTGCTGCACCCCCCTGACCCCCCAGCGCTCATTCCGGCGCTAAATGACATAACGAGGACCCTGCTTGTGAAGTTAACGATTGATCGCAGCGCCAGCGGTTTTGATTCGCTGCAAGACGAATGGAACGAACTCTTGCAGCAGAGCCAGACCAACACCATTTTTCTTAGTTGGGAATGGCAGACCACCTGGTGGCGTCATTGGGGCACAGATGAATTGTATCTCTTGAGTTGGCGTGATGAGGAGACCGGGCGCCTGCTGGGCCTGGCTCCTCTTTTTGTGGACCTGACCGGCGCGGGTCAACGCCAGCTGCTGCTGGTTGGCGGCGTCGAAGTGAGCGATTACCTCGATTTGATCGTCGCGCCAGAAAACGCCGCGGCGGTCTACGCCAGCCTGATCGAATGGCTGGGCAGCGCCGACGCGCCAGCCTGGGACCTGTTCGAGCTGGTCAACGTGCCCGCCGCCTCCCCCACCTTGACCGATCTCCGCACCTGCCTGGCGGCGCAGTGGCCCACGGAGGCGCGCAAGGAAGATGTCTGCCCGCTCATTCTCCTGCCCACGGACTGGGAATCGTATCTCAACCTGCTCGATAAGCACCAGCGCCACGAAGTGCGACGCAAACTACGCAAAATCGAACAGGCGCCCGATGTTCGTTGGTGGCTAAGCCAGGCGCCGAACGACCTGGCCCGCGATGTCGAAGACTTCATCACCCTGCATCAGTTGAGCAGCGCGGACAAAGATGACTTCATGACCGAGCCGATGAAAGCCTTCTTCCGTGAGCTGGCCGCGGTGATGGCGGCCAAAGGCTGGCTGGTCCTGGCCCTGCTCAGCGTTGACAATCGCCCGGCCGCGGCTGTCTTCAGCTTCCGCTGGCAGGATCAATGGCTTTTGTACAACTCAGGCTACGATCCTGTTAATTTCAAAGACCTCAGCACCGGCGTTGTCTTGCTGGCGCGCTGCATCGAGACGGCTATTCAGGCGGGCGTGCGCGTGTTTGACTTCCTGCAGGGCAATGAGGTTTACAAATACCGTCTGGGCGCACAGGATACTGAAGTCTGGCGACTGACGGTGCGCCAGGTGCACGCAGCCTGAGCATGGCGCCCTGGAACATCCTCTGCACCATCACGTCCTACCCGCCCGCCATTGGCGGCGCGCAGAGTCACACCCATCAGCTGCTGCGCCGCCTGGCGCCGCGCCACCACGTGCAGGTCGCCGCATTTTGGAACCAAAACCGCACCGATTGGCTGCTGGGCACCACCATCGCCGCGCCGACTGAGCCTCATGCTTACACGGTGGATGGCATCGCTGTCCAACAGATAACCTGGTCGCGGCGCGAACGCGGGCGCTTGCTGCCGTGGGTGCTTGCCTACTACGTCGCCAAGACGCCGGCCATTGCGGCCATCAGCGCGGGGCTGCTTCCCAAACTGCAGGCGCTGATGCCCGATTGCGACCTGGTCTACAACGCACGCATTGGCCGTGAACCCCTCAGTTTTGCCTCACTGGCGCTGGCGCGGCGGCGCCAGGTCCCTTTTGTTTTTGTGCCCTACCACCACCCGCGCTGGGTGGGCTGGAATTATCGCCAGTACCTTGACCTTTACCGCCAGGCCGACGCGGTCATGGCGCTGACGCCCCACGAACGGCAGACCTTGATCGAACTTGGCGTCAAGCCGGAACGTATTTTTGTCACCGGCAATGCCCCCGTGCTGGCCGCTCAGGTTACGCCTGGCGCGTTTGCTCGCCGCTACGCGCCCTCGCCCACGGCGCCCGGGCCGCTGATTCTATTTCTAGGGCAAAAATATCGCTACAAGGGCCTCGAAGCCCTCCTGGCGGCCGCGCCCGCGGTCTGGCAGCAGCACCCCGAAGCCTGGTTTGCCTTCGTTGGGCCGCGGACCTCTTTTTCTGAACGCCTTTTTCGATCTGTTGACGACCCGCGCCTGGTTGAAATCGGCGCCGTCAGTCTGGAGGACAAAACGGCTGCGTTGGCAGACTGCACCGTTCTGTGCGTGCCTTCGAGCCAGGAGAGCTTTGGCGGCGTTTTTACCGAAGCGTGGGCCTTGCGCAAGCCGGTGATCGGCGGCCCTGCCCCGGCAGCCCGCGATGTCATTACCCAGGGCGCCGATGGCTTTGTGGTGGCGCAAAACCCGGCGCAGATTGCCGAGCGCCTCAACCTGCTGCTGGCGCAGCCCGCCCTGGCTGCACGTTTCGGCCAGGCCGGTTTTGCCAAAGTGGAGGCAAACTTTACGTGGGAAGCCCTGGCGGCCAAGACAGAGCAGGCTCTGCGCACCATTTTGCAGGGGACTGGCTGACAACATGGCAAGATTCATTCAGCGCACCTCAGCCGTTTTTCGTTTTGCGGGTTATGGTTTACCATAGGCGCTATGGATTCCATTGAACGCCTCAATGTGCTGGGCGTCGGCATCAGCATGATTGACATGGACAACGCGCTCAGGTTGATGGAGCACTGGATTAGCGCCCGGCAGCGCGCCTACATCTGCGTGTGCACCGTGCACACCGTGATGGAGTGTCAAAGTGACCTGGGGCTGCGCGCCATGGTCAACCAGGCTAACCTGGCGACGCCCGATGGCATGCCTTTGGTTTGGCTCGGACGTTGGGCGGGGCATCGCCAGGTCAGCCGCGTCTACGGGCCTGACCTGCTGCAGGCTTTTGCCCAGCGCTCCGTCCAGCGCGGCTACAGCCATTTCTTCTACGGCGGCGCGCCAGGCGTACCCGAAGCCCTGGCTGCGCGCTTGCGTCGCGACAACCCCGGCTTGCAGGTGGCCGGCGTCTTCTCGCCGCCCTTTACATCCCCGACGCCCGAACGAGAGCTAGAAGAAATCGCCTACATCAACGCGGCGCATCCTGATGTGGTGTGGGTCGCTCTTGGCACGCCCAAGCAGGACCGCTGGCTATCCGAACATCGTGACCAGCTGGAAGCGCCGGTGCTGGTTGCTGTCGGAGCAGCGTTCAACATTCTATCAGGGCGACTGCGCCAGGCTCCGCTCTGGATGCAACACAGCGGTCTTGAGTGGTGTTGGCGTCTTTTCCAGGAGCCGCGCCGGCTGTGGC
>DAISHS010000403.1:0-3773 GCA_036822415.1 Chloroflexota bacterium
CTTCCTGGGGCAGCTCGGCTTTGTGCCGGGGTGGCCGGGCATGGAGGTTTACCCACCGCAGCCCATGGTGAGTCAGCTCCGCCATCTGCTCGAGACCTATCAGGCCCAGGGAGGCGCCTACAGCGAAGTCGTGTTGACAGAGTGCGGCCATTCACCGCACATCGAAAAACCAGAAGAATTCAGAAGCGCGCTGCTGCCGTTCCTGCAGATTGGGTAAATGCGTAAGAATGGCTAGATTCGGGCGTGCGCGGCGGCTAAGCGCGCTGCTGCTTGTGCTGTGCCTGGCGTTCGGGGTGCGTCTCTACGGTTTCTGGTTTGGCCTGCCCTACGTGCTCAGCGGTGACGGCGAAAACACCTTCATCAACCCAGCCGTGCAGATGGTGGTCAGCGGCGATCTCAATCCGCACTGGTTTGGGCATCCCGGCTCCACGGTCATCTACCCGCTGGCGCTGGTCTACGGTCTCATCTATACCATCGGGCATGCGGCCGGCCGGTTCGACCAGGCGGCCGCGCTGCAAACCCTGCTCGCCAGCAATCCGACGCCCTTCTATCTGGTGGCGCGCCTGCTCAGCATTGCCTGGGCTGTGGCGACGGTGGCGCTCCTCTGGCGGCTGGGGACACGGCTGGGCGGGCGCGGTCTGGGCCTGCTGGCCGCGCTCTTTTTGGCGCTCAACCCCATGCACCGTGAGTGGACCACCTGGGCGCGCACGGATGCCCCGGCCGCCTTCTGCGCCCTGGCGGGCATCTACGCCGCCGTGCGCTTCGCCGAACGGCCCTCACGCCGCTGGGCGCTGCTGGCGGGCGCGGCCGCGGGGCTGGCCGCCGCCACCAAGATCACCACGGTCGTCGTTGGCGCAGCCTGGCTCGTCGCCTGGCTGACGCACGTCAAAAAGCGCAGCGCCGCCGGGCGCAGGTCCGACCTTGTCTACCTGGGCCTGGCGGCGCTGGCGGCCGCCGCGACCTTCGCCGTCACCTCGCCCTACGTTCTCCTCGACTGGCAGCACGCAATTTCCAATTTGCTCTTCGAGAATCGCGGCGGCCACGCCGGCGCGGAACGGTTGCCTGGTTTGCAGAATTGGGGGTGGTACCTGGCCGTCGCGCTGCCCGGCGCGGTCGGCTGGCCGGGCATGGTCGCGGCGGCGGTCGGCCTGCTGACGATAGGCCGTCGGCCGGCCGCGCCCAGGGCCAGCGGCTGGATTGTGCTGGCCTTTCCGCTGCTCTACTGGCTGGGCATTGGCGCGTCGAACCTGCGCTGGGATCACTGGCTGACGCCGGTGCTGCCGGTTGTGGCGTTGTGGAGCGCGCAAGGGGTATTGACGATGGCGCGCGGCGTGGGCCGGATCGCACAAAAGCGCAGCCAGCAGGATAAAACCGATCAGCCCCCTATCAGCGCCGGCGGCGCGTCCCGGCGAGCAGGGGCCATCAGCCTGGCCGCGCTGCTTGTGCTGACGCTGAGTCAACCCGCGTATGAGAGCGTGCGCCGCGCCTACCAGAATGCTCAGCCCAACACGCAGGTGCTCGCCTTGCGCTGGTTTCGTGACCAGGCGCCGGCGCAAACCGTGGTCGGCAGTGAATGGTACACCGGGCTTTATTGGAGCAAAACGATCAAACTGGAGGAGGTGCCAACCCTGGGCCAGGTCACGCCGGACTATTTCCGGGCGCGTGGCGCCCAATTCGTGGTTGCCAGCAGTGACATGTACGATCGCTTCTACGCCGAACCGGGCCGTTACGCGGCGTTCGTTGCGGCCTATGAGCGTTTCTGGCATGAACTACCACTGGTGGTCGAGTTTACCCCCGACCCCTGGCGCCGTCCAGGCCCCACCGTCCGCATCCTGCGCCTGCCTTAGGGCAACGCCGGCCTTCAGCCCGTTTCCGCGGCGCGATGACGGCGGCGCATCAAGTTCAGCACCCTGGGCATGACCACCGTGTATAGATAATAGCCCAGGCCCGATGGCGCAAAATCGAATGCGCCGATGTGCGGGGCAACGCGCGCGCCAAAGCCCTCTTTGAAGCGCCAAACGCCCCACAACGGGTCGCTCTCGCTCATCTGCGTCGGCGCGCCCCACAGGTCATAGGTGGTGCAGCCCTGCGCGATGGCCCAGCGCATCGCTTCCCACTGCAGCAGATGGTTGGGCATGGCCTCGCGCTGCTGGCTGCTGGAAGCGCCGTAGAGGTACCAGGCCGTGCGCGCGAAACGAGCGATGAAGAGACCGGCCACCGTTTCAGCGCCAACAGCCGCCAGCAACAAACAGCCGCCCACCTGCCCCTGAGCGTCCAAAAGCGTCTGCCAGGCGTCTCGATAATAGGCGAAGGGGCGAATCAAGAATCCATCGCGGGCGCCGGTCTCGGCATAGAGCCGGTAAAAGGTCTCCAGGTCGGCCGCCTGCCCTGCGCGCACCGTCACCCCTTTGCGAGCGGCCAGGCGCACGTTGTAGCGCCACTTGGGCTTGAAACCAGCCTGCACCGCGTCCGCGCCGGCCGCCAGATCGAGCAGCGCGGTGTTCTGGAACTGCACCTGGTCCGCAGAGAACTGCCAGCCGCGATAACGCAGCAGATCGAGGATGGCGCGCCCGCGCGGCGTGTCAGCAGGCACGTCAGGATCAATTTTAAGGAAAATAGCGCGGCTGCGCCGGGCGTAATTCTCCAGCACATTCAAGACCTGCACGGTCAAGGCCGGATCGTCATAAGCCAGGGCTGGGCCTTTGGGCGCATAGTGCACCGCCAGCGGCAGCCGCCCCAGGCGACGCGTCAGCACCTGCGCCGCGGCCACCACCTCGTTG
Source organism: Chloroflexota bacterium (assembly GCA_036822415.1). Lineage (GTDB taxonomy): Bacteria > Chloroflexota > Anaerolineae > SSC4 > Amarolineaceae > Amarolinea. The sequence continues at coordinate 2,781 of DAISHS010000403.1, forward strand.
GCGCCTGCCTCGGTAAAAAGCAGGCGCTGCGCGCGCCAGCCGGTCTGGCGTTTGATCTCGCCCCATTCCCAGCTCTGCAAGAGATGATGCGCAGGCAGCCCGGCCAGGGCTTCATTCCAGCGGCGCGGATCGGTTTCCGCGTGATAGGCCAGTGATTGCAAAGAAGTCTCCAAAACTCACATTCAGGATTCAAGGTGTGGGCCATCCCCGTTTCCCACCCGGCGCAGGCGACGTTGAGCCACCCTGATGGCGCGCGTTGATTATAGCGACGACAAATTTCTTTGTCCAGTCATCTTTCCGCTGACGTTCAGCGTTGGGGCAAGCACGCGCCGCATGGCCCGCGTAAGGGCCGCAGCGGCGGTAACGGGGAATACTTACTTTCCAATTGCGCGCCCTTGTGGTATGATCGTTTCATGTTCCGCCATACCCCCGTCTCCAAATCATTCCTGGTTCGCTGAAATCCAAACGGAGGAAGATCATGTCCGACACAGTGTTGCCACAGGCAGATGAAGAACTCGTTGCACAGGTGCGCGGAATCCTGGCCGGTACGCCCTCCTCAGTGGAGGAGTATGAGGCCGGTGAAGGCAAGCGCGCGGTCATTCCGCTCGATGTGGCCCAGGCGCCAGGCGCTGAACGGGCGTTTGAGCATCCACAGGGCATTCTCGGCTGGCTATGGGATCAAATTGCACGCGCGGCCAAGATGGTCATCTGCGGCCCGGATGTCTACGACAGGCTGGTCGCCCTTTCGGCCGATGAGATCAAGGCCAAGGTGGATGAACTGCTCGGCGAGCTGGTGGCCCGCATCACGGACCGGCTGCCGGCGTGGTTACGGCCGCTGGTGCCGTTGATTCGCCCCATCGTGGCGCAGGCGATCGCCTACGAAATTCACCGGGCGCTCAACCAGGGGCTGAAGACCTACTGCGGCGTTGCGTGAAAGTGGGTACATTTCAAACTGGGGGCAGATCGGGCGACTGCAAGTCGCTGCAACGATTG
>DAISHS010000404.1:0-3768 GCA_036822415.1 Chloroflexota bacterium
CCACGATCCTGACCCTGGTGATCCTGCTGTTCGTTGGCCTCAACGAGCCTAACCGCATGACCACCGAAGAAGCGTCGCAAAAGGGTAAATCTATCGAGGAAGGCGCCCTTTTGTTCGGCGAATACTGTAAGCCTTGCCACGGCCCCCAGGCCAAAGGCATCGCGGGCCTGTGTCCACCCCTCAACGATCAATTTTTCTTCAACGGTCGTTTGAAGGAAGTTGGCTACCCTGGCTCTCTGCGTGATTATATCAAGTCAACCGTTTCTGGTGGACGCCTGGTCTCCACCCGTCCAAACCTCTACGCCGGCTCCATGCCGCCGTGGGCGCAGGATTTTGGCGGGCCTCTGCGGCCAGACCAGATTGATAACATCGCTGACTATCTGCTCAATTTCGAGAAGACGGCCGGCCAGGAAATGGGCATGCCGACGCCAACGCCGCCGCCCAACGATCCGGTGGCGCGTGGTAAGGCCATCGTCCTGGGCAAAGGCACGTGCGCTGGCTGCCACAAGATCGAAGGCACCAGCGCGGCCGGCGCGGTTGGGCCTGAATTGAGCAAGGTTGGCGCCAACGCGGCGACCCGTGTGCCCGGCAAGACGGCCGAAGAGTACATCAAGGAATCCATCGTCAACCCCAGCGCCTTTGTGGCGCCTGGCTTCGCTGACAACATCATGCCGAAGACCTTCGGCCAGATGTTGACGGCTGATGAAATCAACGATGTGGTCACCTATCTGTCCACGCTGAAGTAGTCACCAATGCAGGCGGGGTGGGCGTCGCAGTCCACCCCACCTGCGCAAGGGAGATAAGTCATGAACAGCAAGCGTGTGACCGCTTTACGAAAATTAAGCCGCCAGCCTGAGGTCTGGGTTGTCCTGGGGCTGCTGCTGACGCTCCTGCTGGTGGGCGTTGCGGGCGCGCAAGGCGGCGGCGATAAGACGCACGGCGCTCAACTCTATGACGCGAACTGCGCCGTATGCCACGGCCCCGATGGCAAAGGCCGCGTGGGCGCCACGCTCTCCAGTGTCTTTTCTTCGATCCAGCCCGACGCCCTGATTCGGCAAACGGTCGCGAATGGCATCCCCGGCACGGCCATGCCAGCCTGGCTGCAGCCGTCCGGCCCGCTCAGCGAGCAGGACATCAGCGACCTGGCAGCCTTCATCGAGAGCCTGAGCGGCGGGCGTCCCAGCGACTTCCCCACGCCGGCCCTCAAAGAGATTACGCCCATCCCCACGCTGGCCGACGTGGCCGGCGACCCCACCCAGGGCGCAGGGCTGTATGAGCAAAACTGCGTCATGTGCCACGGCGACAAGGGTCAGGGCCGCATCGGCGCCCGCCTGTCCAAGGCGTTCGCGGGCATTCGCCCCGATCTCTCCGTGCGCAGCACGATTGTCAACGGCATCTCTGGTTCGGCCATGCCGGCCTGGTCACAGACCAAGGGCGGCCCCCTGACCGACGCTGAGGTGGATAACCTGACCGCCTACGTGTTGACATTGGCGCCTACGGCCAGCCCCGAAGCGACCGTCGCGCCGACGCCCACACCGGTCTCGGCCCAGTCAGGCGTTTGGCTGCCCGGTTGGGCGATTGCCGGTCTGGTCATCATTCTGCTTCTCCTGGCGATCGCGGTGGTCATTTTCGCCCGCGCCGCCTGAGCTTGCTGCGCTGACTGCAAACGCACGCTCGTTTGCCGCCAGCGCGGGTAGATTCCAACAAAAAAGACCTGCCGCCGCGTTAGTCGCGGCGACAGGTCTTTTGTTATGATTCCCCGGCGTTGTTTGAAATCAAGCGCGCGCCCGGCGCGGCCAGGCCAGACTGAGCAGCAGGCCGAGCAAGCCCAGGCCGCTCAACAGCCATCCCCAGCCCCAGGCGAGCGGCCGAAAACGCAAGTGAACGGTCGTCGTGTCAGCGTTCACCGCCACGGCTTGAAACGCGTAGTTGGCGCGGTGCACCGTCAAGGCGCGGCCAGCCTGGTCGGTCGCCTCCCAGCCAGGGTAGAACGCCTGGCTGATGACCAGGTAGGCGGGCGCGCCGGTCTGCATCTGTACATCGAGGCCGTTGGCCGTCGTCGTCACCGTCGCGGCCGCGCCATCGCCGCCGCGCCGCGGCGCGCCGCCCTCGATGACCACCTGCCGGGCCGGATCGAAAGCCGGCGCATGAATGGCCTGCCAGGCCGTCGCTTGATCGCTGACCGCGATGGCCTCGGCCGCAACGAAGGCCCGCGGCAGGGCGCGGCGGTTGCGAAAGACCGCCAGCTCGCCGGGGCTGTCGAAAACCTTCTCGAATTTGTCCCAGTCCAGCGTCACGTCCTTGCGCGCAATCACAAATTGGGCATTGAGGAAGTCGTACAGCGGGCTGCTGCGCCCGGCCGGCCCAATCCCTTCCCAATAGCGCGTCACATCGGCCAGCGCCAGCGGGTTGACGATGCCCCAGATGTCATCCAGACCAACGACCAGGGCCGTGTTCGGCTGCCAGAGCTGGTCAATGTCGGTGCGCGCGTCCAGGCGCCAAACGCCCGGCTGCTGGCGCAAAAAAGCCACGATCTCCGGCTGCTGATAGGCCGCGGCCGGATCCTTGGGGCTGCTGTCGAGATAGGCGCCCGGACTGCCCAGGTCGAGCAGGATGAGCAGGCAGGCCAACGCGCCCAGGGTCGTCGGCCGCGCCCAGCCGGCGCGCCGCGCCTGAAAAAGGGCCAGGGTGGCCAGCAGCAGCCCGGCCAGGGTGGTCACGCCGATCGTTGTCACCGCCACGCGGATGAAGATCGTCTGCGCCCGATCCTGCGTCAGCAGCAGGGCCAGGTAGATCAACGGCAGGCCGATGGCGAGCACGACGCCGGTTGCCCCTTTGAGCAGACGCCACACCCGCGCCACGGCCTGCGCGGCTTGCTCATCCCAGGCGCCCAGCAGCCCTTGCAGGCCGAACGCGGCCAGGATCGCCAGGCCCAGGTCGGTCAGCAGAAGCAGCCGCGCCGGCGCGCGCAGCTGACCGAAGCCCGGCAGCAGCGTCAGCCAGCCGTGCGGCAGCGAGTAGAAGCCGAGCGCCAGCAGCATCCCGACGCCGGCCAGCGTCAGCCAGCGCCAGATGCGGCGATCAGGGTGCATGACCACGGCCAGCAGGGCCAGCGCCAGCGGCAAGATGCCGAGGTAGCCGACTTCGACGCGATCCCACGGCCCCCAGTGCAGCTGCGGCCCGCGGCCAAAGAAGGCCGGCGCGACCAGGCCGATCCACTGCGCCGGCGAGAGCGAATACTGCGCGGCCTCGCCGTAGCTGAAGGCCGCGCGGGCGGTGAACGGCGTGTGCAGAGCCGCGGGCAGCAGCACCGGCGCGGCCAGGAGAAAGGCCAATGCCAGCGTGACCAGCAGGCGCAGCAGCGGCCGCCCGACGACGCCCCACGCCGGCCGCGCCCCCGAACCAACCGCCGCGACCATGTCCACCAGCGTCAGTGTCAGCAGCGCCAGCACGATCGTCAAGGTGGTTTGCGGATGCCCGGCCAGGGTGGCGATGCCCAGGAACAGCCCGGCCAGCAGCGGGGAGCGCAGGCGCGCGGGGCGGCCCGTCGGCGTGGATTGGGCGGGAGCGGCCAGGCTGTGCGGGTCAGCGCGGCGCGTCCGCGCAAAGGCCCACAGCACCCACGGCAGCCAGCTGGCGGTCGCCAGCAGGTTGTAGTTGCCGAAATGCGTCAGCAGCGGATCAGAGAACATGAAGGCGAGCGCGCCGGCCAGCGCGGCCCACCAGGCCAGGCGGCCGGGCGCGGCCGGCGCAGCCAGCGGCGTCAGC
>DAISHS010000405.1:0-3750 GCA_036822415.1 Chloroflexota bacterium
GCTGCGCCAGCTGCGCCGGCGTCCAGCGCGCCTGCACCCACTGCACCAGGTCGGCCGAAGAGACGACTTCGACGCCCAGGCCGCGGATCAGGTCAATGGTGCCGGCGTCGACGCGGGCCACGTAGGGAATTGCGCCGCCGGGCGAGAATTCCATGGCGATGCGCCGCGCGGGGCCGAGCAGCGCTTGCAGGCCGCGGGTCAGGTCCTGCCAGGTCACGTAGGTGTGCACCGGTTCCTGCGCCTTGACGAACGGGCCGGCCTCGATGCGGTGTACAAGCCGGGCGGCCTCGCCGCGGGCCGGAATCCAGTAAGCCCAGCGCCGACTGAAGACCCCTTCGGCGGGCAGTCCGGCCACCTGAACGGCGATCGGGTTCATCCCGCGAAAGTCGAACAAGAGCCAGCCATCAAGATCGGCTGCCTGCAATGCCTTTTGGATTTCTGCAAGATTTGTCATCGGTTTGTGCTCCTGGTCCTACTCCTGCTTGGGAACGACGGCGCGTTTGACAAAGGTCTTCAGGCGTCGTTCCAGATCGCGTCGTTCGAGGAGGACTTTGTGTCCACAGGTGAGGCAGCGAATGCCAATATCCGCGCCCACACGCACCACCTCCCAGTCGTAACCACCACAGGGATGCGGCTTGCGCAAACGTAGAATATCACCCAGAGATAAGTCCAGCGGCATAAGACCATTATAGCATGTCAGAGACGAAGTTCCTATCCCCTGCACTTTGCATTCATCATTCATCGTTCCGCATTTCGCATCTGAGGATGCTCACTCCGCTGCCACTTTGCACTTTGCACTTTGCACTTTGTACTTTGCCCTCTGCCCGCGGTATAATCCCAACGCGAACATCTGAAGGCGCGAGGCGAATCTCGCCATGCACCGTCCCCCACGGAGACACCTATGCACAAACAATCGCGGCGCTCGCGCTGGCTTCTGGCCTTCTATGCTTTCCTGGCGGCGCTCACCATTCTCAGCGGCGTGCATCCCGCGCGTGCGCAGACGCCAAACGTGGAGGTGCTGACCTTTCGCGGCCCGGTGACGCCGATCCTGGTCAGCTATCTGGAGCGCAGCCTGGCCCAGGCGCGGAGCAACGGCAGCCAGGCGGTCATTCTGCAGCTCGACACGCCGGGCGGCAGCGTAGATTTGATGCAGGACATCATTCAGCTGATGCTGGCGTCCGACGTGCCTGTCGTGGTTTATGTCAGCCCCAGCGGCGCGCACGCCGGCTCGGCCGGCACCCTGATCACGCTCGCCGCGCATGTCGCGGCCATGGCGCCGGGCAGCAGCATTGGCGCGGCCAGCCCCGTGGGCGAAGGCGGGGCCGAGCTGCCGGACACGATCAAGAGCAAGCTGGTCAACATCCTGACGGCCGACGCGGAGAATTTGACCAAGCGGCGCGGCGAGAAGGCCGTTGCCTTTGCTCGTCAGGCCGTGGAGGAAGCGCGGGCCGCCACAGCCGATGAGGCCAAGGCCCTGGGCGTGATTGATTTCATCGCCCGTGACCTGGACGACCTGCTGGCGCAGATGAACGGCTTCACCGTGATGGTGAACGGCCAGGCGCGCACCTTTGCCACGGAAACGGCGCAAACCAACGAGGTGCCGTTGGGACTGCTCGAAGACCTTCTGAACGCGGTAACGAACCCAACCATTGCGGCGATCTTGTTGACGCTGGGACTCAACGCCCTGCTGTATGAGCTTTCCAGCCCGGGCGGCTATGCGGCGGGCATCGTCGGCGTGATTGCGCTGCTGCTGGCCTTCTATGGACTGGGCGCGCTGGAAGCGAACTGGGTCGGCCTGGGGTTCATCATCCTGGCCTTTGCCCTCTTCATTCTGGACATCAAAGCGCCCACTCACGGTGCATTGACCGCGGGGGGCGTGGCTTCATTTGTGGTAGGAGCAGGTATCTTGTTCAATACACCCTATACGGCCGTACCCTGGCCCACGATCATTGGCCTGGCGCTGGTCACCGCGGCCTTTTTTGCCTTTGCCGTGGGTAAAGCCCTCAGCGCGCAGCGCCGCCGACCGGTCACCGGCGCAGAGGCGCTGCTAGGCAGTCGCGCCGAAGTGCGCACCGCCCTGGAGCCGCGCGGCCAGGTTTTTCTCAATGGCGAACTGTGGCAGGCGGAAATGACGGAAGGCAGCGCGCCGCTAGGCGCGCAGGTTGAGGTGACCGGCCGCCAGGGCATGCGCCTGCTGGTGCGCCGCGCCTGAGGAGCAAAACGGTTCTATGCCAGTTCCCATCAGCATCAGCCAGCTGCTCAGCGACATCAAGAACACCGTGCAGGCCAACTATGCCCTGCAAGATGTCTGGGTGCAGGGCGAAGTATCGCAGTTCACGCAGGCGGCCGGCTCCGGGCATTGCTACTTTCGCCTGAAGGATGGCGCGGCCACGCTGGAGTGCGTCATGTGGCGCGGCCAAGCCGCCTTCCTGCGGCGCTTGCCCACGCATGGCGACCTCGTGCAGGCGCATGGGAAGGTGGATGTCTACCCGGCGCAGGGCCGTTTGCAGCTGGTGGTGGATGTGCTGCAAGCCGCGGGCCTGGGGCAGCTGAACCAGGCCTTCGAGGCGCTCAAGGCGCGGTTGGCGGCCGAGGGGCTGTTCGACCCCGCGCGCAAGCGCCCGCTGCCAGCCTGGCCGCAGCGCATCGGCCTTGTGACCTCAGCCGACGCGGCCGCGCTGCGCGACATCCTGCGCACGCTCAAGGCGCGCTTTCCCCTGGTGGATGTGCTGCTGGCCTCCACCCTCGTGCAGGGCAGCGAAGCCCCCGCGCAGATCGAAGCGGCCATTGAGCGGCTCAATCGGTGGTCGGCCAGCGTGGAGCCGATTGACGTCATCATCGTGGCGCGCGGCGGTGGTTCGCTGGAGGAGCTGTGGGCGTTCAACGAGGAGCGCGTGGCGCGGGCGATTCATGGCAGCGCGGTCCCCGTGGTCAGCGGCGTGGGGCATGAGGTGGACTTCACGATTGCCGATTTTGTGGCCGACGTGCGCGCGCCGACGCCGACGGCCGCGGCTGCGCTCGTGACGCCCGCGCAAGACGACGTACGCCAGCAGCTGACCGCGGCCGCGCAGGATTTGAGCGCGCAGCTGCAGGCGCAGCTGGCGGCGCGACGGCGCGACCTGCAGGCGCAGCGTCGGCTGCTGCGGCGGGTTTCGCCCCGGCAGCAGATTGCCTATCGCCGCCAGCGCATTGACGAGCTGTTGTACCGCGGCCAAACCCGCATCAAGAGCCGCATCGCGCTGGCGCGGGCGCGCATTGCCACGCAGCAGGCGCGGGTGGCGGCCCTTAGTCCGCAGCACGTGCTGGCGCGCGGTTACGCGATCGTGCAGATCAAGGCCAGCGGCGCGGTGGTGCGCCAGGCGGCGCAGGTGACGCCGGGTGAACGGCTGCGCGTGCAGGTGGCGGCCGGCGTATTCGAAGCAGAGGTGACGGCAGATGACATTTGAGGAAGCCTTTCGGCGCCTGGATGAGGTGGTGAGCAGGCTGGAGCAGGGCGATCTCGCGCTGGAGGAATCGCTGGCCCTGTATGAAGAAGGCATGGCGCTGGCCGCGCGCTGCAACGATCTGCTGGACAAGGCCGATCTGCGCGTGCGGCAGCTCGTCGCCGCGCCGGGCGGCGACGCCCTGGCCGCGGTTGATTTTGGGGGGTGGACGGAGTAACCTGGGCGCCGACTCCGCCGGGCGGTTGAAACCGCAGCAACGCGTGCGAAGTCGGCCTGCGCCGACTCCGCCGGGCGGTTGCAACCGCAG
>DAISHS010000406.1:0-3748 GCA_036822415.1 Chloroflexota bacterium
CGCGCTTGGCGCGCCAGGCTCCGGGCCTCGATCACGACCAGGCCCAACAGCTTGCGCGCTTCCCACCATCGGTCGTACGCAGCCGCGTTGCGGAACGCCGCGAAGATCGCCAGCGCTGCGTGAGTGTGATCAGCGAATTCGATGGACCACTGATCGACTTCGGTGATGGCCGACGGCGCCCGTCACTGACGCGGCAATCATCGCAGGCGGCGTGTGGGTCGACATGCCGGTGACGTGCAGTTCGACGATGGGCATCAGGACCATGAACGAGAACGCCGCCAGTGTTGAGGCTGGCGGCGTTGGTCGCGCAGTGCTCAGAACGGCGGATCGTCGGTGTCCGGCAGCGGGTCGGGCTGGATCATTCTGTGCTGCGAGAGTTCGTCGTAGCAGCGATGGATCTGATCGCCGTAGCGGGCCTCGAACAGATCGAGCAAGCCGTAGAGGAAGTCGTGGATCTGGACGACGGCATCGTCGCTGAGCGGCGGCAGCTCGATGGGCGAGGCGGCGTGGCGTTGGTGGTCGGCAGACATGTCGGTGCCCCGGTGATCAGCGCCGCGCCGTCGCCCGCCGGGGCGCCGGTGCTTCAGGCTGGGCGAAGACCTCGAAGTACAGCTTCTCGTCGAGCAGCGGCAGCTCGCGCTGCGCGGCCGCGGCCAGCAGCTCCGCGGCCATCGTGGTGAGGATGCGGTAGTTGCCCGCGGCGTGGTCGCACAGCGTGTGGCGCAGCTGCGGCGTCATCAGGCTGGCGTTGCCCGCGCCGGCCAGCAGATGGCCCAGGCTCGCGTAGAGCTCCTCGCGGCCGGCATGCTCGGTGGCCAGCCGCGTGCGGATGCGGCTGCCCAGCGGGATCAGCTCCTCGCGGCGCAGCTTGTCGACGAGGCGGGCGTCGCCGGCGAGCACCACGCACAGCAGCGGCTGCGAATCGAACCGGGCGCTGGCCATCAGGCGCAGCTCGCTCAAGCCGGCCGGGCTCATCTCCTGCGCCTCGTCGATGAGCAGCACCACGCGCCGGCGCGTCGTCTCCAGATGCGCCAGCCAGCGCTCGCGCAAGGCCTTGAAGCCGCCCCAGCGGTTGTGCGGGCGCAGCGGCACGGCGAAGATGTCGCCGAGCTCGCGGTACAGGTCGGCCAGGTTGCTCTGCGGGTGGTTGATGGCGCCCACGGTCACGTCGGGCAGCCGCGCCAGCCGATCGGCCAGCAAGCGCAGCGCCACGCTCTTGCCCGTGCCGGGGTCGCCGTGGATCATGGCGAAGCCGCCCTCGCGGATCTGGGCGTGCTCGATGCGCCAGCAGAAGTTCTCCAGCTTGGGCGGCACATAGATCGCCTCGGTGGGCAGCTCCGGCGCGAAGGGGTTCCACTTCAGCCCGTACAGGGCCAGCAGTTTTTGGTTCATTGCGGGTCGTTGGCGGTCGGCGCCGATGGGGGGCAAGCCGATGAGGCGGGCTCGGTCGTTGGCAGGTACGCCGGCGGCATGCCGGTGGCCGCGTACTCGGCCAGCAGCTCGCGCAGCAGCGGCGCCATGCCCGTGGGCGGCAGCGGCGACAGGTCTGTGCCGGCAGGCTCCAGCCGCCGGCGCTTGCCATCGGCATTGGCGGCCTTGTCCAGCGGCTGGATCGGGCACAGGATGGCGCCGGTGCGGGGATCGACGAGGTCGACGCGGCTGAGGTCCCAGCGGGCATAGCGCACGTGGACCTCGCCGAGGTGGCGCAAGCGCGCCGGGATCTCGAAGCGCGTGCCGCCCAGGCTGAGCGTGCCGTCGGCGCGGCGCGCGCGGCGACGGACCTCGATGCGGAAGGCGTCGCGCAGCACCGCGGCGTCGGGACACTGGCGCGCGACCGACGGGCTGTGCAGGTAGCGCGCCAGCGGCGTGACGCCCAGCTCGGTGTGCACCGTGCGGTGATATTCCTGCTCGGCCCAGGCCTGGGTGGCCTCGTTGAGCAGCTCCAGCGTCAGCGCCTGCTCGCCCTCGAGCATGGCCATCAGCCGGCCCTCGACGCGGCCCCAGAAGGATTCCTGCTTGGCGTTCTGGTAGGGGCTGTACGGCAGCGTCGTCTGGTGCACGACGCCCAGCGCCGCCAGCCCGCTGGTGACCTCTTCGCTGAGCATGGCCGCGCCGTTGTCGGTCATCAGCGCACGCGGCAGGCCGCGCTTCATGAACGCCTGCGACAGCCCGTGCACGAGGCTGCGCGCAGACTCGTCGAGGTACCACTGCAGGTGGCACACCAGGCGCGAGCGGTCGTCGATGACGCCCAGCAGCATCGGCTTGACCCAGGCGCCGGCGCGGGTGAGCACGCGGCGCGAGGCGTGGTGGAAGTCCAGGTGCCAGAGTGCGGCGACGTGCTCGACCTCGAAGCTGCGCACCTCCAGTTGCTCCAGCCGATCGCGGGCCGCGACGGCACCCTCGGTCGCTCGCTTGGGTCGCGCCTGACGATGCATGCCCCGGGCGCGCAGGTAGCGCCGCAGCGTCGTGTACGAAGGCACCGGCGTGCAGGGGTCCTGCGCCCGGCAGGCCACGCGCAGGTTGTCCAGGTGCAACTGCGCCGTCCAGCCCGGATGCTCGCGGTACTGGGCGGTCAGGGCCGCGATGGCCGCAGCGCTCAGGCTGGGGAAGCAGCCCTCGTCGGCGCGCGGTCGGTCGCGCAGCGCCGCCACCGGGTCCGCCGCACGGCGGGCCTTGTAGTACCAGCGCTCCAGGGTCGAGGCGCCGAAGCGCACGTCCAGGCCCGTCTCGGGGTGGCGCCAGGTCTTGGCCGCCAGCGCGGCGAAGGCGGCGTTGAGCTCCCGCGGTCCGGGAGGTGCGGCCAGCAAGGGGCCGATGATCGAGAAGCGCAGCCGCGCCCATCGATCCCGCTTCGGGGGATCGGTAATCGTCGTCAATGCAAAGCTCCAGGTCAGACCGCACCACTGCGGCACGGCTCGCCCAAGGCTATGCAGCCTCACCGGGGCTGGCTACGGGCGTCTTCTGCGGGTGCTCAGCGACCCTCGCGCAGCTCGATCGCCGCCGCTGCCGCCCCGCCAGCCGTCACCGGGCTGAGCCAGACCAGCAGTCGCGTCACGGCCTCGTGCGATGGGCCGGTGAAGCGTTCGAGCAGTTCGCCCGGCAGGTCCTGTGCAGCTGCCGGCGGCATGAAGCGCGCACAGGCTGCGCGCCACAGCGGCGTCAATGGAAACTGCTGCTGCCACCAGTCGCGCCAGCGCTGCAGCGTGCGCCGCGCGACGCCCAGCTGCGTGCCCAGCTGCGCCGCCGCTGGTGTCGGCCCGGCTCGCCGGGCCGACACCAGCACCACCGCGAGCGCCAGGTACACCCGCCGGCCAAGGAAGCGCACCGACTTCGATGTCGATCGCTTGCGGCACCGGGCACAGCAAAAGCTCAGCCGCAACGAGTAGTCCGGCCGAACCTCGCGAGGGCAGCCCCGGGGCTTGCGCGGATAGTCGGCCCGGTGCAGCGCGCCGCCGCAGCCGCAGCCCTCGGATCGGGTCTGCTCGGCCAGTTCGTGGTCGATGCGCAGCAGCAGCGCGGGGAACTTCGGGTCTTGCAGCAGGGCGTGGCACACTCGAACGGTCTCTGATCTTGGTCGAACAGAGACTCTCCCACAGGGATCGTTTGTTCAAGATCCTTGAGGGAGATCTTCTGGCCTCCATCGCGCTGCCTGATCAAATCAGCGGCCAGGAGCATCGAGATCCGTGGCCGTGCTCAATGGCTTGTATGTAGTCGTCGTGATTCAGAGGGTGCGACGGGCGCTTGAACT
>DAISHS010000407.1:0-3720 GCA_036822415.1 Chloroflexota bacterium
CGATTGCAAAGTCCACCTGCGTGGACTACACCCCGAAACTGAAATGCACCCGTTGTAGAGGTGCTTGATGGACGGTTTTTGGCTGCCTGCTCCCTTTCACCAACAAGTGACCGGCCCCTACGCGACCCTTTCTTATCGTGACGGTCAACCGGCCGCGCCCGATGATGCGCGCGCCGTGCACGCCCGCTATCCGCTCCTGCAGCCTGCGCAATGGCGCCTGCTGCTGAAAGACCTGCAGGCGCAGCGCGCGCGCGTCCCGCGCGGGGCGGCGTATTGGGCGCGCTTGCAAGCCGCCTTGCACACGGTCGCCCGCCGCCTGGCCGATCCGGCCGACCCTTTGCGGCGTGAGATTCTGACCACACTGCCGACCTACACCGGCTATTCCGCGGCCATGATCGAGATGACGCTGGCGGCGCTGGACCTGATGGCGCTGGCGCAGCTGCCGGCTGCCTATGCCAGCGCGCCCACCTGGCAGGCGGCCGCGGCGTGGCAGCCCTGGCCTGGCCTGCCCGGCCGCGTGCGCTTCTACGCGGCGGCGGCGGGCTGGAACCTGCTGCGCTGGCAGCGCCGCCAGGGCGCGCTCTTCGGAGCGGTCTCCGCGCCGGCGCTGGTCGTGGGCTATGGGGCAGGCAACGTGCCGGGCACGGCCCTGCTCATCACCTTTCTGGCGCAGGCCGCCACCCTGGCGAGCCGCGCGGACCCGCCGGTCATCGTGATCAGAAATTCGCGCCAGGAGCCGCTGTTCGGGCCGCTGATCCTGCGCGCGTTGGCCGAGGCCGACCCCGATCTGCTGGCCAATGTCGCCCTGTTGATTTGGGATTACGAGGATGAGGGCGCGCAGGCGCTGATCCTTGCTCAGGCTGACCTGGTGATGGCGGCCGCCAGCGATCAAACCATTGCCGAGATCAGCCGCGCCGCGCAGCAGGCCGCGCCCGCGCGCCCGCCGCGTCTGCATGCGCACGGGCACAAGGTGAGCTTTGCCGCCATTGGCCGCGAGGTGTTGACGCCGCAAGCCCGGCTGCCTGGCGCGCCCACCGCCCAACTGCTGGATGTCGTGACGCTGCTGGCGGCCCTGGATTCGGTCTTCTGGGATCAGAACGGGTGCTTGTCGGCGCGTGTCCATTTTGTGGAAAGGGGCGTTGCGGGTGACGTGACCCCGCTTCAGTATGCGCAGCGCCTGGCCGTCCATTGCCGGAGCCTGGCGGCCTTTTTGCCGCGCGGAGCCTGGCCGCGGCAGCCGCTGCACGATCGTTTCGACCGCTACCAGGCGTTGGCGGCAACGGGGCAGGTGCAGGTGTTGTCAGCTTACGATGATGAATTTCTGGTCGTGGTTGATGAACGCCCCCTGCCGTCCGACCGACGGCAGGCCGCGGCCCAGTGGCTGAATCAAATCAACGACTGCCAGGGGCGCGTGATCGTCGTACGGCCCGTTGCCAGCCTCATGGAAATTCCCGATCGCTACCTGGCCTTGCTGCCAGCCCCCAATTTGCAGTCGCTGAGCGTGGCGGTGGGACAGGCGCAAGCCGGCCTGACGCCCGCCTTTCTGCGCTTTGCCGCGGCCTGCGGCGCGCGCGGGGTCACCGCCATTCGCACCGTAGGGCGTGGGGCCTTTCCGCAGCTGGCCTATTCCTGGGATGGCTTGCTGCCGCTCGACCTCGTGTGTTCGCGTCCGCCCGGCCATTTCACCACGATCGAGTTCGACGATCCGCTGGCCGAAATTGCCGCCACCTGGGAACTATTCCAGCGGCTCAGGGCCTGGTAGGGCGGATTTCTAGCGGCCTGTGTGCGCCACGGTGCGCCGTGCACGGCAATTCATACAGAGTCTCATCACCCGCCCAGCCCCTTGAATCAGGGCGAGGAAAAGAGTATATCGGGCGTGCGTTGTTTGGCGGCAAGGTAGACAGGCGAATGATTTGCGGTTACAATCTGTCCCCATCCTGCGCGCATAACCGATTCTGGGGAGGATATCATGAAACACCATCTACCTCTGATCTTGACCCTCGTTCTGCTCATCGCCGTGGGCGCCGCCGCCAGCGCGGCGCCCCTCAGCGCCTCATGCGTGGCCGGCGCGGTCTACAACCCCGCGTGCGATGTCGACCACGACGGTGACGTGGACATCTTGGACATTCAGCTCACAGCGGGCCATTGGAGCCAGAGCGGGCCTTACGTCAATGACGGCTGGTCACTGACCGGCAACGCCGGCACTATCGCTGGCGTGAATTTCCTGGGCACCACCGACGCCCAAGCCCTGGAGCTGAAAGTCAACGGCCAGCGCGCCCTACGCCTGGAGCCGACCGGCGACAGTCCAAACGTGATTGGGGGCAGTTTTGCCAACCTGACCACCGTCGCGGTCTACGGCGCAACCATTGCCGGTGGGGGCGGCGACCTGGTCTTCAACCGCGTCACCGACAGCTATGGCGCGATCGGCGGCGGTTATGCCAACACGGCCGGTGACAACGCCGGTACCATCAATGATCGTACCTTTGCAACAGTCGGCGGTGGTGGTGGCAATTCGGCCAGCGGCTGGCGGTCCACGGTTGGTGGCGGCTGGTACAACGTCGCCAGCGGGGAATCGTCGACTGTGGGCGGTGGGCACGTCAACCAGGCCAGTGGCCTGGGCGCTGCAATCGGCGGTGGGCATTCGAATATGGCCAGCACCTCCTACAGCACGGTGGCCGGTGGCGATAACAATCAAGTCGCTGGCACAGGCGGAACTGTGGGAGGTGGGGCCAGCAACTGGGCGTCAACTTACGCGGTGGTGGCAGGTGGTCGTGACAACACGGCGAACCCCTACGGAATTGTGCCGGGCGGGCAGTTCAACTTTGCTGGGGGCAGTTATAGCCTGGCGGCCGGCCGTCGCGCCAAAGCCTACTACGACGGTGACTTTGTGTGGGCAGACAGCACGGATGCCGATTTTGGCGCCGCGGCTGCCAACCAATTCGTCGTGCGCGCCAGCGGGGGCGTGGGCCTGGGAACCAACGCGCCAGATAATCAGCTGCACGTGACTGAGGCCATCAACGCCAGCGCGACGCCCGCCAATCATGTCGCCCAGATCGAGAACACCTCCACGGGCAACAGCGGCGATGTCCTGGCGCTCAAAATCGGCTATACCGGCAATCCGTTGAGCAGCAGCAACTTCATTACCTTCTTCAAGGGTGATGACACCAGCGCGGGGGCGGTCGAGGGCAACGGCAGCGGCGGTGTGGTGCTGGCCGGCCCTGGCAGCCTGATCGTGCTCTGGCTGCCTCAGCTGGACCCGGCGGAATCCCTGCAGCCTGGCGATGTCGTGGGCCTGTTCGCCGGTCACGTGTCGCGGCGCACGACGGGGGCCGAGCAGTTGTTGGTGGTTGGGCAAAACGCCATCGTCGCCGCCGGCGCGCCCGCCCAGGATCAGCGCGAGGGATACGCCATGGTGGCGTTGGCTGGCCTGGCCGCGGTACGCGTCAGCGGGCCGGCGGCGGTCGGCGACCTGATCGTGCCGTCCGGTCGGGATGACGGCAGCGGTGTGGCCGTAGCTGCGAGCGAATTCACGCCAACGCTGGCCGGGCAGGTCATCGGCCAGGCCTGGCAAGCCAGTACGAGTGAGGGCGAGACCACGATCAAGGTTGCCGTCGGCTCGTTCCAGGTCAGCGCCGTCGTCAACCGTCTGGCGGGCGAGCTGGCCGAGCTGCAGGCGCAGATTACAGGCATGGAAGCGCGGCTCAGCGCGCTGGAGCGCGC
>DAISHS010000408.1:0-3710 GCA_036822415.1 Chloroflexota bacterium
TGTTTGGGTTCAGGGATGTTTCCGAGGATGATTTCGATCCTGGCGCGTGCCTGTGTGCGCAGGCCGCTGGCTGCGGCCGGCTCGCCGTACGCCTCTTCCAGATCGGCCAGGTTCGACAGTAACAACCATTGCGCACGGTGCAGCCCAATGGCCTCGGCCTCGGCGATGGCCTGACGTAGTTGGGTCATCGCCTCCGCGTGACGTTCCAGCGCGACGAGCGCCTGCGCGCGCTGAACCGCTGCATCCACCACCCAGGCGCGCGTGCCGTTGGCCGTGGCGCGGGCCAATACCTTGTCAGCCACAAGCAACGCTTGCTCAGCCTGGCCCTGGTGCAAGGCCCAGGCTGCCAGCGCCAGGCCCACGAAGTAGGCTTGCATGGCCATGGTCAGCTCGTCGAAGTCTAGCGCCAGACTCAGTTGGGCCGCAAGCGCGGCATCGGGCTGGCCTGCCCATACGCTGAGATACAGGACGGCCGCCTCGGCCGCCCCGGCCAGTTGGGCGACCTGGCCGCTGGACAGGGCGAGGGCCTCGGTCGCACGCTGCAGCGCCTCTGTGAACATGCCCAGTTCGGCGTAGGTCAGGGCCAGAATGACGCGGGTGTAGATTTGACCAAAGACAAAGCCGGCCTCTTCCGACTCCTGCACGGCTTGAGCCAGCTCAACCGCTGCCTGCCCCAATTGCCCCCGGTCCAAGAACATCCACCCGCGGATGCCGCGACTGTAGGCCTTGCCCCAGATGTTGTTGATGCGCTGGCTGATGGCCATGGCCTCATCCAGATAGGCCAGCGCATGGTCGTAGTCGCCGCTGATTCCTGACCACGCGCCGCTGCCGGTCAGGCTGTCTGCCAGCATCGGCTCGTTGCCCAGCGTACGCCACAGGGCGCGGGCCTCGGAGAACAGCTCCAGCGCCCGCCTCAGCTCGCCCAGGGTGGCGTAGACATCGCCCAGGTCGTTGATGATATAGGGCAGCAGATCGAGCGATCCCAGCGCGCGCGCCAGGGCCAGGGCCTGCTCGCCGGAGACCGCCGCCTGCGCCAGCCGGTCTGCGGTGAAGCGATCCTGGTTCATCAAGTTCCAGAGAATTTCGGCTTCGGCCGCGCGGTCGCCCAGCGCGTGGGCCAGGACGCGTGCGCGTTCGGCCAGATCACGCGCCTTGCCGGGGTCGTAGAGCGGATTGATGCCCGAACGAAGGCGGCCCTGCGCCATGAGCGCGGTCAGCTCGGCCTTGCGATCACCCCGGGCCGCCGCCATCTGCTCCATGGCCTGGTCGTTTTCCAGGGCGTCCTCGAAGCGCGAGCACAGCTCCAGCGCCAGTCCGCGTTCCCGGTACACGCGCATGGCCAGCTCGGTGGGCAGCGCCGGGGTTGTACGCACCAGGGCCAGCGCGCGATCGAAGTGGATCAGCGCTTCGGCCGTGGCGTACAGGCGCATGGCCGCCGCGCCGGCCTGGAAGTAATACTCGACGGCGCGATCCGCAATGTGCGCCTCGTCGAAGTGATGGGCCAACGTTGGCGCCAGCTCGGTCAGGCGATCGTCGAAAATCTCCTCTATGGCGCGGGCAGCCAGTTTGTGGTATTTGCGACGCTGGCGCAGCAGGATCGTGCTGTAGACCGCTTCCTGGATCAGCGTCTGCTGAAAGCTGTACTCGCGCTCTGGCCGTCGGGCTGATTCCAGGATCAATCCCAGGCGTTGCAAGGCGATCAGCCGTTCGTCGAGCTGATTGCTGGTCTCGTTGGTCAGCCGGTGCAGGACGCGATAGCTGAACGTACGCCCCAGAACGGAGGCCAGCTGCAACAGATGACGCGCCGGCTCGTCGAGGCGGTCCAGGCGGGCGGTGAGCAGCGCTTGCAGCGTGTCAGGAAGGTTGAGGCTGATCTCGACCGCCGGCGCATGACCATCCGCCAGGTCTTCGCGCTCGCGCAAGGCGCGCACAATCTCCTCGAGAAACAAAGGATTGCCCTCAGCGCGCGCCAGAATGGCGCGGCTGAGATGCGCCGGCAGCTGCGCCAGGCCCACGAGCCGTTCGACCAGCGCCAGGCTTTCGTTCTCAGCCAGCGGCCGCAGGGCGATTTCAGTAATCAAGTGTGGATGGTCGGCCTCGGCCGCCTGCAGCATGCGCCAGGCGGGCGTGGCCCGTTCGGGACGCAGGGCCACGATGAACAGAACGGCCTCGCGCTCGGCCAGGCCGAAGAGATGTCCCAGAAGTTCCAGCGAAGCGTTGTCGGCCCAGTGCAGGTCATCGAAAACCAACAGCAGCGGCCGCTGGCGCACACGCCGCAGCCAGAGCGCTTCGACCGCGGTGAAGAGCTGGCGCTTGAGGTCTTCGCCTTGCAGCGGCGGCGTCTCTGTTGTCGGCAAACCCAAAAGGGTTTCCAGGGCCAGGTGCAGCATCTGCAGGTCGCCTTTGGCAAGGTCAGACACGGCGGCCGCAATGTGCGCGCGCATCTCGGCCGGCGGGGTCTCGGCGGTGACGCCGATGGCGCGGCGCATCAAGCGCTGCATCAGGCCATAGGCATGCATGGATTCGTAGGACAGGGCCGCGATCTCGTGGCAGTTGAACGGCTCGCCCTGCTGCGCCTGCCAGGCCGCCAGGGTCTCGTGCAGCAAACGACTCTTGCCCAGGCCGGCCTCGCCGATCAGGGTGATGAGCGCGCCGCTGCCGGCCTGCACGGCTTTCACCATGCGCGTCAACGTCGCCAGTTCCATCTCGCGCCCCACCAGGGGCGTCTGCGCCTCGGTTGGCCCCCGCGCCGCGTCGGCGGCGGCGCGCCGGCCGAGCGCGCGGTAGGCGCGCACCGGCCGATCTTTGCCTTTGACCTGCACCTCGCCCAGGTCCATGAATTCAAAGTGCGCGGCGACCAGCCGATGAGTCGCCTCCGCCACTTGCACCGTGCCTGGCTTGGCGGTCTGCTCCATGCGTGCGGCCAGGTTGATGGCATCGCCCAGGGCCGTGTACTCGACCCGCAGGTCCGAGCCGACCGCGCCCACAACCACCAGGCCGGTGTTGATCCCCACGCGCGCCTCAAGCTCGACGCCCCACTGGCTGTAGACGTTCTCGCGCGCCGCGGCCAGGCTGCGCAGAATCTCCAGGCCGGCCAGGACGGCGCGCTGAGGGTCATCCTCATGCGCAATCGGCGCGCCAAAGAAGGCCAGGATGCCATCGCCCATCAGGCGAGCAACCATGCCTTCGTACTGGTACACGGGCCGGATCATCAGCTCGAACGCGCGGTTGATGATCTCGCTCCACTCCTCAGGGTCCAGCTCGGCGGCCGCGCGCGTGGAGCCTTTGACGTCGCAAAAGAGCATCGTCACGATGCGGCGCTCGCCCAACATGGCCCCGCCCGTCTGCGCCGCTTGCAGTTTGGTTAATAACTCCTGGGGAAGATACTGCTGCAGGATGGGCGGCGTGGACTCGGCCGGCGCCAGGCGAGCCGCAGTCTCCGTGTCTGCTGGACGGATCATGCCTGGCGCGGCCGGCTGCGTCGCCAGGGACGCATCTGCCCGCGCCTGGGGCCAGGCAATCTGCGCTCTGGGCGTCAAGGGCAGGCCGCAGTGATCGCAGTAGTTCGCATCGCTCTGCGCTACGGCGTCACACCGCGGGCAGCGGCCGGTCAAGAGCGCGCCGCACTGGCGGCAAAAGTTCGCGCCGTCACGGTTCGTGGTTTGGCATGTCGAGCAAATCATGAGCACCGCCTGACTTCGTTAACGTCA
>DAISHS010000409.1:0-3696 GCA_036822415.1 Chloroflexota bacterium
GACCAAAACGCCACCGTCACCGCCATCGTTGACCAGGGCCAGGCGAAAGTGCTGGCGGCCTGGCAGCTTGCGAACAGCTTCCCGCTGATCAACCAGCGCCTGTATCACCGGGCCATCGAGCTGATTCGCAGCAGCGCGGACGTCAAAGCCACCCTGGGCTTTGTCCCTGAACCGGCGCAGATTCGCCTGATGGATCAAAACCACATGGACACCCCGTGCGATGGCGGCCATCTCTGCGGGGGCGCAACCTTCTTTACCGACAGCGGCGCCGTCTGGGTGCTCGTGGACCTGACCGAGGACAAGATCGCCAAGATCTGGTGGTCCGAGCGCCCGCAGAACATGCAAAGCGCGCTTTACAACCCCAAGCCGGAGCAGGCGCCCGAAGACTGCAATACCACTATTCATGTCACGCGCAACGGCTGGAATCTGGACTATCGCACGACCCCAACCGACGCCCTGGAAATCACCAGCGTCACCTACGATGTCAACGGGACGCCGCAAGCCGTGGCCACACGGATGAAGCTGATCGAGTGGCATGCGCACTATCCGGGCAACTGGGGATACCGCGACTATACCGGCTGCGGCGGCAGCGGCGGCGGCTTCCCCATTTATCCCTACGGCGTCACCGACGTGCGCAATCTTTATGACCATTTGAACAATATCGTGGGCTTCGCCGTCGTGCAAGACTTCCGCATGTCCAATTGGGGCAATTCGTGCAACTATCGCTACGAACAGCACTTCCAGTTCTTCACCGACGGTCGTTTCCGCGTCGTCACGGCCGCCTACGGCCAGGGCTGCGGCAATGACCAGGACCAGGAGGCGACCTATCGCCCCGTGGTGCGCATTGACATTGCGGTCAACGGCGACAGCAACGATACCCTGTCCCTGTGGAATGGCTCGCAGTGGGTTGACCAGGCGACTGAGGCCTGGTGGCTGCAAAGCGGCCCTTACACCACGGAAGGCTACCGCTACCGCGTCATGGATCAGAGCGGCTTTGGCTATTACATCGAGCCTGGGCAGGGTCAGTTTGACGACAAGGGCACGGGTGACAATGCCTGGCTGTATGTGACCCAATGGAAGACATCCGAAGGCGACGCCGATATGCCGGCCATCGGTCAGTGCTGCACCGGCACCTATGTGCAAGGCCCTGAGCAGTTCATCAACAGCGAGTCGGTGAGCAACCAAAACATCGTGCTTTGGTACGTGCCGCAGAGTGTGACCATCACGACCTGGCGTCACAATCAGCCGCCTTACCCCGCCCAGTATTGCTGGACTGACAGCACGTCACAAACCTGGCCCTGCTTCTCTGGCCCGATGTTTGTGCCGACGACGCTCACGACCTGTTCACGCTATGATCTGGATTGCGATCACAGCGTTGACACCAACGACATTATTGCGGTTGCCAGTCATTGGAACTGCGCAATGGGCGGGCAGGACGCCTGCTACGAAACGCAGTTTGATCTGAACAGCAATGGCGTCATTGATATCACCGATGTCATGATAGACGCAGGACACTGGGGCTGTGTCCTCGGCCAGGCGTGCTACACATCGTAAACGTTGATTCGCAGCAGCGATGGTTCAGGGCTGCCAACTTTTAGAAAGCTGGCAGCCCCGCTTGAAAAACCCGGATTAGAAAACCCCCGATTGAAAAGCTCTGATTGAAAAACCCCCGATTGAAAAACCCCCGATTGAAATGGAGGCAAGGAATGAAGAAGACGCTTTTGCTGGCCCTGTTCGTGGTCGGCGGGTTCTTCAGCGTACTCTGGCTGGCCACGCCCATCTGGGCTTTCCCCACAGGCATTGTGGGACATTCGGGCAACCCAGCCACGAACTTCGGCATGTCGTGCGATGCCTGTCATGGCGGCGGCGTGCAGCCCACCGTGACCTTGAACGGGCCAACCATCGTCAGCCCTGGTCAAAGTGCGATCTACTCCTTGACGATTCAGAGCGCGGCTGTGGCGTCACAGACCGCGGCTGGCTTCAATGTCTCCGCCACGGACGGTACCCTGGCCAGCCTGGGCGGCGATACGCAGATCATTGACGGCGAAATTACGCACGTCAGCCCCAAGGCCAACACCGTGGCCGGCGTTGCGGTCTTCAGCTTCCAATGGACAGCGCCGGCCGTCGCGCCGCAGACGGTCGTGCTCTATGCGGCGGGCAACTCCGTCAACCTGGACAACACCCCTGGCGGCGATCGCCACGCCAACACGACGCTGACCGTCAACGTCGTCAACCCCACGGCTGTCCGCCTGGGCGGCTTGACCGCAGGAACCCCGCCCTCGGCGGCCCTCTATGCCGTGGCGGCCGGGCTGATCGTGGGCCTGGCCGGCGTCATCCTGGCCTGGCGGCGTCAGGCCCGCCTGCCCGGCTGAGGCGCAGCGCACCTGCGCCCCTCGCCCGGAGGTCAAACAAAACGAGCGCCGCCATCGAGGGGCGCTCGTTTTGTTTGGCAGGGAAGGATCAAGGCCGCGGGCTGTGCGCCACAGTCGGCAAGCCGGAGAGCGCCTGCGCAGGGATGGCTGGCATCCGGCTCTCGTCCGTCAAGCCCTGCAGGAAGGCCACCAGGTCGGCCTGCTCCTGCGCGCTGAGATCGAACCCTTTCAGCAATGGATCCACGTCAACCGCATGGCGCGCCCGGCCTGCGCCGGCCGCATAAAACGCGATAACCTCGTCCAGCGTCGCCAGCGAACCGTTGTGCATGTAAGGCGCGCTGCGCGCGACATTGCGCAGCGTCGGCACCTTGAACGCGCCGCGGATGCCGTTGGGGCTGACGCCGGCGCGTCCGGCGTCCGCGCTTTCGACGCCGACCACACGAAAAGTCTCCGCGGCAAACGTAGGCGGTTGATGACATTCCACGCAATGCGTGCGCTCGTCAAAGAACAGGGCCAGGCCCCGCTGCTGCGCCGCGCTGAGGGCGCTGGTCTCGCCGGCCAGATAACGGTCAACCGGGCTGTTGTCGCTAATCAGGGTGCGTTGAAATGCGGCCAGCGCGTACGTCACATGGTCGAAGGTGATGGCCGCGTCCCCGCCGCCAAACGCCTGCGCAAACAGTTCCCCGTAGCCAGGAATAGCGCGCAGCGTCGTTTCCAGCTGCGCGGGCGTGGCGGCCATCTCATGGGCCAGGGTCAAAGGCAGCCGCGCCTGCGACTCCAGCGAGGTCTCACGGCCATCCCAGAGCAAGAAGCGATTGAAGCCTGTATTCCACAGCGTCGGCACGTTGCGCGCCGGCGCGCCCGGGCGCGCGGTGCTCAACGGAAGCCCATTGGAAAAGCCGAGATCGGGGTGGTGACAGGTGGCGCACGACATGCTGTGGCTGGCCGAAAGCACAGGATCGAAAAACAGCTGGCGGCCCAACTCAACCTTGGCCGCTGTCGTCGGGTTGTCCGTGGGCACCGCCTGCACCGGGAAGGGGCGCGAGCGCGCCGCGGCGGGCAGGGGCAGCGCCGTAGCCGCGGGCGGCGGCGGCGTGGCCGGCGCAGGCGCGGGCGGCGTACTGCTGGCCGCGCACGCCCCCAGGGTCAGCAGCAGGATTAGTGCGGCGCTCACAACAACGCCGCGGCGCCAGAGGTCGCGACCTGCGCATCTTGCCTCGCTCATTCTCACCCAATTCCTTTTCACCTGTGCCCTCCTCGTCGCGGCTGGCTATAGATGTTCAGATAATGTTTCGTGGTAGGGGCGATCCCTTGCGGTCGCCCA
>DAISHS010000410.1:0-3686 GCA_036822415.1 Chloroflexota bacterium
TCTTGTCCAATGCCGCCGAACATGTCGTTGTCGATCCGCAGATTGAGCGTTCCCGTTGAGCGCAGCGGGTTGTCCTGGTGGCAGGACTGGGCCTGTGCGGAGGCGCTCAGCAATAGCAGCAGCAAGGGGGCTGCGACTTTCAGCCTCCATTCAGTTTGGTCGGTGGACTGAACCTTCGTCACGCTGGCGTGCCACCCTGCCCAGGGGTTGCAGTCGCAATGACCGATTGGGGCTGGCGCACCAGCATCACCGGAACTGGTGCGATGCGAGCGAGCTGCTCTGCATCGCTTCCCATCAGCAGCCTGTCCACGCCCCGGCGTCCGTGGGTACCCAACACCACCAACTCGCATTGAGTAGTCAGTGCCTGCTGAGCGATGAGCACCGAGACGCGCTCGCCGTTGCTTTCCAGAAGGACGGTCTCAACCACCAGGCCTCCCTGCCTCAGCCGCAGCGCCGCCTCGTCCAGCAGCTTCTGCCCGGCCGCCAGGAAGCCCGGCCTCACTTCTTCAATATAGATCCTCGGCCTCTCGAAGCCGTTGCTATGCTTCATCTCCTCGATGACGTGCAGCAAGACGATGGTTGCGCCATTCAGGCGTGCCAGCACCGCAGCGTGGTGGAGCGCCAAATCGGCAGTAGGACTTCCGTCGAGCGGAACCAGGATTCTTGAGTACATGAATGTCTCCAGTTATCAGAGTAGAACGGGATGACGAACAGATATTGCGTATACCGTGTCGCAATAGCGGACGCGGGATACGCTTATTCAGTTGCGTACATATTCCCCTGGGGCGTCGCAAACAGTGGGGTATCCACTGGATTCAGCACCTATGAGCGGAGGCGCAACAACATCACCGGAACGCTCTCGCAGCCACGCCGACCATGCGGGCCACCAGGAATCCGGATGCGTCTGCATCGTCGCTTGCCACTCATCCGGCGCCATGTATCCATCACCGGCCGCGCGGGTATGGATTTGATATTGGCGGTTACCTCGGCCGGGCTCGCTCACGATGCCGCCGTTGTGTCCTCCAGTGGTCAGCACGAAAGTCAGCTCGGCCGAAGACAGGAGATGCAGCTTGTAAACCGAGCGCCAAGGCGCAATATGATCCGAGGCAGTGCCGACGCAAAACACCGGTACAGCGATGTCTCCCACTGAAACGGGGCGACCCGTGACGGGATAACGCCCCGCGCTGAGATCGTTATTCAGGTAAAGGCGTCGGAGATACTGCGAATGCATCTTCGCGGGGAGGCGAGTCCCATCGGCATTCCAAGCCATCAGGTCGGTCATTGCCCGGCGATCGCCCAATAGGTATTCGTCAATCATGCGAGACCATATGAGATCGTAGGAACGCAGTAGCTGAAAAGCTCCGCTCATCTGGTCGGAGGTCAAATAACCGGTTTGAGCCATGCTGGCTTCCAACAGCGCCACTTGACTCTCGTTGATGAAAAGACTCAGCTCGCCCGGTTCGCTGAAGTCCGTCTGTGCGGCAAGCAGGCTTACCGACACCAGCCGCGTATCGCCATCACGCGCCATGGCTGAAGCACCAATGGCCAGTAGCGTTCCGCCCAGGCAATAACCAGCCGCGTGGACTCCATGCCCGGGGACAACGGAAGTCACAGCGTCCAGCGCTGCATGCAGGCCGAACTCCAGGTACTCATCCATGCCCAAATCTCGATCCTCAGCATCCGGATTTCTCCAGGAGATGCAAAAAACCGTATGCCCTTGCGCAACCAGATACCGTATCAGCGAGTTATGCGGTGACAGATCCAGTACGTAGTACTTCATGATCCAGGCAGGAATGATCAGGATCGGTTCGGGATGGACTTTCTCGGTAGTGGGCGTGTACTGAATCAGTTCGATCAGTCGATTTCTCAGAACGACTTTTCCTTCCGTGACCGCTACGTCGCGCCCAACGACGAAGTTCTCCGTTCCCGCGGGAGGCTGGCCGGATAGTTGCCGACGCAAGTCGTCGAGAAAGTTGGACGTCCCCCGCGCTAGATTGGCGCCTTGCTCTGCGATGGTTCTTTTCAGGACAACGGGGTTGAAAACCGCAGCGTTGGCGGGCGAAAGCATTTCCAGCCACTGTTTGGCGCCAAACGCCAGCAGGCGTTGGTGTTTCGGATCCACTCCCCACACCCCCTGCGTGGCCTGCTCCCACCATTTGGTCTGATTGACGAATGAACTGCGGAAAAGGTCGTAGGGCCATTGATCCCATGCAGAATCGTTGAAGCGGCGGTCATTGACAGGTGACCGGTCAGGAGCGGTGGCTCCCCGGTTCGGGTTGGCCCGATTCTTCTTCAATACGGCCATCCATTGCTCGGACAGGGAGGCTGCAAACGCCAAAAGCTCGGCTTGCTTGCCAGGACTGTTTGCTAAATGGCTCGCCCAGTCCACCCACGCGAGCAACGATGTCTCCGGCGAAATAGACGACCAAGCCTGTGCCCAAGCGACATGGGCATCCCCATCCAACTTCGGATTGATGGCTGAGTCGATATTGCCGTTCTTTTTATTCGTCAAAGCGTATTACCTCTATTTCTGCACAAGTAGAAAGAGCCCCTTGCTTGAAAACGGGAGTCGATTGCGATTTCCTGGGCGACGACGCCTCGCCAGCGCGTCAGCGATGTATCCATCTGCCAGCTCGCTCCGCTGTTTCGCTTCGCCTAACCGGCCATCAGGCTGATTACCAGTGCGTTCGCAATATCGATGACGAACCCACATACCAAGGGCACCACAATGAACGCCTCGCGTGCCGCACCATGCTCCCGAGTCACCGCCGTCATGTTGGCGATGGCAGTGGCGGTAGATCCCAGCGCAATACCGCCGAAACCCGCGCACACCACGGCGGCTTGGTAATCCTTGCCCATTGCCCGAAAAACAATCAGCAAAACGAATGCGATGACCAAGGCAATCTGCACCAGCATCGCCGCCGTGATGAAGGCGAGCACGGGCTGCAGTTCCCAGAGCCTGAGTCCCATCAGCGCCATGGTCAGAAACAGGCCCAATGACATGTCGGAAACCAGGGCGATGCCTGGCTGCATGCTCGGCCAGTTCCATAAACGTCCGCGCCCACTTGGCCTCATCCAGTCGGCCGCCATGCGCAGGAGAATTCCGGCCAGCAGGCAGCCCACAAAGGCGGGCAGCGTGACGGCGGTACGCGCGACCAAGGCATTGATTCCGTATCCCAACATCAAGGCGAAGTTGAGCCAGAGCAATGCCAGCAGCAGGCCGTAGTAGTCCAGGCGGGCATGCTGCTCATCCCTGTGCAGCGTGCCAATTTCCAGGGCGCTGTCCCCAGAGGCTTGAAGCCGATGCCTACGCATGAGCAAGCTTGCGACTGGGCCCCCGATGGTGCAGGCCGCGATCAGGCCGATCATGTTCGCTGCCAATCCCAGTTCCTGCGCTTGCGCAATGCCGAGGTTTTGAACGAAGTGATCGGACCAGGCCAAGGTGGTGCCCACGCCTCCGGTCAGGGAAATCGATCCCACCATCAGCCCGGCGCGCGGATCCAGGCCGAAGGCGCGTGCCATCTCCATCCCGGCCAGGTTCTGCAGCACCATGAACCCGATGGCCAACCCCGACAGGATCAGCAAGGGCCGTCCACCATGGCGCAGCGTGCGGGCGTCGGTACCCAGGCCAATGGCCGCAAAGAAGTACAGCAGCAGCGCGTCACGCGCTTCGAGATCGAAACTGA
>DAISHS010000411.1:0-3663 GCA_036822415.1 Chloroflexota bacterium
AGGTATTTGCGCCGCCGGACCAGGCCCAGGCGCTGTGGCCGTGGGCAAGAATTCCTTGCCACAGAGAGCACAAAAATCACAGAGGTTTCAGGCGGCTTTCTCTGTGTTCTCTGTGATCTTTCTAGATTAATGTTGACTGATAATCATATTTGATATAGAATACACTCGCTTGATGATTATCTGACATCATGTGCGAGGTCAACCGATGGAAAGAACCCTCTTCGAGCGTCGGGTCATGGCCGAAATCAGGCGCTATTTGTCGAGCGATGACATCATCGTGCTGCATGGCGCTCGACAGGTCGGCAAGACTTCGATCATGCTCTATTTGCAGCGGGAGCTGGAAGCGCAGGGAGAGCGCGTCTTCTACCTCGATCTGGAGGACAGCCGGCTTGTGGCCGTTCTGGAACGCGGCGTCGAGGAATTCTTGCGCTATCTGCAGGAGCGGGGCGTAGATTTCGTCGCGTTGCGTCAGCAGGAGCGCAGGCTGTTTACGCTGGTGGACGAAATCCAGTATCTGTCCAATCCCTCATCCTTCATGAAACTGATCGCCGACCATCATCACGAACTGAAACTGATCGTCTCAGGGTCTTCCAGTTTCGAGATGAAGAACAAGTTCCGCAATTCTCTGGTGGGTCGGACGGTGAACTTCGTGATCTATCCCCTCTCTTTTCGTGAGATGCTTGACTTTCGCGGCGTTGCTTTTGCGCCGGCCCCAGTTTATACGGAAACGAAGGTCATGGAGCTGCAAGCTCTCTACGCCGAGTATGCCTTGTACGGCGGCTATCCCAAGATCGTACTGACGCCAGACGTCGCGATGAAGGAGAGGTATCTGCAGCAGATCATTGATACCTATGTTCGTAAGGACATTCGTGATCTGGCGGAAATCAAGGACGTCGGTAAGTTCAATCGTCTGTTGGAGATGCTGGCCGCTCAAAGCGGCAATTTGCTCAACATTGCCGAACTGAGCAACACCTGCGACCTGTCCCGGCCCACCGTCGAGCGCTTCTTGTTCTTGCTGGAACAGACCTACGTGATTCGAATTGTGCGGCCCTACAGCCGCAATCTGCGCACCGAGCTATTCAAGACGCCCAAGGTTTTCCTGTGCGACACCGGCATGATGCAGCTGCTTTGGCTCAAACAACTGCAGCGCGAGGTGCTTGGTCCCGTCTTCGAGACAAGCGTTTTTGTCGAACTGCTGAAACTGTACGGCCCTGAGTTCGTCGCGTACTGGCGCACCGCCGACAAAAAAGAGATTGACTTTATCGTTCAACGCCCGCAGGCGCCATTGCCGGTGGAAGTCAAACTGCGCTTTCCGCAAACAACTCCACCTGCGGTCAGGTCATTTTTCCAACGCGACGCAGCCGAACCAGAATACCGGGTTGTTGGCCTCTATGGCCAGCCGGCCGACGAGCACATGGTCTACCCCTGGCAGTTGTACCTGTAAGGGTTTCCAGCCTCTTATCTTCTGCAGGAATTCCAAATGTGTGAAATCCACAGCTCTGAACCCCTGTCTGAAGCTGAGTGGTAAAGGGCTGTTGGCGAGGTATTGATGAGCTTTACGACCTCCCCATCTGGCGCGACATCTCTGGTCAGTTGGACAAAAATGGTGTACAATGATAGCCATGAATGAGTACACAAGTTATAGCCTGTTGGTCCAGGCCCTCCTGGAGCGGTTCGGTGAACGCGTACGGATGATCGTTCTCTTCGGCTCGCGCAGCCGCGGGGAAGCGCATCCAGGCAGCGACCACGACATCTTTGTGGTGATCGAGGGTCTGCCCCAGGACCCTTTGGCGCGCCAGCGCGAGGTGATGGCGCCGCTGCTGCCACAGTTGCTGCGCTTGCCCGAGCGCTTGTCCGTGATCGCGAAGACACCGGAGGAACTGCATGGCGATCTCGCCCCGCTGATGGTGGATGTCTGCGTGGACGGGATTGGCCTCTTTGGGCAGTCGTATTTCGAAGAGTTGCGCACCGGGGTCATACAGGCCCTGCGCGCCGCCGGCCTGCAGCGCAGGCGCCTGGCGGGAACCTGGATGTGGATGTTCCCATCCCTGCCCCAGAAAGAATGGGCAGTGACCTGGGAGGGCTACCGTGAGCACGTCTAGAGATGTAGATTACCGGATTGCGCTTGCTGCGGGCTTTCTGGCCGAAGCCGACCAGGATTTCACCCTCGAACGCTGGCGATCTTGCGTTGACAATGCGCAATTGGCGCTGGAAAACGCCGGGAAAGCGGCGCAGAGGATGCTTTGCAGTCAGCGCGGGCTTGGTGCAGATGGCGCGTACGTTGCAGGACACAATAAGCGCCTGGCGCCAGGAGCAACCGGGAGGCGGCTGATTCGAGAACTGGACCCGGTACAGAAGATTCATGGGAATCAGGGGGAATCTGCGTCCCCCCCGGGCCGCTCACCGGGCACCTTCGGCGGGGCCGGCATCTTCTCCTTCAACGGCAAGGAGATCATCACCACCTCCGGCGGCGGGATGTATCTCGACCGACAAAGCCTTGATTGACCACGCGCGCAAGCTCTCCACCCAGGCGTGTGACCCGGCCCCGCACTACCAGCACTCGGAGATCGGCTATGTTTACCGCATGAGCAACCATCTGGCCGCTGTAGGCTGCGGCCAGATGCAGGTATTGGCGGATCGTGTGGCCGCCAACCGGCGCATCTTCGACACCTACGCCCAGGCCGTTGGTGATCTCCCCGGCATCACCCTGATGCCCGAAGCGTCGTGGGGCCGCTGCACGCGCTGGCTCACCCGTATCACAGTGGACCCGCAGGCGTTCAGCGCCCACGGAGAGGCGATCCGCCTGGCATTGAAAGCCGAAAACATCGAATCGCGCCCGCTGTGGAAGCCGAAACCAGGGATCAGGCGCCAGGGTTCAGCGGTCAGGGGATGTCACATCTCTGGGTTCTGGGATGCGGGCCTGGCTGCTCGCGGCGCCGGCCAGGACGTGGGTTTGTTCATGGATGAATTGCCTCCCAGACGCTCGCCAGGCGACGGCGTCGCCGGTCAGGCTGCGTCAGCCTTTGAGGTCAAAGGGTGAAATAGATCGCCCTGCGCCGATAGTAATACCATCGGCCGCGAGGCCTGACGACAAACTGGACTCAGGAGCGCCAGGCCGCCACCAGGGCAGGTAAGTCAACCGGCAGCACTGGCAACCCGCGTTGATTGGCCGCGTCCCACAAGCGCAAGTCAAAGGTCGCGAAGGCCACGGCGCTGTCCAGGCCTTGTTGCCACAGCAACGCAGAGGCCAGATGCACGGCATCATACCCGCGCAGGCCGAACTCCCAAGCCAGGTTATCGGCCTGTGCAACCAGGAGCTCGGTTATCTGCACCCGGACCAGGCGCGGCCACTCGCCATGAAACGCGCCGAGCGCCGCGGCGGCAGCGTCTCGACTGAGGACATTCGTGCGTACAGCTTTGGCAAAAGCGGCCGCCATTTCCGCGCGTGCAATCATGGATGTCCCACTGACGGCCGCCTCCTGCATGGCCAGCTCAACCTCAGCAGTTCCTCGCTCAAAAATGTAGCGCTTGACCAGGGCGCTCGTGTCCAGGTACAGAATCACTCCCGATCCTCCAGGACCAGGTCAGCTACCGTGCGCGCGCCCTGTACCTGCGCCAGCGGCTGCAGCGGCTCCAGTCTCTGCCCATTCCAGGCAATCAAGC
>DAISHS010000412.1:0-3642 GCA_036822415.1 Chloroflexota bacterium
TGGACGGCCCCATGCCCAATTGGCTGTGGGCCGCGCTGGCTCAAGCGCTGCGTCAGCATCCCAGTTTGGCGGCCTTCGATCCGCGCCAGAGCGCAGCGATCCCCTTCTGGACTGCAAACGCCTGAGCCGGCCGAAACGTAAACAGCCATCCCCGGCGCGGAAACGCGCGCCACGGATGGCTGTTGCTCGACAAGCATCGGTTTGGGTTCGGACACGACGCCATGGTTGAAATCCGGCGATTATCAGGAACCTGACGTTCAGGGTTTCGGGGGATTCGTCAGGCCCGGGCGAATGACAGACACGATGACCAGGTCAGAAGTACCTGTTCATTATAACATAGCCCTGCGATAAACCAAACTGCACCTGTCGCGCCAAGCCGGGTGCATTTCAGTTTCGGGGTGTAGTCCACGCAGGTGGACTTTGCAATCGTTGCAGCGACTTGCAGTCGCCCGATCTGCGTCAATCGGCCGGCGCGGGGCGGTCCTCCTGCCTGAATTCGATGATCGCAACCAGCATGAAGTACATCGCCGCAAGGCAGAGGGCGAAGAGCGCAGAGAAGACGAACGTGGATGCGTTGGCCAGTGGGTGACGCACGCGGCTGGCGATATCGAACAGCAGGCCGGACGGATTGAGCAGCACATCCCAGCTGTTCCAGCGCGGAAAGCGCCCCAGGTAAACCCCAAAGCCGCTCAAAGCCAGCACGGCCAGGGTGAAGATCCAACCGGCCTGCGCCCCGATCGCGCGCTGCACCAACGATTGCATCAAGTAGAGCGAGATCAGACCGAGAAACGCGCCGGTCCAGGCAAACGTAATCAGCAAGATCAGGTCGTACCAGAGCGGCACGTTGCCCTGCGGCTGCAGGTGCAGAATGTCGGTCAGGATGTAGGGCGCATTGGGGAAGAAGAGCAGCCAGAAAACCAGGCAGGGGAGCGCCAGCAGCCACTTGCGCCAGCGGCCGCGCTGCCCCACGTTGTACGCGGCCAGCGCGCCCAGCATGGGCAGCCAGGCCAGAAACAGGTTCCAGACCAGGCCAAAATGAACCGCGCTGCGAGCATAGACCGCGCGCACGGCCAGCTGCGCCAGGCAGACGGCCGTGGCAAAGGCTAACGAGGCAACGACCGCCGCCTGGCGGCGATGATGGGTCAAGAGATGATGCACAAGCACAAGGCGCCTCCAAAGGATGTGATGCGAAGCGATTGGAGATCAGCGCCCGTGCCCGGCAAGGGCACAGGCGTAGATGAAAATAGACGAACCACGCATTATTTTCAGGCCAATTCTCTCTCTTCTCTGGGCTATTTTCAAATCAGCCCCGGCGTTACTTGCCTAGACGCCGTCAACCCCTGTCTGGTTCAAGCATAGGCGATTTTCTGGCGTCGAGTTGTTTCATCATTCCTCATTCGCCTATGGTATACTATAGAAAGGCGTGCGTGTCTCTGGCCGTCTACGCATAGACACGGCCTGCAAAAGATCAACTCGCCTGCGAGGAGTGAGCTGCCATGAATGAATATGATCTCCATGCGCTGAATTTGCCCAAGCTGACCGGCGCTACGCTGCGCGCCTTTGCGGGCGCCCTGGCAAACCCGGTCTCCCGCGCCGCACTCATGCCCAACCTGCTCAAGCAGGGCGGTTTTGACCGTTTTCATACCCTCAACCTGGAAGAAGCGCCGACGTTCTACCCGTTGGCGCGGGCCGAGACACCGGCCACGGCCCCCCTGACGCCAGCCGCCGTGGAAGAAGCGCTCGGCCCCTACACCCCCGGCGCGGTGTTCATCACCGCGCGCGATGTTGCTCAGGCCTACCGCGCGGGCCGCGCCACGCCCACGGCCGTAGCTCAGCGGGTGCTTGACGCCATCAAGGCCAGCGACGCCGGCGATCCGCCGCTGCGCGCGTTCATCGCCAGCAATGCGGCTGACATCCTGGCCCAGGCCCAGGCCTCGAGCGCACGCCTGGCGGCCGGCCAGGCCTTGAGCCTGCTCGACGGCGTGCCGGTGGCGATCAAGGACGAGGTGGATCAAACGCCCTACCCAACCACCGTCGGCACGGCCTTCCTGGGACGCCGCCCGGCGCTGACCGATGCCACGGTGGTGGCGCGCTTGCGCGCGGCCGGCGCGCTGTTGATCGGCAAGGCCAACATGCATGAGATCGGCATCAACCCCAACGGCGCCAATGCGCACTACGGCGCCACGCGCAACCCGTATGCGCCCAGTCACGATACCGGCGGCAGCTCCAGCGGCTCCGCAGTCGCCGTGGCCGCGGGCCTCTGCCCCATCGCCATCGGCGCGGACGGCGGCGGCTCGATCCGCATCCCGGCCAGCCTGTGCGGCCTGGTGGGACTCAAACCGACCTTTGGCCGCGTCAGTGAGGCGGGCGCGGCGCCGCTCTGCTGGAGCGTGGCGCACCTCGGCCCCTTGGGCGCGACCGTGGCCGACGTGACTCTGGCCTATGGTCTGATCGCCGGCCCCGATGCGCGCGACCCCAATTCACAGCAGCAGCCGGCCGTCAGCCTGGAACGCTGGAATGACCCTGACCTGCGCGGGCTGACGCTGGGCATCTACCGGCCCTGGTTTCGCCACGCCGCGCCAGCCGTCGTGGCGGCCAACGAGGCGATGGCGGCTCAGTTCGAACGCGCGGGCGCGCAGGTGCAAGAGATTGTGGTGCCCGAATTGGACGCGATGCGCCTGGCCCACATCATCACGATCCTCAGCGAGATGGCCGCCAACATGCGCAATCAGGGCGCGGAGATGCGCCGCCTGGGGCCGTCGGTGCAAACCACGCTGGCCCTGACCCACGCCTTCAGCGCGTACGATTACATCAAGGCGCAGCGCATGCGTACGCGCGCCCTGGCCGCGTTCGACGACATTTTCCGCCGCGTGGATGTCATCCTGACACCGGCCACGGCCATCACGGCGCCGCTCATTCCGCCAGGGGGCGCAACCGGCCCCTGGTCAGACCTCAGCGCGGACACCGAGGTGATGCGCTTCGTTTTCCCCGGCAATCTGGCCGGCCTGCCGGCGCTCAGTTTCCCGGTCGGCTACGATGCCGAAGGGCTGCCGATTGGCATGCAGGCCATGGGCCGCCACTGGGCCGAGGCGACGCTGCTGCGGGTGGCCTACGTGGCCGAGCAGCATCTTCAGCGTCGGCGCCCCGCGCGCTATTATCCGCTGTTGGAAACCCCAGCGCAGGTTGTAGCTGAATGATATCATTGCCATCTGCTTTGCTCGCCGCGCAGCCGCTGACCAGCGCAGCGCTGCTGATCGGCCTCTACTTCCTGCTGGCGCTGCTTGTCGCGGCGCTGGCGCACCGCCTGGCGCGGGGCGTGGCCTGGCTCACCTACCTGGCGCCGCGGCATCAACGCCCTACGCAAGAACGCCGCCAAACTTTGCAGGGCCTCATCGCCAGCGGCATCAAGTTCGCCGCCTTCGTTGTCGCCATCGTCGCCACGTTGGCTCTTTTCATCCATTCCGATACCCTGGTCTGGATGATTGGCCTCTTCAGCGCGGCGTTTGGCCTGGGCGCGCGGGCCTTCGTCAACGACCTGCTGGCCGGCGGCAGTTTCATCTTCCGCAATACGTTTGCCATTGGTGAGAAGGTGGAAATGGTCGTGGGGATGGAGCACATTCAAGGGGTGATCGAACGCGTCAA
>DAISHS010000413.1:0-3630 GCA_036822415.1 Chloroflexota bacterium
GCGGCCAGCGGTAAGATGCCGCCAGGGCTGAAGGCGATCAACCTGCCGACGCCAACGAAGCCGCAGGCGGGCGCGGCGACCACGCAGCCCAGCCCACGCTCCGGCGCGGGGAAGTCGCCCGCGCCCGGCGCATCTGCCCGCAGCAGCCAGCCCGCCGTCGCCGCTGCCTCGCCGCCCACTGCGCCATTGACGGGGCGCGACGCGTCAGCCGCTGCAGCGCAGGCGCCCACGCAAACCCTGGGGCAAACGCCTCCTACCCTGGCGGGCGCAACCCTCGTGACAGGGCCAGCGCCAGTCTCTTCCCCATCGTCTGGGAGCGCGGCGCGGGCGCCTGGGGCCTTCACCGGCGCCCAAGCCCCGCCGTCATCACGACGGGGCCTGCCCTTACTGCCCATCCTGGGCGCGTTGGCCGGCATCATCATCCTGGGCGTTGCCGGGCTGGCCCTGACGCGACCACGTTCACCGGCGGTCAACCCCACCGCAACGACGGTCCCCGTGATCGTCGAAACGTCAACGCCCGTTCCCCCAACGGCGACAGCGCCCGCGCCCACGGCCTCCCCGCTGCCGTTGCTGACCGCAACGCCCACGCAAACCGCCCTGGCCAGCGCCACGCCGACACGGACGCCATCGGCCACGCCAACCGTCACTGCGCTGGCTACCGCCACCCCAACACCCACGGCCACCTTCAGCGCCACGCCGACGGTGACCGCCACGCGCACGCCGACAGCCACACGTCCGCCGGCAACGGCCACGCGTGTACCGCCAACGGCGACGCCTGTACCGCCGACGCCGACGCCCCTGCCGCCCACCAACACACCCGCGCCGCCCACCGACACACCGGCGCCCCCCACCGACACGCCCGCGCCGCCCACGGATACGCCCGCGCCGCCGACCAACACGCCGATTCCCGATCCCACCGAGCCGCCGCCGCCAACAAATACCCCTATCCCGTGAGGCAATCCTATGCGTAAATTCCTGGTATTTATTGCGATCTTACTTCTAACCCTGGGAGCGCTCATATTCCAGACGCCGCAGACGACCGCGGTGTCTGTTTCGCCGCCGCCGCCGTGGGAGCGTGTCGAAGATGCCCCGCCCATGGCCGTTGCAGGGCCGCCCGCACCCTATCGCTTGCCGGAGCAGCCAGCATCTGTGCTATGGGACAACGGCTCCATCATCAATAGTTTTGGCACCGGTACGGGCGGCGCGAATGAGAGTGTCCTCCAGACTTCCTTGGGCATGAACATATTGGGTTTTAACGATCAGGTCACGGGCAACTTTCGTCTTGCTGACGATTTCACCGTCAGCGACCCCGGCGGCTGGCAGATAGACTATTTTGTCTTCCTTGCCTACCAGACCAACTCTTCGACCACGCCTACCATCAATTCGATCAACTACCAGATCTGGAATGGACGTCCAGGCGACGGCGGCAGCCAGGTGATCGTCGGCGACACGACAACCAACCGCTGGGCGCGCGCTGATTTCTGGGGAATCTACCGGCGTGCGGAAAACGCACCAGGCAATACGCAACGCCCCGTGATGGGCATTCGCGCCGCCGCCGGGTTTGTCCTGCCGCCTGGTACGTACTGGCTCGATTGGCAGTCCGATGGGGATCACAACCTGACCGGGCCGTGGGGGCCGCCCATTACCATCAACGGGCAAACCACGACCGGCAATGGGCGGCAGTTCGCCAATAACGCATGGGGTGATACCGTGGATAATGGAACCAGCACGCAGCAAGGAATGCCGTTCATCGTCTACGGGAGCGTGGTCAACCAGCCGCCAACGAATACCCCAACACCGACTGCCGCTCCATCCCGAACGCCAACACCGACGGCCACTCCATCCCGAACGCCCACCCCAACACCCACCGCAACGACCGCGCCCCTCTTCGTCTGGTATCAGGAGGCCGAGAACGGGAC
Organism: Chloroflexota bacterium; assembly: GCA_036822415.1. Lineage (GTDB taxonomy): Bacteria > Chloroflexota > Anaerolineae > SSC4 > Amarolineaceae > Amarolinea. Next base: position 1,920 of record DAISHS010000413.1, read on the forward strand.
GTTGACGCAGCCGATCAGCCTCGGCACGGATGCGACCGCCTCGGCTTGCCAATATATTTTCTATCCGACAGGCTGGTCAGGCGGATCATCTACCTTTCAGATCACTGTTCCCCGTGCTGGCGCTTACTATCTGTGGGCGCGCGCCATGGGGCTGAGTTACACCCAAAATTCGTTTCTGATTGCCTTCGATAGCGCGCCTGATGGATGGTATGAAATTCCCCAGTTCAACGACCAATGGATCTGGGGCTGGGATGCAGTGGGCCTGGAGGGGAACGATGTCACCGTTTTTGATCTGGCCGCTGGGACCCACACCCTGCGCATCGGCGTGCGTGAAGCCTACAGCCGGCTGGACATGGTCCTGTTGACTAACGATGCCGCTTATACGCCAAACCAGTTCACCCCCTGCGGGCCAACCAACACCCCCACGTCCACGCTCACCCCGACGCGCACACCGACGCGCACACCGACGCGCACGCCCACGCGCACACCGACGCCAACCGCCACGCGCAGCGGTGGTCGCGCGCTGCTGCCGTTGATCAACAGGCAGCCGCCGCCGACGATTACGCCGACGCCGACGCAGGCATTGACGCCGACAGCAACGCCAACGCCGACCGTAACCTCCACGTGGACGCCGACGCGCACACCCACCTGGACGCCGACCGCTACGCCCACGTCGCCTTGCCCCGGCGACCCCTACGAACCGAACGATTCCTACGCCGCTGCGTGGGGGCCGCTGCCTTTCAACCAGGATTTCAACGGCTACTTCAAGTGTACGACGGACTTGCGCGACTTTTACCGTTTCAACCTGAGTCAGCCTCAATCCTTGCTGGTGACGTTGCGCAACATCCCGACCACGGCCGACTACCAGCTGGCGTTTTATGCTTCCAGCAGCACTAAACTGGGCGAGGTCACCACCCCGCTGAACCAGCGCGAGGCCTTCGAGGTCGAGGCGCCCGGTCAGGCCAATCATTACGCCATCCGTGTCGTGCGCCCATCGGCGCCGCCCAATTATGACAATCCCTACGTGCTGCGCCTGACGACTCACGGCCCCTGCGAACCGAATGATTCGTTCGATCAAGCTGGCTCCTGTTGGCTCACATCCAACGTGGTGCACTTTGCCTTCATCGAGTCCGCGCAGGACGCCAACGACTACTATCCGTTGCAGCTGCTGACCGCGCATACGATCCGCATCGAATTGACCAGTCTGCCGGCCAACACGAACTATGATCTGTTCCTTTATAACAACAATCGCACGGAGCTTTACCGCTCTGACACCGGCAATCCCGACGAGGCCATTCAAACGCCAATTCTGGCGGCCGGCGTCTACTATGTGCGGGTCAAACAAACCAGCGGCTTCAGCAACAGCGACACCTATGCGCTGAAGGCCATTTTTGATTAGCCAAAGCCTTCTGGCCGCAGCCTTGAACCGCTTGCGGCCAGGCGGCTTCGTTCAATTGATCGCAGCTTTGCTACCGTAGCTTTGCTACTTTGCTATTTTGCTATCGTGGCTTTGCTACTTTCTACTTTGCTACTTTCTACTTTGCTATCGTAGCTTTGTTACAGTAGCAGGTCAATGTGGTAAAATGAGGAAACTTTGCCTGCGTTGAGTGAACAAGGGGCCTGTGAGGATCGTCAGCGCCTGGCATGGCCCCCACAAATCCCCCGTCGCGCGTCTGATCTCTGATCTCTGATCTCTGATCTCTGATCTCTG
>DAISHS010000414.1:0-3618 GCA_036822415.1 Chloroflexota bacterium
CGCAGTTGCTGCGGCCGGGCGAGGGTTCGGCGCTCTCGCTCCAGGCGTCGCTGCCATCGGGCAGGGCGCTCCAGCTGCGGTCGTCGTGCGCGCTGGCGTAATGAACGGCCTGCAGTTCTTGGCCGTCCGGCGCCAGCAGGCGCACATCGTCGCCGCCGCTGTTGTTGAGGGCCACGCCAGTCTGGCTGCGGAAGAAGACCCGGAAGCCGTGCGCGGGCAGCAGGGTGTCGGCCGGGAAGGTGTAGGGCGTCGAGCCGCCGTTGGCGAGGTCATCGAGACGGAAGCCGCTCAGGTCAAGGTCAGCAGCGCCCGTGTTGAACAGCTCGACATACTCGTCGTTTTCGTCCAACGCGCCGTCGCCGTTCCAGTCCACGGCATGCGGCGCGGGCAGGAACTCGTTCAGGCGCACGGCGGCCCAGGCCGGATCGGGCGTTGGCGTCGGCGTCACAGACCCGGTCGCCGTGGCCGTCGGCAGGGGCAACGTCACCGAATTCGGTTGGCGTGGTGTGCCCTGAATCGGGTTGCCGTCCGCATCCAGCCCGTTCCGCACCAGGCCATTGTTGGCCGCCCAATTGGCGTCGCTGTCTGGCATGGCGGCATCCATGCGTTCCATGCTGACATAATGGGGAGAACCAGAGCCGGCCGGCCATGCCCCGCCGCTGCTGTTGGCCGTATCTACCTCCTGACCGCGAGCATCACGCAGGGTCAAGATTTCGCCGCTATTGCTCAGCGTGCCGTGATAGATCTGATCGGCCGGTGTGTCGCTGACCGTGCTGTCGTCCTCGCGCTCCAAGAGGTAGAAGGCGCCTGGCTCCAGCGCGCCGCCGAGCGTGATCGAAATATCGCTGCCGTCGCTCAGCGTCCAGCCGGTCAGATCAACGGCGGCCGGGCCTGGATTGAGCAGCTCGATCCATTCGTCATTGGCGCTGGCCAGAGTGCCGCCCCAGGCAACTTCATTGATAACGAGGGTCAACGGCGCGGCCGGCGTGGGCGTAGCGGTTGGGGGGCCGCCCGGAGTATTCGTGGCTGTCGGCGTCGGCGTGATGGACAGCGGCCCGCTGCCAGGCGAGGGCGCGGCTTCATCGAACCAGTCCACGGCGCGGTCGGTATCCACGCTGGGATCGCGGCGCGCCAGGCTGTGCCCTGGCGCCACATCAGGCGCGGGCGGATCGAAGATGCTGCTGTTGTCACCCCAGGAGAGGGCGTCCACCAGGCGGCCGGCGATGTCGGTCAGGCGCAGCAAGTCGCCCGTATTGCCCAGGCCATTGCCAATCTGCCCGTCGGGGATGGCGATGATGGGCGCGCTGACGGCCGGATAGTGCGTCAGGAAATCAGCCGGGCTGGCGGCCAGGATGAGGTAAGCGCCAGGCGTCAGCACGAGCGTTGGCAGAAGATCAACGCCCAGGTTATCGGCCAACGACCAGCCGCTCAGGCTCAGCAGAGAATCGGAGTTGTTGCGCAGCTCAACCCATTCCCACGCGCTGTCGCTGCCAGGCTCGATGCTATCGTACTCGACTTCGGTGATCAGCACGGCCGCGGGCGGGAGGGCTGTGGGCGTGGCTTGTGGCTCGTCATCCCAGAAGGCGAATCCGGCGAACTCGCCGCCGCTGATCGGGCCAATCACCATCCAGTTTGGATCAACCACGACGCCGCCGTTGCCCGCGACCGCGCCCACAGAGACCAGGCCGGTGGGATCAATTTCGACCACGTGGTAATAGGGCAGCGTCGCCAGGGCAAGGGGGAGTTCCAGGCGGAAGCTGCCGTCGGGCCGGGTCAGGCTATTGAGGAGCCAGCGGTCCCAGGCGTTGGCATGTCCGCCGGCCCATAGCTGTACGGTGACGCCGCCCAACGGCTGCGTCAGATCACCGAGCTGGCCGCGGTAAACGGCGCCGCTGACGATGACGGGGCCGAGGTTGGGTACATTCGTGACGCCGGGCGACGGCGGCACGGAGTCTACCCAGGTATCGCTGCCATCGGGCAAGGCGCTCCAGGCCTGGTCGTTGCTGGCCGTCGCGTAATGGACCGACTGCGCCACCTGGCCGTCCGGCGTTAGCAGGCGCACATCGTCGCCGCCGCTGTTGTTGAGGGCCACGCCAGTCTGGCTGCGGAAGAAGACGCGGAAGCCGTGCGCGGGCAGCAGGGCGTCGGCCGGGAAGGTGTACGGAGATGAACCGCCGTTGGCGATGTCATCGAACCGCCATCCGCCCAGGTTGACATCGGCGTCGCCGGTGTTGAAAAGCTCGACATATTCATCATTTTCATCCAACACGCCATCGCCGTTCCAGTCTACGTTTTCCGGCGCGGGCAGAAACTCGTTCAAGCGCGCCGTTTGCCACAGCGGATTGGGCGTTGGCGTGAGCGTCGGCGTGGGGGTGGGGCCGCTGGTGGGCGTGGGCAGCGCCTGGCTGGCCGCGTTCAGCTGACGCGGCGTGCCGTTGATCGGGTTGCCGATGGCATCGTGCCCGTTGCGAATAAGGCGGTTGTTGCTGGCCCAATTGGCGTCATCGTCGGGCAGGGCGGCATCCACGCGCTCCATACTGTCATAGCCAGGGGCGCCGCTGCCGGCCGCCCAGGCTCCGCCATTGGCATTGGCCGTGTCTACGATTTCACCCGCAGGGCCGAAAAGGGTCAAGCGCTCGCCGCTGTTGTTCAGCGTGCCATTGTAGATTTGATCGGCCGTGATGTCGCTGATCGTGGTGTCGTCGCCGCGTTCGAGCAGAAAATAGGCCTGCGCCGCCAGGGTCCCGGTGAGAGCAATGCTGACATCGTTGTCATCGCTGAGCCGCCAACCGACCAGGCTGATGGGCGCGGCGCCTGGATTGAACAGCTCGAGCCATTCGTCACTGCTGCTGGCGATCGTGCCGCCCCAGGCCACTTCGTTGATGACCACTGCCCGCGGCGCAATCGGCGTCGGCGTGATGGTCGCCGTTGGCGTTGGGCCAACGGTCGGGGTGGAAGTCGGTGTAGCCGCCTGATTGGGGCCGCCAGGTGACGGCGGGTAGGTGTCAGTCCAGACCGCGCCGCCATCTACAACCTTGCTGTACGACCAGTCCACGTCGGGGTTGGCAAACCAGTAATCTTCAACCTGGACGCCGCCCGGCGCCAGCAGACGCACCTGCTCATTGCCCGTGTTATTGAGCGCCACACCGGTCTCGCTGCGGAAGAAGACGGCGAAGCCCCCCGGATTCAGGAAGCGCCCGCTCGGGATGGTGTAGGGCAGGGTGCCGCCGTTGGCCAGGTCGTCCAATTGCCAGCCTTCGAGGTTGACGACGCTGTCGCCCGCGTTGTAAAGCTCGATCCACTCATCGTTCTGATCGGGCGTACCATCCCCATTCCAGTCAACGGCAAACGGCGCGGGCAGCACCTCGTTCAGCGAGATGGGCGGTAACGGCGTCGCTGTTGGCGATGGCGTTGTCGTTACGTTCCCTGTCGGTGTGACGCTGGGCGATACTGTGGGCGTTGCTGCGCCGCTGCCGTCCCAGCCGGGGGCGGGCGGGAAGCGGTTGACCCAGTCGGCTGCGGTGTCGGTGTCGTAGCCGGCGCTGAGGCGCTCGGCCGAATGGCCGGCGGGCACGACCGCCACCGATGGATCGAGGACGCTGGTGTCGCTGCCCCAGG
>DAISHS010000415.1:0-3605 GCA_036822415.1 Chloroflexota bacterium
GGCGTAGGCCGCGATCAGGCGCCTGGCCCCGGCCACGGCCTCGGCTGACGGAGTAAACGCGGCGTTGATAATCTCTACCTGACGCGGGTGAATCGCCATCTTGCCGCTGTAACCCATCTGCATGGCGCGTTGACACTCGCGGCGCAGGCCCTCCCCATCGCTCAAATCAACAAAGACGGTATCAATCGCCTGCCGATGGTAGGCGGCCGCGGCCGTCACCACCGCGCTGCGCGCGTAGAAGACTTCCCAGCCTTCGGCCGTGCGCGTGGCGCCGATGTCGCCGGCCAGGTCTTCAGCGCCAAACATCAGCGCATCGACGCGGTCATCCGCCGCGGCGATCTCGCGGACATTCATGACGCCCAGGGCGGTTTCGACAATGACCAGCAGGCGCACCGCGCCGCGCGGCCACCCCTGCGCATCTTCGGCTGACGCCAGGGCCTGACTGATCCGCTGCACCTGGGCCGCGGACTCCACTTTGGGCAGCACCAGGCCATCCGGCCGGCCGGCCGCCGCCGCGTCCAGATCGGCCATCTCCAGGCCAGAACCAACCGGGTTGATGCGCACCAGACGCTCACGGCCGCCAAAGTCCAGCGTGCGCAGGGCCTCGACGATCGTGGCGCGCGCCTCGGTTTTGCGGTTGAACGCCACGCCATCTTCGAGATCCATGATGACGCTGTCTGCCGGCAGCGTGGCGGCCTTTTCGATCTTACGTAGGCTGTCGCCCGGCATGAACAGCACGGAACGTCGCACGCGCATCATAAACACTCCTCCCCGGCTCAGTCGGTCAGCACCTTGAAGGCCAAATGGCGGCCCCGGCGCTGCCCGTTGGCCAGGGCGAACCACAAGCTGGTCACCATGTCAACCAACGATGCCTGGGTGATTTCGCCCACGCGCATGGGGCGCAGCCCCGCATCCGCAATCAGCCGTTCAACGGCCGCCTGCGCGTCGCCGCCCGCGCCGCAGTAGAAAAGATCGGCCTGCTGATCGCCAAAGCGGGGGTTGGCGAAGTTTTCCCAGCCCATGCTGTTGAAGGCCCGAAACAGCTTGACCGTTGGCGCGTGCGCGGCAAAGAGAGACGCGCTGTTCATCGTGGGCGCGCCCATGCGATTGGCCGCGTCAATCACGACCTTGCCGGCCAGGGCGGCCGCATGCGTGCGAATCGTTTCTTCCATCGCGCCGCCGGGAACGGCAAAGACAACGACCTCGCCAAAGGCAATGGCCGCGGCCAGCGTGCCAACCGACGCTTGCGGCCCCAGGGCGCTGACCAGGGCCAGGGCCTCAGGGTTGTTGACATTGCGCAAGCCAAACTGAACCGTGTGGCCGGCCTCGACCCATTTCTTACCGAGCGTGCCGCCGATATTGCCGACGCCCAAAACACCAACTTTCATACTTTCCTTCCTTTCACGTAACTTTTTCGCTTATCCTCGTGAGGACTGACGCCGTTGAACGCCCCGTCACGCTGGCCGCTTGAGAAAGAGCACCGTGCGCTCCAATTCAATGACCACTGCGCCGGCCTGATTTTTGCCTGTGTGGCGCAAACGCACCAGCCCGCGGTCTGGCTTGGAGGCAGAATCCCGCTTTTCCAACACCTCGGTCTCGACGTAGATGGTATCGCCATGAAAAACGGGGCGTGGATGGGTCACCCGTTCATAGGAGAGGTTCGCCACAATGGTGCCTTCCGTCAATTCTGCGACGGTCAGGCCGACCACCAGGCCCATCGTGAAAATCCCGTTGACGATGCGCTGTCCAAACGATGTGCGGCTGGCAAAGTCCTCGTTCAGATGCAGCGGCTGCGGGTTCATCGTCAGGGCGCTGAAAAGCACATTGTCCATTTCCGTGACGGTGCGCCCCACGCTGTGCTGGATGCGCATGCCCACGGTCAAGTCGTCAAAATATCTGCCTGGCATTACGACTCCTTCGCTCTCTGTCCAGCCTTTTGGATCAGCCCTGCGCTTGTCCCTACTCCTCGTCGTCGTCCGTTGGCTCTGCGGGGGGCGCGTGAGGAAGCAGCACGGGCGATCCCACGGCCAGGTAGGTGTAGCCGCGGGCGACCAGTTCAGCAAAATCGGAAATCATGCGCCGGCCATCAATGATTAAATAGGGCGGTTGGCAGGATCGTTCGATCTCATTGGAAATCCCGCGGAACTCTTCCCAATCGGTGGAGATGAACAAGGCATCGCTGCCTTCCATGGCCGCGTGCGCGCTGTCGTGATAACTGATCTTCTCGAACAGGTGATTGCGCGCGGGGTCGAAGTAGTGCTGCGCCTCCTCGGTCGCCAGCGGATCATAGGCGCGAATCGCCTTGACGCCCAGCGCCAGCAGACCGTCTACCACCTTGAGCGCAGAGGAGTCGCGGATGTCGTTCGTATGCTTCTTGAACGCCAGTCCAAGCAGGGCCACGGTCTTTTGATTGAAGCTGAAATGCGCCTCGTGCACCGCACGATCAATCAGATAGCTTTTCTGAAATTCATTGATCTGGTAAACCGAGCGCAGGAGATCCGTCGAGCGGCCGCGACGGCTCAATTGGTAGGCCAGCGATTGAATGTCCTTGCCAAAACAGCTGCCCCCCGCGCCATTGCTCACATAGGAACCCCAGGTGCTAATGCGCTCGTCGGCGGTGACGCCGAGCTTGAGCTGCGCCATGTCAATGTTATCGAACGTTTCCGCCAGGCGGCCACCCACGCCATTCCAGAAAGAGATGTAGGTCAGAAGCAGCGTATTGGAGACGTACTTGATGGCCTCGGCCGTCTCCGGAGTCGTTTCGATGTAGCGGATGCGCACATGGTTGACGAACTGCGGGTAGACATGGCGCAGCATGGTGAAATCTTCGCTGGTATCCGCGCCCACCACCACGCGATCCGGCTTACGCGTGCGCTCGACGGCATTGCCCTCAGGCAAAAACTCAGGGTTGGAAGCAACGCCAAAGTTGGAGACGTGATGCTCCTGCAATACTTTTTGCAGCTTACGCGCCGTGCCCACCGGTACGGTGCTTTTGTTGACCAGCACCACGCGGCGCTGATCCTGGCGGTGGGCCAAAAGTTCGGCCAACTGATGCGCCGCTTTGAGGTAGAAGCTCAAGTCGGTCGCCCCGCTGCGCAGCGGCGGGGTCGGGAGGCAAAGGAAGATGACCTGGGTTCCTTCCAGGATCGGCTCCGCATCGGAGACGAAGAAAAGATGGCGGTTCAGGTTTTCTGCAATCACATCGGCCAACTCTGGCTCATTGACGTAACGTTCGATGCGCTGACGGTCGCCGCTTTGATAGGCCGCAATGCGCGCCTGGTCAATGTCATAGGCATAGACCTGGTGGCCGAATTCAGAACACACGGCCGCATGGGTCAGTCCAACAAAGCCGGTGCCAACAACTAGGATTTTCATGCGAATTCTTCCCTCATGCTGGGCTGTTGGGATGATGGGGGCAGCGCCATCATACCCGAAAATGCAAGGCATGGCAACTTGATGCCCAAGTAGTTTATCAATTTGTCCGGGTTGTTGAACGGTCGGGTGTGGTAAAATAAGATGGATTTTCGGAGCAAGGAGGCTCTCTTCGGTCATGACTTCTGATTTTTTCGAGCTGGCGCTTGATGGACAATCGCTCACCATCGCCC
>DAISHS010000416.1:0-3605 GCA_036822415.1 Chloroflexota bacterium
CGGCTGGCGTTTCTTTCGCAACCGGGCATTGTCATTACCGATGTGCCCTATCAGTTGGACCAGGATGATATCAAGTCATAGCGAGGCATTATGAATGTCATTGTCGTTGGTTGTGGGCGGATGGGCGCTGAGCTTGCCTACCGACTCTATCAAAATAAACATGAAATTACCGTCATTGATCAGGTCGCTGAGGCTTTCCAAAATCTTCCGCCTGATTTTCGCGGCCGTATGTTAGAGGGTGATGTGCTTTCGAGCGACATGCTGCACCGGACCGGCCTTGAAACGGCTCAGGCGCTGGCGGCTGTGACCAGCGCAGACACCATCAACGCCGTCATTGGGCACCTGGCGCGCACCGTCTATCACATCCAAAATGTCGTCGTGCGCAACTTCGACCCGCGCTACCGCCCGATGCACGAGGCCTTCGGTCTGCAAATCATCAGCTCCAGCAGCTGGGGCGCGCAGCGCATCGAAGAAATGCTGGCGCCCGGCGCGCTGCACGCCGTTTTTTCGGCTGGCAACGGCGAGATCGAAGTCTATGAAATGCTTGTCCCGCCAACCTGGGATGGCAAAACCCTGCAAGAGGTCATACCGCCGGGGCAATGCCTCGTTATCGCCCTGACCCGCGCGGGCCGCGCCATGCAACCGGTGGGGGACACCGTCCTGCGCACGGCCGACATCCTTCATCTAAGCAGCACCCAAACCGGCATCGAAGCGGTGCGTCAACGCATCGTGGCCCTGGGGGAGAAATAACATGTTTGTCTTGATTACCGGCGGCGGACGCACCGGAACCCAATTAGCGACCCTGTTGTTGGCGCAGAATCACGACATCCGCGTGGTCGAAAGCCGCGCCGATATTCTGGCCCGCATTCACCGCGAGCTGCCCACCGAAACCATTTACGAAGGCAACACCACGGACCCCAACGTCCTGGAGCAAGCGGGGATCCAGCGCGCCGATGTCGTGGCGGCCGTCACCAACAACGATGCGGACAACCTGGCGATTTGCTTTCTGGCGCGCTCACGCTACAACGTGGCCCGCACCATCGCCCGCGTCAACAATCCCCGTTCGGCCTGGCTCTTCGATCAGAAGTTCCATGTCGACGTCGCCCTCAACGCGGCCGAAATTCTCTCTGGCCTGATCGAGGAAGAGATGTCGCTGGGTGACATGATGACCCTGCTCAAACTGCGGCGCGGCAACTTTGCCATTGTTGAGCAAAAAGTGCCTGCCGGCGCCCGCGGCCTGGGGATTGCCCTCAAAGACCTGGCCTTGCCGGAGCAGTGCATCATCGCGGCCATCGTGCGCCAGGGTGAAATCGTTTTGCCGCGCGGCATCACCGCCTTCGAAGTGGGCGACGAAGTGCTGGCCGTTACCGACTCACAGGGCGCGCAACAGCTGGCCGATCTGCTATCGGCGCCTGGCAACGGCGCCCAGAAACGGTTGGCCTGACCGAAGCCAGAGAGCGCCGCGCAAGGCGCGCAACGCCAGCAGTCAGCAGCGCGCCCGCTGGCGCGGGACAACTATTTCAGCCTTCGGGCGATCTCTTGCACTACCGACCCACGCCAGCGCGGCGTCTCACCGTGCAAGGGGATCGCTATTTCAGCCTTCGGGCGACCTCTTGCCCTGCGGCAGGCGTGCGAGGTTGCGACAACGAGGACGAAGCCCCCGACGCAAGCTGGGGGCAGTCGGCGCAGACCGACTGCGCGCCCAACGCTGTGATTTCAACCACGGGCGGTTGAAATAGACAGGATTTTTATGAGCCTCCAACAGCGAACCATGCTCGCGGCCGTCCTGCTGAGCCTGTGCGCACTCTGGCTGCTCAACGGTTGTGCGGCGACTCCCGCCGCGACCGCCATCGAAGCCGGCGCCAGCATGAACGGCCCAGTCTACGAACGCACGACTGCTGGCCGTGACTTCCCCTTCACCGCCGTCACCGCGCGCCCCGGCGATCCGATCGGTATCGACGCGCGCGGCGACCTGGTTGCCGGCAGATTGCGTGTGCAGCTGCTGGACGCTGCTGGGCAGCCAGTCTGGCAGCAGCTTGTCACCGCCCCAGGCCCCTTTGTCATCAACACCACCGTGCGCCCGGCTGAGGCGGGCGCGTATCAGCTGGGATGGCAGTGGGACGAGCCGCTGGTCATCAAGAATTATGCGCTGCAATGGAAACCGGGGCCTATCGCCACGGTCAGCCCAACGCCCCTGCTGCTGCTGGCGCCGCTGGGGATGCTGGCGGTCGCGCTCGGCTTCATCCTCTACGCCATGCGCCGCACGCGTGACTGGCGCTATCTGCTCTTCGGCGGCGCCTGTTGGGTCGTCAGCGTGGCGCTCAAGATCGCCTGGGCCGTTGCGGCCAACGCGGCGATCTACCGCGTCTTGCATCCCCTGCCGCTCGGCGACTGGCTCTTTTATCTTTACGTCGGCGCGCTGACAGGCATCTTCGAAGTGGCGCCGGTCTGGTTACTCCTACGCTTCACGCGCCTTGGCCAGGTGGCCTGGCCGCGCGCGCTGGCCTTCGGCATCGGCTTCGGCGCCATGGAAGCGCTGCTGCTCGGCTTGGGTTCCCTGGCCAATGTGCTGACGATCCTGGTCGCGCCTGAGCTGGCGCCTGCCAGCCTCAGCGCCAGTGTGACCGGCGTCCAGGGTCTGGTCAACGGGCTGGCGGCCGGCTGGGAGCGCTTCTTCACCGTGCTCGTTCACCTCTTTGCCAACGTCCTTCTATTCTATGGCGTGCTGCGGCGGCAGTGGCGCTGGTTCTGGCTCGCTTTCGCCGTCAAGACCCTGCTCGACGTCGTCGCGGCCTGGGGTCAGATAACCGGCCTGGATGTGCCGAAGACGCTGCTGATCGAAGCCTTCATCGCCGTCTGCGGCAGCCTGGCCTGGCGCGGCGTGCGCTGGGTGCACGCGCGCATGGAATCAGCCTGAAGGTTGCGCGCGTCAGGCCGCGTGGCGGCGAAATAGCCTGCTCATAGTCCAAGTCATTCAATTGACAGTACCGTCAGACCCTGGACGGCTTCGATACGCTTTCGCCTCTGGGTTTTTCGGCATCAACTCTGGCACACTTTCTGACTGTGTCACCTCATGCATTACATATCATATGCCCGCTGACCATCCACGGAAACTGCGGGAGAGCCACTTTTCGCTTGACAAAAACGCCATGCGTCACATCTGCAGGATGGCGCGCAGCGGGGGTTGGGCGCCGAACCAGCCTGCCCAGGTCTCAGCGGACACAGCGAGCGGATGCCAGTCGGGTTGCCAGGGCTGTGTGGGCAGGTGGTCGCGGCGCCTGATCTTTCGAGCCAGCAGGCGGCCCGTCCACAGAATGGCGCCGTCGTCAGTCAGAATAGTCAGGTGCTGGCCGTCGGCCAGGCGCACGATGCCCTCATGCCGCCAGCCTTGCAGGCGACTGTCGCAGAAACGGGCGTCCTGGAAGATGCGATGGAAGTCGCCCTCCCAGCCCTGCTCCCAGTATTCGTAAATCCAACCATGCAGCAGCACTGGCGGTTCGCAGGTCATGTCGTTGCGCTCGCTTCCTCAATTCGACGGCGGTCGTCGGAGTATGGCATCGGCCTGGCCAGGCCCGCCTCCACGGCGCCTAATTGTTTCAACATCC
>DAISHS010000417.1:0-3597 GCA_036822415.1 Chloroflexota bacterium
ATCCCCACACACGCAGCCGCGCGGGGGTGTCAACGCTGCGCCGCGTGACATACAGACTGAGCGTGGCCTCATTGACTGTGTCGCTGGATGGAATCTGCCAAAGATCCACCCGTATCAGGGTGCGGTCATCAGGCCCAGGCCAGTAGCTAATCCAACTTACGCTGGTCTCTGGCCGCGCCCCGTAGTTGGTGTTGGGCGTGCCGCTGGTGATCAGCGCGTCATAAAAACCGTTGAATCCATCCAGCCCCTGCACCAGCGTCGTGGTGACCCAGGGATCAGGCGTGGGCAGTGGGGTAGCCGTCTCCGTGGGCGTTGCCGTGGGGATTGCGGTGTCCGTCGCCGTGGGAGTCAAGGTCGGGTCCAGGGGATCGGTGCTATAGGTGATGACCAGGCGCGGGCGTTGAGCGGTCAGGCTGTTTTCGCGGCTGACAAAGTTCAAGCGCGCAAAGGCGCCCGTTTCGCCGCTAACCTGCAAAATCATCCCGGCATTGCTCGATGGTTTAGCGACCCAGCTCTGCACCCAGGGCAGCACATCCAGCGTTACGGTGATCGAGGCGTTGTCGGCGCGCGTTTGCGTCTGTGTAGTTCCCCGATCCTCGCCCACAGCCGCGGCGCCGGGCTGGCTCCAGGGCAAACCCGCCGCCGCTTCTTGCCAGGTGGCTTCGCTTTCGACCCAGGCGCGTAACAAAGGCGCGGCGGTGAGCGTGACAGGTTGCGCCGAGGTTATGTCGGCGAGGGTTAGCTCCAGTCGTGCGCTGCCCACCGTCGCCGTGAGCGGCAGCGTGCTAAGATCGAAAAGTAAGACGGCGCGGCGGCTGTCTTGCGCATAAGCGGGCCACTCGAGGGTGATTGTATTGCGCCAGCCGTCTGGTTCGGTCGGCGTCGCCGCGTTCAGGGTGGCATCGCGTGCGCCGCTGTAGCCATCCAAACCTTGCTGAAAAACGGCGGTTGTCCACTGGGGAGCGGCCGTTACCGCTGGGGAGGGAGCAAACACCTGTACGAGAGCCATGAAGGCGGCGATTAGGGCGACAGGCATGGCGAGCACTGTGGCACGAGTTGGCAGCTGCCTGGTCATCTTTTTTACCTCTTGCGTGGATGGCGACATTATACCCGATAGCAACCGAAAGTCGTAAACTGCCGCGTGCATCGTCGTGACGTGGTTTTGGGCTTTGATTGACCTTTGGTAGAATGACTGCGGTAAACACAACCTAACGTGTCGAGGAACATGCAAAAACTGATTTTACGCAAGCCCCTGGCAACCAAAGCCCGCCAGGCGACGCCGCCCGCCGGCATCGTCTGGCTGCTCACGCTGCTGTTGGCGCTCTCCTCCCCCGCATCCCTGCATGCCGCCGCGCCGGCTCGCCCGGCCGTCCTGGGTGGTGAGCGGCTGGTGCTGGCCTTTTATTACACCTGGTTCGATGAAGCTACCTGGCGTCAGAACAAAGTCCCCGATTTCCCGGCCACGCTCTATGTGTCGCGCGACCGGGCCGCGATGGGGCGCCAGATCGAGCAGGCGCAGAGCGCCGGCATCGACGCGTTCGTGGTGAGCTGGTACGGCCCCCGCGTCGAGAATAATCAAACCGAGACCAACCTGCGTCTCCTGCTGGACGAGGCGGCTGCCAGGAATTTTCGCATAGCCATTGACTTTGAAACGCAAGGCCCATTTTTTGGTTCCAATGGCGATGTGACGCAGGCCTTGCAAGCGCTTCTGGCGACCCACGCCAACCACCCGGCCTATTTGCGGGTGGACGGGCGGCCTGTCATCTTTTTTTGGCGTCAGCAGCGCTTTGGGGTAGGGACGTGGCAGAACATTCGCGACGCCGTTGACCCTGGGCGGCAAGCCCTGTGGATTGCCGAAGGCGTGGATATTAGCTTTCAGCAGGTCTTCGACGGGCATCATCTGTACAGCGTGGCCTGGTCGGCTGACCCCGGCGTGCATTTGATCAAGTGGGGGCAGCGCGTGCGGGCTGCCAGTCAAACCTGGGGGCGTAAAATTTGGGTAGCGACGGTCATGCCTGGCTACAACGACACCCGTACAGGCCGCAGTGACGCCTTCATCCGGCCGCGGGACGACGGCGCGTACTATGCCAAGACCTGGAACGGCGCGCTGGCCAGCGGGGCCGATTGGGTGGTGATTACGTCATGGAATGAATGGCCGGAAGGCAGCTATATCGAGCCAAGCCAGGCTTATGGCAGCCGCTATCTCGATTTGACCCGCGAGTGGACGGCGCGCTACAAGAATGGGGAAGGCGCGGCGCCCGCGCCGCCGCCGGCGCCATCCACGCCGCGCCCCACCGCAACCCCGGTTCCCACACCCTCCTCCCCGCAGGCGGTTGTGCGGGGTGACGTCATCAATCTGCGCGCGGGGCCTGGCGTCGAATACCCCGTGCTCGATCGCCTGAGCGCTGGACGGCGCCTGCCGATCGTGGGCCAGGCCGCTGCAGTGGCCGGCAAAGGCGCCTGGTGGCAGGTTTGTTGTGCAACAGATCAACGCGTGGGTTGGGTGGCCGCCCAGCTCGTGGACGCGCAAGGCCCCTTGGCGCAGGTGCCTGTCGTGCAGCCGCCGCCCCCGCCAACTCCCGTTCGGCCCCTGCGCCCCTGGAATGTGCCAGAGGTGGGTTGGACAAGTTCGTAACAGCCTGAACGGTTGCGATGATTGCCATTGGGCAGCGTTGCTTGGATGAGGAAAGGATGGGAAACCCTATGAGTACGTTGACCGCAACAACCGGTCAGAATCCGCCTGGTGTAGAAGCCGATATTTTGCGTATTTTAATTTCTCGTGAGGTCCTGAGCGCCCGCGTCAGCGAGCTGGGCGCGCAGATCAGCGCAGATTATGCAGGACGCGACCTTTTTCTGGTTGCAGTTCTCAAGGGCAGTGTTGTTTTCCTGGCTGATCTGATTCGCACGATCACCATACCGCATCGCATTGACTTCATGGCGACGTCGAGTTATGGCGCTTCAACCCAATCCAGCGGGGTCGTGCAGATCCTGAAAGACCTGGAGGATAGTATCGAGGGCCAGAATGTGCTTGTGGTCGAGGACATCATTGACAGCGGGCATACCCTGGCCTATTTGCGCCGTCTCCTGTTAGCCCGCAATCCGGCTTCGCTGCGCATTTGCTCATTGCTCGATAAAAAAGAGCGCCGTGAAGCCGATGTGCCGGTAGATTACACCGGCTTCGCCATTCCAAACGAGTTCGTCGTTGGTTACGGTCTTGATTTCAACGAACTCTATCGCAACCTGCCGTTCATCGGCGTGCTCAAGCCCGAAAAGTATCAAGTCTGAGGCCAAAGCCTGCGGTTCCGGCTGCTCGGAAGACCAGCCGGAACCGGCGCCAGATCGGGCGTTTCAGCCGGCCAGGCCATAGAAGAAGTTGAGAATGGTGCCAACGCCGCGCTGAATTTGCGTTAGATTCATCTTCTCGTTCGGGCTGTGCAGTCCATCGTCAGGCAGGCCAAAGCCCATCAACAGCGAGACCATGCCAAATTGGTTTTGCAGCAGGGCGACGATCGGAATAGAACCGCCCTCACGGATGAAAAGCGGTTTGACGCCATAGACCGCCTGGTAGGCCGCGCTGGCGACCCGCATCGCCGGATG
>DAISHS010000418.1:0-3583 GCA_036822415.1 Chloroflexota bacterium
TGGCCAACAGAATCGCTAGGCCCAAGCATCTGATGGGGTTCTACCCCGTTTTCACGGACGGTTGGGTTAAGAGAGTAAACGCCTGATCCCTGGCGTCCAGTCGACGCTGCATGCGCGGGTTGTGGAAGCGCTCGATGTAGTCGAACACGTCGGCACGGGCCTCGGCTTGCGTCAGGTAGCGACGCCGATTGACTCGTTCGCGTTTGAGGAGACCAAAGAACCCCTCCATGGCGGCGTTGTCACCGCAGTGGCCGACCGCGCTCATGCTGCTGACGATGTGGTGGTCTTTCAGGAAGCGCTGGTAGTCGGCGCTGGTGAATTGCGTGCCGCGGTCCGAGTGCAGGATCACCGGGGTTCGGTCCGGACGCTGCCAGCACGCCATCATCACGGCCTTGAGCACCAGGTGGCGGTCCTGCACCGGCGACATCGACCAGCCTATGATCAGGTCCGAGAACAGATCCAGCACCGCGCACAGGTACAACCAGCCTTCACCCGTCAGGATGAAGGTGATGTCCACCACCCACTTGGTGTTCGGCTCCAGCGCGACAAAGTCGCGTTCCAGGTGGTTGCGTACCTGGTCCGGACGCGCCCCTGATCGCTTGTGGCGCCAGCGCCGCTTCTGCGGCACGCCGAACAGGCCGGCGCCCGTCATTAGCCGCGCGATGCGATTGAGGCTGGCCGTCTCGCCTTCGTAGCCCAGTTCCTCGTGCATGCGCGGCGCACCCATCACGCCATCGCTCTCCGCATGCCGCTGGCGAATCTTGTCCAACAGACGCGCATTGTCCTGCGCACGCGCGCTCGGCACGCGCCGCGCCCAGTCGTGGAAACCGCTGGGGGAGACCTTCAGGCAGCGGCACATCAGCCGCAGCGGGTACTGGTCGCGGTGACGCCGGATCGCCTCGTACCTCAAGACGATTCCTTGGCAAAGAACGCCGCCGCATCGCGCAAAAAATCCCGCTCCTTCTTCACTTTCGCCAGCTCACGCTTGAGCGCAAGGACTTCCTGGTCGCGGGCCACGCCAGCGCCCGGGAACGGCTTCTTTCCGTGCGTCTCCAACTCACGCCGCCAGCGATGGAGCTGGTTGGCATTCACCCCAATATCCTGTGCGATCTGCGCTACGCTGGCACCGGGTTGCCGGGTCAGCGCCACCGCCTCTCGCTTGAACTCTTCGCTGTACTTCTTTCGCTTCGCCATGACACTCCTCCTGCCTCATGATGAGGCTTATCTGAAGTGTCCGTGTTAGCGGGGTAGAACCCGCGGGTGATGCGCTAACCTACGACATCCGTGGGGTTACGCAAACCGCTCTAATGGCCTGCTTGTTGGACACGCCGTGTCACTCACTGGGCGACCCAATGACTGGGACTTTCCACTTTAGAGCGCGCTTTGCACCTAGAACGTGGCGAAACGCTTTCCATTGGCCCCGGATGTTTGCCCCGGATCAGGGGTAGTAGCGCGGGTCTGCACTGCGACTGCCAGATGAAAACTCCAGTTGCCGTTCGATTTCTGCGGCATGCCCGCGCGCGCAAGAGAAAATCTGACCATCAATCTCCTCCAGCTGCGCCTGGATGGCAGCAGCGATTGCCTGGACACTCGCATGGAGCCGCCGGGGCAGGATCAGCAACTGCTCACGCTCACGGTTGAGCATTGCGTGCAAATGTCGGCGGCGCGACACGATAGCCGCAAGCCAGCGCTGATGTTCTTCCGCTAATGGACCCAGCAGATGCACAAAATCCTGCCGATGAAGAATCCATGCAGAGAACTCGGCCAGAAGCTCCTTTTTCTTCCTGTCGTGCTTTCCGACGGTATGCAGTTGTCGAGCGAACTCGCGCATGGTGCGCGGAGTTACGATCGCCACAGCAAGGCCGGCCGCTTGCAAGATGCACGCGACTTCGGCCTCGTTGCTGCTCGCAACTTCCGCCGTAACAACGCCGACGCCGATACTTCGCAGGGACGCGGCGAGGGCCGAGACAGACTCCGGCTCATTGCTGTACGAGTCGCCATCAAACTGCACTCCTAGCACCGCGATCTCCACGTCTCCGTGGAGAATCTCGATGCCTGCAGCGATGAACGTCACACTGGCAGTTTCTGCTCCATCCCTGACGCATGCCGTGATCAAGCGCCCTCCCAGGTCTCAGGTTTACGCACGATATGCAAGGCGTTGGGCGCGCGCAGCAGCGCCCACGTCGCACCAAGAAGCACTGACCTGCCGGGTTTTTTCGGGCCACTGATTAGTTGAGGCTGGCTCGGTGGGTTGATGCTTGATCTCGTTGCTTGTGTTCGTCCTTGAACTGCTTCGGCGTGCGGTACCCGAGGCTCGAATGGGGCCGATCCTCGTTGTAGTGCCGACGCCAGGTTTCGATGATGACCCGAGCCTCGGTGCGGTTGCGGAACCACTCCATGCTCAGGCACTCGTCGCGGAACTTGCCGTTGAGGCTTTCCGCCGTGCCATTCTGCCAAGGCTTGCCCGGTTCGATATAGGCCGTCTCAATCCCCGTCTCCTGCAGCCAGCGGAGAATCGCGTGGCTGACGAACTCCGGGCCATTGTCGGATCGCAGGTAGCGAGGCGCGCCATGTTCGCTGACGAGCTTGGACAGGACGTCGATGACCCGCCTCGACCGGATGCTGCCCTGCACGTCGATCTGCAGAGCTTCATGCGTCCACTCGTCGGTGATGACGAGGCACTTCAGCGGCTGTCCGTTGGCGCAGGCATCGAACACGAAGTCATACGCCCAGACCTGGTTCGGACCGCTCGCCGGCAAGGGCCGCGGCCGCGAGGCAGCAACACGCTTGCGCGGCCGCTTCTTCGGCACCTGCAGCTTGGCGAGCTGCCAGAGCCTGAGCATCCGGTCCCAGCCGAGCCTGAGGCCTTCGCGCTCCAGATAGACGTGAATCCGGCGATAGCCGAACCGTGGGTACATGGCGGCGTAGTGCCGCATCCGCTCGATCACGGGCGCGTCCTTGGCGGGTTGGGTCGGCACGTAGCCGACAGTGGAACGGGCGACGGACAGCAGCGCGCAGGCGCGTCGAACGCTGATGCCCCGATCGGTCATGACCGGAACCAGCGCTCGCCGCTCCGGCGCGCTCACCATTTTTTTGCCGTGATCTCCTTCATGACCTCAATCTCGAGGTCGCGCTCGGCCAGGAGCTTCTTCAGCCGGGCGTTCTCCTGCTGGAGGCTGCGAAGCGCCTTGACGTCGGCGGCTTCGAGCTGGCCGTATCGCTTGCGCCACAGGTACAGCGTCTGCTCGCTGATGCCGTGCTTCTTCGCTACTTCCGCTACCGGCGCCTTGTCGGCCTCGCGGAGGATCTTGACCATCTGGTCTTCGGTGAATCGGGACTTGCGCATGGGCTCCTCGCTCTGTCGGGAGCCATCCTCTCAAGATTCAGCTGGTCCGAAAATCGCCCGGCAGGTCAGCACCACGCCGGGGAAACTCACGCTCGCGTTCAGGGCAGATGACCTCGCCAGGAAGCGACGATCCATGCGGATCAGCTCGCCGGCCCGACACCAATGAGCGTGCACTCGCCTGTGCGCAAGGCACGTGCATCTCGTCAATCAAAGCCGTTCGCGAAGAGGTGGTCTGGG
>DAISHS010000419.1:0-3580 GCA_036822415.1 Chloroflexota bacterium
GCTCGACACGCGCGAACCAGCCATAATAATTGCGCTGCAAAATAGCCACGGCATTGCTCAGCCCGAGAGCCGTTTTGATGTCGCCCGCCGTGCTGCTCCCATGCTCATGCAGATGCCCGACGACCCGCAAGACCTGCAAGCGATACGCGGTGACCAACGGCCGCCGGTTACTGCCGCCCGTGTTGAAGTCGCCCCTGCGACCGTCGAACTCTGTCGTGACCTGGGCCTGCTTGCGTCGCCGTGCACGCGGCGCCTGCGCGGCCTCTGCTTCCAGCACCACTTCGACCAGCGGCGGCGCCACGGCAAAATTGACCGTCAGCAGCCCCAATCCCAGCCGCTGGCACAGCTGCTGGACTTCACGCCAGCGGACGCCGCGCTGTTTGCGGCCTGGCGCCTCAATCGCCACGTAGACATGATTCGTCACCTGCTGGCGCCGCAGGCCTTGCAGCACCAGGGTCAGGTTGAAGGAAATCTTCATCTCGACGACCACCAGCCGGTTCTCTTGCCGCGCGACCAGGTCACAATCCTTGACCTCCCCGCGCACAGTATAACCCTGCTGCTCGAAAAACCGTTTGAGCGGCGCGTATAGATCGCTCTCTTGCCGGATCGTCATGCGCTGATTATAGGGGCAACCGGTTGCCTCTGCAAATTGACCTGAAAGTCGAATTTGCCAAGTCGCTGCGTTCGTCGTAAGATAAATATCAACAGGCGCCGCGCCGGCCCGATCTGCTCAAGAAGCGGTCACGCCGGCCGCAGTCTGTCAAAGAGATGACGAAGAAAAAGGAAAATCACTGCCATGAAAACGCTACTCAAATGGCTACTGCCGCTCGTTTTGATCGCCGCCGCGATCATGATTCTGCGCAAGTTCCTGGGCGAACAGAAGGCGATTGACTTGAGCGGCACAGAGAACAGAGGCCCATCCGAGGCCGAAGCCTTGAACGACGCCGAACTGGGCGGCGAGCTTAGCCCTGACCTGCTCAAAATCCTGGTCTGCCCGCTGGACAAAGGCCCTTTGAACCTCAGCGCGGACGGCAAATGGCTCATCAATCCACGCAACGGCTATCGCTACCCCATTCGTGACGGCATCCCTGTCATGTTGATTGACGAAGGGCGCAAGTTCCAAGACGCCAGCCTCATCGCGCAGCCGGCCTAGCCCAGATCGAATCCACTGCTGTCCCAGGCAGCAGCCCAGGACGGTCTCCTGACCGCACGCCGCTGCGGTCAGGAGACCGCTGGTCACGCTCGTTGCCCCAAGCATGAAACGCACCGGCTGAACTTCACCAGTTGCCTCGGTCAATGCGCTTATCACCGGCAATCTACCATGCCTGACTGGATGCACATTCGCTACGAACCGACCCTCGGCGTTGTCCACCTGGCCGATGCCCAGCGTTCTCTGCTGCGCACGCGTCTGCAGCGACTCCAGAATCAGCGTTTGCGCCATGACCATGCTGACCTGGCGCTCTCGCCTGTGTATGGTCACCTGGCAAACTTCTTCTTCGAAGATATTTATGGCCCGCATGACTTCAGTGACCGCAACGCGCGCTTTCGACAGCTGTACGACAAGCTGGTTCACATTGTCGGGCCGAAGCCGCTGGCCACGATGAAGGAATCGCTGGAACTGGTGGAGTTGACCGACATCCTCGACGACTATCTGATTGACGTCCTGGTTTTGCACGGCAAGACCGGTGAATGGACGCTTGAAGAGTACGAGTGGGGCTACCGCGAATGTGATAACTATTTGGCGCGGATCGAACAGATCGAACGCATTGGCGCCACGCTGCGGGCCGTGGCCGATCTCAGCCGCCTGCCGCTGATTGATTGGAACTTGAGAGCGCTGCGCCTGCCGGCCCGGCGCCTGGGCTGGGAGCCAACGCTTGAATTCCTCGTTCGGGGTTACCGCGTGTTCCACCATGCGCGCAACGTCGAACCGTTCGTGCGCATCGTAGAAAAGCGCGAGACCGAGCGCCTGAATCGCATCTACGGCCTTACGGCTTGAGATGTTCGCGCACGGTGTGCACCAACGTTTCGGCGCGCAGTTCGGGCAAGGTGAAGCAGGGCGCGCCCATCGCCTCCGCCAGGTTGCGGGCCAGGCCGCGATCGAACGCCACATGTTCCATGTTGATCACCACCCCGCGCAAATGGTTGGTCTTGATCAGGCTGGCCATGCGCGTGGCTTCCTCTTGCGGCGGCATCCCCGTCATCGAGACGTTGCCGGCGCCGTCGGTCAGCAGGATGATGATGGGCAATACCTCCTGGTCGCGCTGTCGAGCCGCCAGGCAAATCTCATAGGCCAGGAGCAGGCCGCTGCTCAAGGGCGTTTTTCCACCCACGGGAATCGTACGCAAGGCGCGTTCGGCTAAGTCCACGCTGGAGGTGGGCGGCAAGATCAGGCGCGCGCGATCTTTCTGAAACACCACCAGCCCCACCTGATCGCGCCGCTGGTAGGCATCCATCAGCAGCGAAAGAATGGCGCCCTTGGTCGCCTCCATGCGTTCGGCCGCGGCCATGGACCAGCTGGCATCCACAACGAAGAGCACCAGGTTGGCCGTGCGCCGCACGCGCACCTTCTGCTGCAAGTCGCGTCGTTGCACCGCAAAAGCCACCGCGCGTTCAGCGCGCAGATGCGCACGCTGCAGCTGATAAGGCGCGGCTGTGCGAATGGTGGCATCGAAGGCAATGTCGGTGGGGCGATCGTGCGCTGGCCGCGCTTTGATATAGCGGCCGCGCTTGCGCTGCGTGCGGGTGACTGAGCGCTTGCCCGCCTGACTGCGGGCCATCTTATCCAGGGGCGTGTCGAGGCGTTTGGTCTTGAAGGTGTCGCCGATTTTGATCGGCCGGCCGGCCGGCGCTTTGTTCTCGTCGCCGGCCCGGCTGGGGCTGCTGTTCGCATCGGGCGAACCGCTGGCGCTTTGCGGCTCGCCTTCCTGCGTTTCGTCGCTTACATCATCTTTTTTTTTACACTGGGCGACGGCGCCTGGTTTTCGCTATCGCTGCTCTCTTCGGGCGGCCCCATGTCCGCGCGAATCTGACGCAGGCGTTCTTCCAGCTGGCGCGGCTCCAGGGCAATGTCCTGGAAGGGCGCCTTTTTCATGCGATGGGGCAAGGCCAATTCGGCCGCCAGCAGCACGTCGCGTTCGCTGATGCTCAAGCGCCCTTCGTAAGCCGCATGGGCGCGCGCCGTTTTCAGGATGGCAATGTCAGCCCGGTGCCCATCCACCTTGAAATCGGCCGTCAGCGCCGCAATCATGTACAGATCACGCTGCGCATAGGTGACGAGGGGCAAACGACTGCGCGCATGGTCAATTTCCTCGGTCAGGTGGCGCTCCGAGGTCCGCCAGCGTTCGCGGAAGCCGTCCGGGTCTTGCTCGAACTCGATGCGGCGCTTGAGGATTTCCACGCGCTGAGCGGCGTCATTGATGCCCTGCATATCCACGCACAGCGCGAAACGATCGAGCAGCTGTGGCCGCAGGTCGCCTTCTTCTGGATTCATCGTGCCGATCAGGATGAAGCGCGCCGGATGTTGAAACGAGATGCCTTCGCGCTCGACGACGTTGATGCCCATGGCGGCCGAATCAAGCAG
>DAISHS010000420.1:0-3570 GCA_036822415.1 Chloroflexota bacterium
CAACGATTGCAAAGTCCACCTGCGTGGACTACGCCCCGAAACTGAAATGCACCCCAAGCGCAGGTCCATGCACGCGCCTGGGCCTGGCGCCTGGCGGAAAGCGAAAAGACCGCGCGGCTCAAGCGGCAATAGCAGTTGTGCTTTTCGGTCGCCTGTGCTAAACTGCGCCCCGAATAAGCCCGCAGCCCATACCGTTCATCACGCAGTAAACGCACATTGTTGTAAAACTATGCCATCTCTACCCACTGACCTGCGCAAAACCCTCGAAAACGTCATTATCGCCGCACTGCCGGCGCGCTTTGCGCGGATCGTGTAACTGCCCAGGCGCTTGAGGAGTGATATGATGGATCGAATGCGTATCAAGCTAACCAACCTCGGTCAGATCAAAGAGGCGGATGTCCAATTCGGCGATCTTACTGTCCTGGTTGGCCCCCAGGCCACGGGAAAGAGCATTTTCCTGCAGTTGCTCAAGCTCCTCGTGGATACCGGGGCGATCGTAGATGAACTGCGCCGCTTCAACCTGGATTGGAACGGCAAGATCGAGAATTTCCTCGAGCTTTACTTTGGCGAAGGGATGTCAACCATTTATGAGCCGGCGGTCACTCAAATCGCCGTAGATGAAAAACCGGTCGAGCTGGCGAATCTTCTGCGCGGCCGGAAAACCAGGGACGAGCGGCTGTTTTTCATTCCGGCCCAGCGCGTGCTAAGCCTGCGCGATGGATTGACGCGACCTTTCACTGATTACCGCTCAGGCGATCCCTTTGTGGTGCGCGAGTTCAGCGAAAAGCTGCATCAGCTCGTCCAGACCGAATTCGGCCAGGCGGCCGAGCTTTTCCCGCAGAGCAGACGACTCAAGACAGCGCTGCGCGACCAGATTGATCATCACATCTACGGCGGTTATGGTTTGAAGACCAGCGCCGACCGCTTTCAGAAGCGGATGGTGCTCAGCAGCCCGACTTCCGCAGCGCAATTGCCCTATTTGGTATGGTCAGCCGGTCAGCGCGAGTTTACACCGATGTTGCTGGGGCTATATTGGCTACTTCCACCCTCCAAGGTCGCGCGTCGAGACAAGCTCGAATGGGTCGTAATCGAGGAGTTAGAGATGGGCCTTCACCCCAACGCGATTACGGTGACGATGTTGCTGGTCATGGAGCTGCTATGGCGCGGCTATCGCGTGTGCCTCTCGACCCACTCACCCCACGTCCTCGATGTGGTTTGGGCGCTGCGCGTGCTCCAGGCGCATGGCGGAGTCGAAAGGGACGTGCTTGACCTGTTCAATATCAAGACCGACGCATCCACCAGGGGGCTTGCCAGGGCGGCGCTCGAAAAGGAGATGAGAGTCTACTACTTCCAACGCGATGGCGCGGTCAAGGACATCTCGTCCCTCGATCCTGCCGCCGAAGATAACGCCACCGCAGGCTGGGGTGGTCTGAGCGAGTTCAGCGGACATGTGGGTGATATTGTTGCACGGGTGGTTGCGCGTGGGGCGCAGGAGGCGCAGCCGTGACGTTCGAGGATGCCGTTAAAGCCAGCCCAACTCCGGTCTGCAACGCGTATCGGGTCGGAAAACAGGCTCTCAAGGGAGAACATCGTGAGCAGGTTACGTGTAAAGACCCGCGTCGCTTCACCGGCAGTATTGACCTTGAAGCCGCGCTGGTCGCAAGCCAGGAACAAATGTCCATGAACCCGTGGGATTATGGCCTCGGCTTTCGCGAGCGTGATGGTCGTGAGATTGCCCTCTGGATCGAAGTGCATCCGGCTGCGACCACTGAGGTAGCTACCGTGCTGAGGAAGCTGGTTTGGCTGCAAAGCTGGCTGCGCCAGCAGGCGCCGGCGCTCGACGCGTTATCTCAGGGGCGCTCGAGCGGCAATAGCTACTTCTGGCTGGCTACTGCCGCCGGGGTGCATATCACACCGAACTCGCCGCAAGCGCGGCGTTTGCGGCAAGCGGGTCTTGATCTGCCGCGGCGCAAATTGGAGCTGCGTTGACATCTCTACGTGCAATGTATAATGTATAATGTGATGTATTCAAGAACGCTGTGATCGTCAGGAATGGTGACTTTCATGACCCAAATGATCCGTAAACAGATTTACATCGCAAGAACACAGCAGGTCTTACTGGCACGATTGGCAAAGACGCGCGGCCTGAGTGAGGCTGAAGTGATCCGGCAAGCCATCGAGCACGAGGCCATCGGCGGCTACGCACAAAGTGTGGCGACCGCAGCAAAAGAACTCGACGCGATCATCCGGTTTGCGCTCAGCCGACGTGCGCTTGGCGTTGATGGACAGGAGACCCTGCGCTGGAACCGCGAGGATGCCTACAGCGAACGGCTGGAACGCTTTGGGCGCCAGGATGCGCCTTAGCGGGAAGGAGCGGAACGCGTGACGCCAGTTCTCATTGACACCAACATCCTGGTCTACACGTTCGACCAGAATGAGCCAGCCAGACAAGATCGTGCGATCCAGGTGTTGCGCGCTCTGGAAGAGAGCGCCAGTGGTCGGCTGAGCGTGCAGTGCCTGGCGGAATTTGCCGCAGTCGTTCTGCGCCGCTTACGGCCGGTCATGAGCTCAGTCGACACCATGACCCAGGTCGCGCGCTTTCAGCAAATCTTTCCAGTTTACAGCTTGACTCCCATGATCGTCCTGGAGGCGCTGCGCGGTGTACAAGCCTACCAACTGCCATACTATGACGCACAGATTTGGGCGTCGGCGCGGCTGAACCAGATCCCCGTGATCTTCAGTGAGGACTTCAATCAGGGAACTTTGGAGGGTGTACGCTTCGTGAATCCTTTGGCCGCCGACTTTGATATTGAAAAATGGCGCCGCAGATGAGTCAACCGGCTGCTGACCTCGCAGCTAACCAGAAAGGCAACCCATGCTCACCGATGCAGCGACCGCGCACCTGAGCGCGATCCTGATGGCGACGGCGGCGCGCTGGCCTGAGCAGGAGGCGATTGTGTTCGCGGACACGCGCCTCTCCTGGCGGGCGCTGGCGCAGCAGGTGGACAACCTGGCGGCCGCGTTCATCACCCTGGGCATCGAGCGCGGTGACTGCATCGGCATTCAGTGCACCACGCGGCCCGAATACATCATCACCTACCTGGCGGCCATGCGCTGCGGGGCCATCCTGGCCGGCTTCAACAGTCAGTACACCGCGCTGGAGGTCAGCCGCCTGGCGGCCCTGGCGCGACCGGCGGCCCTCGTGCTGCAGGCCGACGCCGCGGCGCGCTTGCAGCCTTTCCTGCCCGGCCTGACCAGCGTGCGGCATGTGGTTCTTATCGGCGCGGACGCGGGCGCGCGGCGCTTCGAAGATCTCATCGCGCAGGCGAGTTCAACCCAGGCCGCGGCCCTGGCCGCGCGCCAGGCGCAGGTGCAGCCCGGCGATGACGCGCTGATCGTTTTCACCGGCGGGACTACCGGGACGCCCAAGGGCGCGCGCCTCAGCCACGCCAATATCATCAGCAACATCGACGCGCAGGTGCGTCACCTGGGATTTCGCCACAGTGACCGCCTGATGCTGCACTTGCCCATGAATCACGTCAGCGGCGCGGCGTTGATTACCGTAGGCGC
>DAISHS010000421.1:0-3568 GCA_036822415.1 Chloroflexota bacterium
GGCAGCAATCAGCCAGCCCGGCCCGCCAGCGCCAGTCAGCCCGCGCGTCCCAGCGCGCCGGCGCAGCCCGCGCGCGCGGATAATGCCAGACCGCAGGCTGCCAATACGCCAAACCGTGCGCAGACGCCCAGCACTGGCAACGCCCGCCCCAGCGCGGCCGCTCCTTCTCGCCCCGCGCCGTCGTTTGGCAACGCGCCCAGGGGCGGCAACGCCCCTAATCGAGGCGGGCAAGGGCCGGCGCGGCCGCAAGGCCAAAACAGGCCCGGCGGCGGGCAGGGCGGACGGCCTGGCAATGCCGGCGGTGGGCGCCCCCCCCATGCCGGCCTACGACCGGCGCCGGCGGCCGCTCCTGTTGCGCCAGTCAAACCGGCAAAGCCAACCTCGGTCGAAATCCCGCCGGCTATTACGGTGCGTGATCTGGCGCAGTTGATCCAGGAAAGCCCGATTGACCTGATCAAGGTGCTGATGAATTACGGCATCATGGCGCCCATCACACAGACGATTGATTTCGATACGGCGCAGGTCATCGGCTCCGAGTTTGGCGTCGAAGTCAAGCCTATCGAACCGGTGATCGTAGAACCAGACCTCACGCAGCAGACCGATGCGGAGCCAAAGACCTTGCGCCAACGCATCCTGGAATCGCAGGCGGAAGATAAGTTGATCGAGCGCCCGCCGGTGGTGGCGGTGCTTGGGCACGTGGACCACGGCAAAACGACCCTGCTGGATGCGATTCGCAAGACCAACGTGGTCGAAGGCGAAGCGGGCGGCATCACCCAGCGCATCGGCGCGTATCAGATCGAGTTGAACGGCCGCAAGATCACCTTCCTGGACACGCCCGGCCACGAGGCCTTCACGGCCATGCGCGCACGCGGCGCGCAGGTGACCGATATTGTGGTGCTGGTGGTGGCGGCCGATGACGGCGTCATGCCGCAGACGAAGGAAGCCATCAGCCATGCCAAAGCGGCCCAGGTGCCGATTGTCGTGGCGATGAATAAGGTGGACAAACCCAACGCGAACCCGGATCGGGTCAAGCAGGAACTGGCTGACGCTGGCCTGTTGATCGAAGAATGGGGCGGCGACGTGATTTGTGTGCCGGTTTCGGCCAAGATGAAGCGCGGCATCAACGACCTGTTGGAAAACATCCTTTTGGTGGCTGACATCAACCCGCCGTTGAGCAGCCCGGAAGGCCGCGCGATCGGCACCGTGATCGAGAGTGAAAATGACCCGCGCCGCGGCCCCATTGCCACGCTGCTGGTGCAAACCGGCACCATGCACATTGGCGATGCCATCGTGGCGGGCAAGGTCTCAGGGCGAGTGCGCGCCATGTTCGATGATCGCGGCAACGCGCTGGACTCGGCGCCGCCCAGTATGCCGGCGCGGGTGATGGGTTTTAGCACCGTCCCGACCGCCGGCGACACCTTCAAGGTCATGGAAGACTACAACGCCGCGCGCGCCGAAGTGGAAGCCTGGCAGGCCGCGCATCAGGTGGCGGCGGCCGCGCCCACCAAGCTCGTCAGCCTGGAGGATGTTTTCCAAAAGATGCAGGCGGGCCAGGTCAAAGAACTAAACCTGATCCTGAAGGCCGATTTCCAGGGTTCGCTGGAACCGATCGTCAACTCGTTGAATCGCCTGAGCAACGACGAAGTCAAGATCAAAATTCTGCACCAGGGGTTGGGCAAGATCACGGAGTCAGATATTAACCTGGCCGCTGCCTCCAGCGCCATCGTGATCGGTTTCAACACCTCGCTCGACGGCGCCGCGCAGAACGTGGCTGAAACGCAGGGCGTGGATGTCCGAACCTACGATGTGATCTACAACCTGCTGGAGTCAGTAGAATTGGCGCTCAAGGGCATGTTGTCGCCAGTCTACCGCGAAGCCCACCAGGGTGAAATTGAAGTGCGCCAGGTGTTCCATCTGAGCAAAAAGGGCACCGTGGCCGGCTGCATGGTGCGCAGTGGTTTTGTGGCGCGCGGTTCGCTGATTCGTGTCAAGCGCGGCGATCAGGTGATTGCCACCACCCGTATGCAGTCGCTCAAACGCTTCCAGGAAGATATCAGCGAGGTCAAAGCTGGTTTTGAATGTGGCATCACCCTGGAGAAGTTCGACGCCTACGAGCCTGGCGATATCTTGGAAGCGTACAAGATGGAGCGCGTGCGCTAAAAGGGCAAGCTGCACATGACTAATCATCGACGCGCCCGTCTGAACGGGCTATTACGCGAGGAGCTGATGTTGATTCTCAGCGGAGACCTGGGCGACCCCCGCCTGGCGCCGGTGGTCATTAGCGATGTGGACATCTCCGCCGATTACCGCCAGCTGCGCGTCTACTTCTCGGTTCTGGACAATGACCCGCTCGTGGAACGTGACGCCATACGCGGCCTGGACCATGCCAACGGCTATCTGCGCCGCCGCCTGGCCGAGCATGTCAACCTGCGTTTTACCCCCGAACTCATTTTCAAGCTCGATCGCACCGAAGTACGCGCAGAACGGGTGGATCGTTTGCTGAATGAAATTGCCAGCCAGGCCGCCCCGCCCATGACCGACACGCAGAGCCACGGCTAACTGGCGCTTATGACCGATATTCAGCAGCCAGTCACCAGTCTTACTTTTGACCCGACCGATGCCGCGCTGGCGCAAGTCGCGCAGGCCATCGGTCGGGCCAATTCCATTCTTGCCGTCTCTCATGTCCTCCCGGATGGAGACGCGCTTGGCTCTTTGCTGGCCTTTGGCCTGATTGTCAGGGGCCTCGGCAAATCATGCACCCTGGCCTGCGTTGACCCTGCGCCCGAGACGCTGCAGTTTCTGCCTGGCGTCAACGCCATTGTGCGCACGGCCCCCGGCCCGTTCGATCTGGTGGTGGGGTTGGACGCCAGCGACCCGCGACGCCTGGGCGAGCCGTTCATGCGCCTGGCGCAGGCGGGCCTACCGTCCCTCAACATTGATCATCATGTGACCAACCTGCGCTTTGCCGCCGTGAATTGGGTTGATCCGACCGCCGCGGCAACGGCCGAAATGGTGTTTTTGCTGGCCGACTATCTACAGACGCCGCTGACGCCGGAGCTTGCCGCCTGCCTGCTCACCGGCCTGGTGACTGACACGCGCGGTTTCCGCACCAACAACACCTCCGCGCGCGTGCTGCATATTTCCTCGCGCCTGCTCACGGCTGGCGCGCCGCTCTTCCAGATCATGGAAATGACGCTCGAACGTCGCTCCCTCGCCCAGGTTCGCCTGTGGGGCCGCGTGTTGAGCCGCGCCCGCCTGCATGGGCGTGTTTTGTGGAGCGAGGTGACCGAAGAGGATCGGCGAGCCGTGGGCATCAAGGAAGAGGGCGCTGACGCCGGCCTGTCGAGCTTCCTGGTCAGCGCCGTAGAGGCCGATGTGGCGGCTGTCTTCGTGGAACGCAACGGCAAGATCGAGGTCAGCATGCGCGCCATGCCAGGCTTTTCGGTGGCCGAGGCGGCCCTGGCCCTGGGCGGCGGCGGCCATCCCCTGGCGGCCGGCTGCACCCTGAGCGGCCCCTTGCCTGAGGTGCAGCGCCTGGTTATGACCACCCTCGATAACAGCCTGGCTG
>DAISHS010000422.1:0-1584 GCA_036822415.1 Chloroflexota bacterium
GCGCAGTCATTTTCGTGGGCGACCACGACCGCCGCGCGTATGTCAATGGCGTGCTCTTGGGAATCGGCGCGGCGCTGGGCCAGGCCTTGGGGCTTCTGCTTGCCAAAAGAGGTATGGCGGGCGATTTCCCCACCCTTTCCGCCACCCTCATGCGCATCCTGGTGGCTCTGCTGACGATCTGGCTGTTCACGCTGCTGCAAGGTCGCATGCGCGCCACGCTGCTCGCCCTGCAGGACCGCACCGCCCTGCGCTTCATTGTGGGCGGCGCTTTCACTGGCCCCTTCCTCGGCATCTGGGGTTCGATGGTGGCCGTCCAAAACGCGCCGCTGGGCATCGCTTCGACGCTGCTGGCGCTGCCGCCGGTGCTGCTCATTCCCCTGATGCACTGGATCTTTCACGAAAAAATTACTCCCCGCGCCGTCATCGGCACCCTCGTCGCCCTCACCGGCGCGGCCCTGCTTTTCCTGAAGTGACGATCTGGACGGGCGCCAGGCCCGCTGCGGCGCGGCCCCGCCCTCATGGGCCTATGCGTTGCCCAGAAATGGAGGAATCCGAATGCAGTTCGAGCCTTTTCATGCTGACATGCTGAGTGAGGCCAGCGCGCTGTTGGCCTTGCGCCAGCAGCAGCAGCGCGTGGTCCAGCCTGAATTGCCCGTTCGTTTCGAAGACCCGGCCGTCGCGCGCCTGGCGTTGGACGAGGCCTGGCAGCGCCCGCGCGCGGCCGGCGTGGCCGCCTTCGCTCACGGGCGTTTGGTCGGCTATCTGATCGGCGACATCGTTCTCGATGCCATCTGGGGGCGCTCTGGCTGGGTGCGACTGGCTGGCTGCGCCCTGGCGCCAGGCCAATCGCCTGAGCTGCTGAAGGACTTGTATCAGATACTGGGCGCGCAGTGGGTGGCCTATGGTTGCTTCAGCCATGTGGCTCTCATGCCCGTCGCCATCCCGCCGTTGGTTGAGGCCTGGTTTGCCCTCAGCTTTGGCGTCCAGCAGGTGCACGCGCTGGCCGCGCTTGACGCCCTGACCCCGCCGGCCGTGGCGCGCCCGCCAACGCTGGAAATTCGACGGGCCGGGCCGCCCGACCGTACCGCGCTTGCCGGCCTGTATCACCTCATCCGTCAGCACCTGACGGCTGCGCCGGTGTGGGGCATTGCCCTGCCCGAAGACGAAGACGCCATCCGCACCGGCTACGGCGACCTGGTGGATGACGCCGCGGCCACGGTCTGGCTGGCCCTGGAAAACGGGCAGGCGCTGGGTATGGCGGCTTACTATCATCTGGATGCGGCCGAAAACAATCTGCTGACGCCCGACTCGTGCACCGAACTGGCCGTTGCCAGCACGACGGCGGCGGCGCGTGGTCGCGGCATCGGCAGCGCGTTGACCCAGCACGGCTTGACCTCCGCCCAGCAGGCCGGCTACCACACCTGCCTGGCCGATTGGCGCAGCACCAATCTGCTGGCTGCCCGGTTTTTCCCGCGCTGGGGCTTTCGCCCCGTAGCCTATCGCCTGGCGCGACGGATTGACTCGCGCATTGCCTGGGCCAATGGCTCCTGGTTGCCGCCCCCCTGATCGCTATTTCCTGGAGGA
>DAISHS010000422.1:1684-3567 GCA_036822415.1 Chloroflexota bacterium
CT
This sequence comes from Chloroflexota bacterium, assembly GCA_036822415.1. Classification (GTDB taxonomy): domain Bacteria; phylum Chloroflexota; class Anaerolineae; order SSC4; family Amarolineaceae; genus Amarolinea. Next base: position 1,687 of record DAISHS010000422.1, read on the forward strand.
GAACCTGGAGAGCCTCACGCGCGCCGCGCTGGCCTGACCCAAGTTGAACGAACTGTCACCTTCGAGACGGCTCCTATTCATTCGTTTTTCATCTTTGTTTGCTATCCTTCAACTTGATCGTGTGCTTGTGTCCCTGAAGGAGGGCAGATTCGATGAAGATCACCCAGCATATCATGCGTTTGTTCGCTTACCTACGCCATACGCGCCAGCCCTGGTTGGGCCTGTGCGCCTTACTTTGCATCCTCGGCGCGGCGCTGCCCGTGGCCGGGAACTCGCTGACGCCTGGCGTCCCGGAACCTGCGGCGCTTCAGAGCGGGCCGGCCGCGCCCGCGCCGCCCGTGACGCGGCCTGGCATCTATGTCGTCGCTGAAACCGGCGCCATGGATCCGACGCATTACCACCTGACCGGCAGCCTGCGCACCTTCAACTGGTCCGAGCTGCACACCGGCCCCAACCAGTTCAATTGGGGCGCGCTTGACCAATACCTCGCCACTGTGGCCGGCTATGGCAAGGTGGCCGCCATTGGCATCAGCACGTACAACGGCCGCTGCTGCGGCGGTATCAGCGCCATGCCGGCCTTCATCAGCAGCAGCGCGCCCAGCAGCGTGCTCGATGCCGGCGCATGCAGCAACGCGCAATACCCACTGGGCGGCTGTGTCAACGGCCGTTGGCTTCTGCCGCGCTACTGGGACACTGCTTACCTGGACGCCTATGGCGAGTTCATTCAAGCCCTGGGCGACCGCTACAAGAACGATGCGCGCCTGGAATGGGTCGCACTCGGCTTTGGCACCTTCGGCGAGAATCACGCCGCGCAGGGCGCCGATGTGGATGTCCTGGTCAGCGCGGGCCTCAATGTGGACTTGTGGGTCAGCACCATGCAGACCGTGATTGACCGTTACTCGAACGCTTTCCGCACCGGCGGCAGTTTACAGAAGATGCTGATGGTGCAGATTGCCTCGGTCACTTTCCAGGATCGCGAACGCTGGCTGCTTTCGGCCTACGCCGCGCAGCGCGGCATTGGCCTCTCGTTCAATGGCCTGACGCCAGACTTCAATAACGCGATCCAGGGCGTTGACCGCTGCAACAACACGGTGGAATGTGGGATGTACGACCCGATCTTTTACTACAACACCAGCGTGCCGATTGCTTTCGAGACCTATGATTACATGCTGTGCGATCCCACCAATGTCTATTGGGGAATGTTGAGCGGCCTGGACAAAAAGGTTGACTTCCTGCGCCTCAATTACGACCTCTTCTACGATCCGGTTACGCATCAGGATCGCACGGAAAACCTGTCTATTTTCGATTGGGCCTCCCGCTACGTGGGCAAGACCGTGGCGAACACGCCGAGCGTCTGGGTCGCGATGCGCGAGCACCGCACGCCCACCACCTACTGTTACGCGCAGCCGGAAACCGTCTCCTACTATCCGCAGATCGGCAACTACAGCTTCTTCCTGCTCCAGGATGACAACGTCAGCGGCGGGCGCACGGTGCCGGAGACCAACGACAGCAATGTGACCGGCCTGGGCTGCAGCGGCCGCTGGTGCCTGGCCGGTTCGCCCTATTTTGCCAACCCGTACAACGCCAGTGTCCCCGCCGGCGCAGACGGCTGGGTGGTGCGGCGCACCGATCAGGCCACCGGCAACCCCTACATGTGGTTCAAGGTGGACGATGGTTACATCAACGGCGGCAGCAACCAGGTTGCCATCACCGTTTGGTACGCCGACGTGGGCACGGACCGTTGGGCGCTGCGCTACGATAGTCCAGCCGGCGAGCAAACCGCCACCCCCGATGGCAGCAGCAACGCCTGGGTGCAGAAGGCCGGCAGCAACACCTGGAAAACCGCCACCTTCCACATCAACAACGCCCGTTTTGCCAACG
>DAISHS010000423.1:0-3562 GCA_036822415.1 Chloroflexota bacterium
CGCGGCGGCCATCCATGCGTCGGGCGACTATGCGGCGGCGGTGGCGGCCGTGGCCTTCTGCGGCTTCGTCGCGGCGCTCATCGCCTACGCCTTCGCCCCCGAGAAATTGCAGGGCTGGAAATGGTTGGGCACGGTGGTGCTGGTTTTTTCGGTGCTGATCGTACCCAAGGTGACCGTGGGCATCGTCGACAAGACGGGCGGGTCCGCGGTCAAGGTGGTGGACAACGTGCCCTTCGGGGTGGCCGTCCTGGGCAGCCTCACCAGCACCATCGGCAACACGCTGACGGGGCTTTTCGAGACGGCGTTCCAGATCATTCCGGGCATCGGCGCCCTGCCCGCCGAGCTCTCCTACCAGCAAAACGGCCTGATGTTCGGCAACCGCCTGATCCGCGAAACCGGCAACGTGGTGTTCCAGGACCCGGCGTTCCGCACCGACCTTATCAACTTCATCCATAACTGCACCAGCTATGACCTGATCGACGGCACCCTCGATCCAGCCACCTTTTCCGCCTCGGATGATGTCTGGCCGTTGATGGCCTCGCCCAATCCGGCGCGCTTCAGCACGTTGACCGCCGCGGGTGGCTCTGTCGGCGTCGACACCTGCCCGAACGTGTACCAGAGTCTCAATGGGCGACTGCCGGCGCAGATCACCCGCATCCAGGGGCGGCTCGCCTTCCAACTCAACCCGACGCTGCCCAGTGCCGCTACCGCGGCAGTCATCGCCGGGCAGATCCAGCAGGCCTATCTCAAGAACAGCATCGCCACCGCCGCGGCCACGGCTGCCGACCTTATCCGGCAGAACGCGGTGCTCAATGCGATCGAGGACACCAGCAAGATCGTCGGCCAGAAGGTCAACGATCCGGCAGCCATGGTGCTGGCGGTCGGCCGGGCCCAGGCTGTGGCCCAGCAGAACGCGACCTGGCTCAACTACGGCAAGGTGGCCGAGCAGGCCCTGCCGGTTTTCCGCAATGTGGTCGAGGCGGTGACCTACGCGATGTTCCCACTCTTCGTACTGCTGCTCCTGCTCACCAGCGGACGCGAGACGATGCTGGCCTTCAAGGGCTATGCGGCCGTGCTGATCTGGATCCAGCTTTGGCCGCCGCTCTACGCCATCCTCAATTACATGGCTTCGATCTACGCGGCTTACGATCTGGCGGCCGCGGCCGACCTGGGCACCGGCACCAAGGCACTGGCCCTGCAGACCGCATCCACGATCTATTCGCGCGCGATCTCGGGCGAGGCGGTGGTCGGCTACCTCGCGATCAGCATTCCCTTCATCGCCTGGGCGGCGCTCAAGCGCATGGAGAATTTCGGGACGGCACTGGTGGGCGGCCTGTCGGGCCTGCAGGCGATGATCTCGGGTGGCACCTCGGCATCCACCGTCGGCAACGTCTCCATGGGGAACGTGGGGATGGATCAGATGCAACTGGCGCCCAACCGCACCTCGGCTTTCATGGGCAGTTGGCAAAACGATCTGAGCGGGAACACGTTCTCGTCGAATGCGCTGACCGGGCGAACCGCCGTCAGCCTGCTGCGCAACCAGGGATTTGCATCCCGAATGGTCTCGATGCGCGTGTCCGAGCAGGATGTGACGCAGGCCAGTCGGCAAGCCGACGCCGCGCGTGGTGAGGCGATTGCTGCGAATACCGAGCGATCAGCGGCGCTCGCCGAGACCTTTACGCGAGGCTTGGCAAAGCTACGGTCATCTCGACACAGCAGCGGCACGGCCTCCAGCAGCTTTGAGCAAATGGGCGAGACACTCAACAGGCTGGATCAGATTTCGAAGAACGTGGCGAGCAGCACGGGTTTGACCCAGAGCCAGGTGGCACAGATCGCTTTCGGCGCTGCCGGACACGTGGGAATCAATTCACCCGTGGCCGGCGCGGAACTTCAGGCCAGAGCCGGCAAGAACTACTCGTCGGGATTGTCGGCCGCCCAGCAGAAGGTGCTCAATAGCCTCACCCAAGAGCAGATCGCTGAGTTCAAGCAGTTCGGGGACAGGGTATCGCGGGATTCGAGCGTCGTCAGCAGCTTCGCCAGCGATTCCCGCGAAGCTCAGGAGATGTCGTCAAGGCTGGCCACTACCACGTCCAGAGCGGAACGGGCAGATGCAACCTTTGCCGATAGAACGGCCTTTGCTGAGCGCCTCTCGTCTGCAAGGGACAAGGGAGAATCGATCTCGGTCGACATCGCCCAAGATCCGCACAATCTGGAGATGTTCCTGCGCTATGCCGAACAATACGGCGGCGACAGTGCCTCTGCGCTGTCGATGTTCGACGCGGAACTCGCGCGCCAGGGACTCAGACCCAACAGGGTGTTCTCTGATGGCACGGCGCTGCCGAGTTCGTTCGGGGACGTACGCAGCCTGCATGACCACCAAGCCACAGACCCCGCGCTATCACCAGACCTCGCGGCTTCGCATCGGCAGCATCGCGCGAAGATGTCGCAATTCAACCACTCCGCACCGGGCGCTCACCTAGACACGAATCCGTCTCCGCTGCGAAACGACGTACAGATGCAAGGAAACGCCATCAGGAATGAAGCTGGTTCGGCCAACTCCAGCTTTGATCGAAATGCAGAGATCGTCGACACCGGGGATGGGACCTTGGTCACCAGAAAATCGCTGCTCAAGCAATCGGGCAAGCAGGTCGTCGATGATGGCGAAGCATCCATCGATAACGCGAAGGATGCCGTGAAGGAACTGCTTCGGAAGAAAGAGTGATCAATCCGCCATCCCACCGGTCCCGCCGAATCCCTTGCTGTCGGGCGATGGCGGCTTCATCAACTGCGGATGGCCCTCATCACGCCAATAGTTGTCCATGAGGTCCTCCGAGGTGGTGCCAAGCCCACGGAGGGAGTCATCCCGATGAGGCATTGGACGGCCGCCTCGGCCGATCCTTGATAGGGCACCGCCAGCAGCCGCGCCGACAAGAGCGCCAAGACACATCATGAATAGCTTGAGACCCCAACCATCGCCTAGCGTCGCAAGCAGGCCAACAGCCGAGCCTGCAACGATGGACCCTATGAAGATGAGTTTTCGCATTTCGTCCTCCCGGATTCAGCCTACACCTGACGGCATACGCTTCAAGCCTGCGGCCACTCATCTGCCGCATTTCCACCGTCAAGACCTGCTGCCCGCCGTACCTAACGCCGCTAGGCGGTGGTGAAGACCTACCCGGCCCTACCAGCCCTTATCGGCGCCACTTTAGCCCCGGCAATCCATCCATCGACCATATCGGCCCAGCTTTGCAGCATTGCCCGGCGCTGATCGGCGTACTCAGCCTTGTTATAGACGGCCCGCACACCCCGCTGCTCGTGCGCCAGGCACTTCTCAATCCAGTCGGTATTAAAGCCGGCCTCATGCAGCAGCGTCGAGGCTGTCCGGCGCAGGTCATGGACACAGAAGTGCGGTAGATCGAGACTCTCTTTTTGCGCCTTCTCGACTACTGCGGCGATCACGCGGTTGAGCGTCGCCTCGCTCATCGGCTTGTCAGTTTCATATCGTCCGGGGAGCAGGTATGGGCTGCTGCCGGCGCAGGTTTTGAGCCCCACCAGCAGATCG
>DAISHS010000424.1:0-3551 GCA_036822415.1 Chloroflexota bacterium
GCGCGGCGGTGACGCCGGCGCTGGCGCAGACCCTGCAGACCCTGCCGGTCGCTGACCTGGAGAACCTGGTGGATACGGCCCTCGAGGCCAGGTCGTTCGCCGCGTTCATGCAGGCCCTGCCCGCGGCCGACGCGCCTGGCGCGCAGCCCCCGGCAGCCTGAGCAGCAACGCCCACAGTCCGCAGCCCCGGAAATCTCTCTTGCGCGCCTCAGCGCCCGCGTCATGCGCATCGTCACGCCCACGCGCGAAACTAAAGCCGCGTGCCCGCTGCCAGGCCGCGCCGCCCGCCTTTTCCCGCGGCCTGCACGGCGCTGGGGGCATTTCAGTTTCGGGGTGTAGTCCACGCAGGTGGACTTGGCAATCGTTGCCGCGACTTGCAGTCGCCCGATCTGCCCCCCGTTTGAAATGCACCCCACGGCGCTTGATGGTTTGCACGCCTGGTGTTACAATTTTGATGTGTAAAGCCGTTATGCAACCTGACGGGACGGCGCACGCTGTTTTGCCGCTTGCTGCGTGGAAGGGGCGCTGTCAGCGGCAAGGCGTCTTGCTTTCTCGTGTGCACCCAAGAGGAGAAATTGATGCAGCAAAAACCCGTTCTTCGCCTTATCGTGATCGTGGGATTGTTCTTGGGACTCGGCCTGGCCGCGCTGCCGGCGCCCGCGCCGGTGTTCGCGGCCAGCGACCGCCCCCAACGCTGGGAAAGCGGGGATTCGTGGGCCGGCGCGCCCGGCTGGAACAGTTACGCCAGCTTGACCGCCTCAGCCGGCTCGTCGTACATCCTGAGCACGAGCAGCAGCGCAACCGGCAATAAATACCTGCGCTTCGCTGACGACAACAGCAGCAACCGCTATGGCCCCAGCGGCACCTCCGATATCAACCTGGGCATCGAGACCTCCAATAATCTGCAAGATTGGAACAGCGGCAACGGCAAGGCCTACTACGTTAACGTCGCCAGCGCCTCCTACAGCTACATCTTCAAGACCGACGGCACGAATAACGGCAAGGTCATTGTCTTCGAGGTGCAGGGCGCGCTGCGCACGATCAGCTCGACGACGCGCGCGCCGGCGGGGACGGTGTGGCCTGGCAGCAGCGTGACGATCAACGCCACGTTGAGCGGCAATCAGACGACGGGGCAGGGCGTCTATCTGCGCTACTCGACCGACAGTTTCGCGACCTCGACGATTGTGGAAATGGCGTGCGGCGGCGGCAGCAGCTGCTCGGCCTCTATTCCTGCCGGTACGAACACGGCCGGCGCGACGGTCAGCTACTACTTGTTCACCTCCGGCGACGGCATGACCATTGCCTCCGCGGACGCCGATTACGCCACCATCAACAGCCTGAATAACGGCGGCAGCAACTACGCCTACACCGTGCAGCCCGATGGCGTGATCGAAGAGGAGTACGGCTCCACGCGCATGATTGACCTGGCCGTGGGCAAAGCGGGCGATCAGGATGCGTGCGAGGGCGATGAGAAGAGCGATTTGATTGATTTCAACGCCTTCTCGTATCACGCCAGCAGCGCCAGCAGCGGCCAATGGTTCATGAGCTTCACCATTGACTCCAGCGCCAACCTGAACAGCGGCGTGCAGCAGGGCTACCTCATCGGCCTGGACACGGGAACCAAAGGCGCGCCCACGATTGACCTGAGCAGCGCCGGCGTCTGGCAGCGCAACGTGGCTTTCCCAGGCGACTACTTCATTGGCCTTTATCCCAGCGGCGGGGGCACGCTGAGCAGCGGCCTCTACGACAGCAGCCGCACGGCCGTCAGCAACACCACCGTCACCGTGGTCACGAAGGGGGTGAGCACGCGACGCCAGATCGAGGTGACCCTCAGCGGCAGCGGCGTGCCCGCGGCCCTGACCGACAACAGCGCGGTCAACTTCCTGGTCATGTCGGTCAGCGACGCGGACGGCGACAATGTCAATGACGCCATCGGCCGCGGCGTCACCACCGAATGTGCAACGGGCAAGACGACCTACGCGCAGAGCGATATGCAGACCAGCGAGGCGCAGTGCAAGGCCAGCGGTCGGCCTACCGCCGCCGGGACGAACGACCGCCAGTGCACCAGCAACCCGCGCCGTGACACGGTGAGCGCGATCAACCCCGGCGCAACCTGTTCGGCCACGGTGGGCAACATCCTCGTTGACGGCGCCGTAGACAGCGGCAAGTACACGCTGCTGGCCGAAGACACCTACGCCGGGCCGTATGTCGGCGGCCAGTCCGCGCTCTCTGACTTCGACGGCGAATCGTCAGCCTACAAGTACTACAGCGACCCCAACGCGGGCACGTCAACCTCCGGCATGGGCAGCAACCTCTACGACGCCAGCGCCAACGGCGCTAAGAAGGGCGCGGCCGATGTCGAGTCGGTCTATGCGCGCGCCGACAGCAACTATCTCTACCTGATCGTCGAAGGCCCCTCGGCGCTGGGCGGCGCCGGCAGCATGGCCGGCGAGCCGTTCGATCGCTCCAACCTCTTCATCGCCCTGGACACGCCGAAGGTCGCCAGCAGCACCGACACTGGCGGGACGGCCAGCGAGAGCGCCAACGCGCCCGCCTCGCGCCGCGTCAACTTCAAGGGCTGGGCGCCCGACTATGTGATCGAAATCGTGTGGGCCGGCGACGATACCACGGCCAACAATGTGCACCTGCACCAGTGGAGCAGCGGCGTCGCCTGGAACAGCAACGCCGACTTCCAGACGGTGCTGAGCCTCGGCACCAGCGCTTCCACCGGCAACCTGCTCTTTGGACGCGCCGCCTTTGGCAGCGATGGCGACCGCAAGGGCCGCTTCGAGCTGGCGATCCGCTGGAGTCAGATCGGCGGCATCGTCAGCAGCAGCGACCAGCTCAAGATCGGCGTCTTCACCACCGGCGACAGCAACCTGGGCGGGGTCAACGCCGACGACTGGGACATTTTCGATCAAGGCCCCGGCCTTGGCCAGGGCTGCACCGGCCTCGGCTGCCATGAACGCGTCGGCGACGACCCCGGCGATGGCGACAGCAGCAGCCAGAGCGGCGGCGAGAGCGACGAAACGGCCTATGTCGGCCAGACCGACGTGACGAACGACGTGGAGCCGGCCAGCGATCGCGCCACGCGCGATGTGGACACCATCGAGGGCTATTACGTTTTGACCGTCAACGCGCAGCTGATCGGCTGCGTCCCCCTGGCCATCACCCTGGCCGACTTCTCCGCCGTGCAGACCGGCGACGCCGTCCTGCTGACCTGGGAGACCGCCACTGAGCTGAACAACCGCGGCTTCAACCTCTACCGCGGCGTGGCGCCGGGCGCGCCGGACCGCCAGCTCAACGAGACGCTGATTCCCTCGCAGTCGCAGGGCAACCCCGGCGGCTTTGTTTACACCTGGGAAGACCGCGCCGACCTGGTATCGGGTACGACCTACTTCTACTGGGTGGAGGACGTGGACATCAACGGCGCGGCCACGCGCCACGGCCCGGTCAGCGTGGAGTACAACGCGCCGACCGCGGTGACGCTGAGCCGCGCCGCGGCCGTGACGCCGGGGCGCGCCGCGCCCTGGGCCGCCGGCCTGCTGACC
>DAISHS010000425.1:0-3520 GCA_036822415.1 Chloroflexota bacterium
GTGTGTGGCCGGGAAGCGGAGAGCGACCCGCGCGTCTATGCGCGCCACGGGCTGACCGCGGAGGAGATCAGGATCGTCGAGGGCGAGACGCCTTAGGCCATGCCGGCGCCTTGTCGGAGACACATAAATCCGTTGAAAGCCTCTTGTCCACTTGACGCGCAGGTCTCCATGGCTATAATCCATTCCATGATTACCACAGTCACCCAGAAGAATATGATTACCATACCCGCTGAGGTTGGACGGCGTTTCGGCATCAAGCCTGGCTATCGGCTTGATTGGCAGCCGGTCGAAGGCAAGGACGAGATTCTCGTCCGGGTTATCCCAGACCGCGGCGAGTTGGCGCGGCGCCTGTTGGGCGCAGGACGGCGCTTCTCGCCTGCGCGCGATGCCGTGGCTGAGCTGATCGCCGAACGAGCCGAGGAAGGCTGACCCGACGATGCGTTACGTGCTTGACACCTCAGCGCTGCTGGCGCATCACCGCCAGGAAGAGGGTTGGCCCGCGGTGCAAGCCCTGTTCGAGGCTGACGAGGCCGAACTGATCCTGGTCAGTGTGTCGCTGGCTGAGTTTGGCCGCCGCCTGCGTGAGCTGGGGGCGACAGAGGATGAGGTCGAAATCATTCTGACTTCCTACCAGCTGCTCTTCACTGAGATAGTCGCCGTCGATGCCGCGGCGGCGCGGGCAGCTTTTGTGCTGGGCTGTCGCACGCCGCGCCGTTTGCCATTGATTGATGCCTTGATTGCCGCCGCAGCGCAGACCAGGGGAGCCATCCTTGTTCATCGTGACGAGCACATGCGGGCTATTCCCACGCAGTTGCTGCGCCAGCAGGACCTGGGGGCTTGAAAACCAGGCTGTCTCATTCTGTCACCATGGCTCAAGACCCCATGACCGACGTCAGTGCGCTGGAGGCGGAGAGCGACCCGCGCGTCTACGCGCGCGACGGGCTGACGGCGGAGGAGATCAGAATCGTCGAGGACGAAGGGGGTACTCTACAGTAAACTGCGGCAGCGCACCTAGAAAGCACAAACCGGCGCCCGCAGATATCACTTGCTTGTGCGCCTCTCGTGTGCTACAATCGCAACCATCGAGTAGATGACACTGGTGCAGACCCAAGATCGAGAAGGAACCTGAGATGACTAAAAAACAGCTTACCGATTACCTGCACGACATGCAGACAGACGATGTGCTGATGGCAACGGACAAGGCCAAGGTCCAAGCCCGGACACTGCTCGAAGATCAAGGCATCACCGTTCTGGCGCTGCTCCTGGCCGATTTCCTGGCTGATACCATCTGGCAAGGCAAGCTCGACCTGCCGGAAAGCGTGCTCGCCAGGTCCGCCATGCTGTCATGAAAGTCTATCTTGACACGACCGTCATTACCCTGCTGCTGTTTGGCGCCCAGACCGATCCTACCCGTCACCAAGAGGTGACGGATTTTTTTTCGAGTTAGACAAAGGCAGCGTGCAGGCCGGTGGTCTCTATCTACGCCTCAGGCCCACGCGGCATACCATGTGGGATGCGAAGCCATCGTCACATATGACCGGCACTACCAGGATATCGCCGATCGTATTTCTGTTCTGACGGCTGCCCAAGCCCTTGCCAGATTGACGAAAGACCGACCAGCCGAGATCGGAAACAAGTAAGTCAAGCGTTCTGGTCCGAAACCGTACCGCCAAACGATCAGCCCAAAGAAGGCTGGTCATATTTGGCTAGACCCTCATTTTCTGGAGGATGTGCCATACTTGGAGTTTTGTGGCACGGCGTTGTATACTATGGCACGGAGGTCAGAATCATGCCTGAAGATACAGCTATTGTCGAAGTGCAGATTGGGCCGCAGGGCCGCGTCGTGATTCCTGCTGTCTTGCGTCAGATCTGGCGCGTGCAGCCAGGCGAGACGCTGCTCGCGCGGCTGGAGAATGATCGCTTGATCTTTGAGAAACCGGCGCACATCATGGCGCGCGTCAAGGAGCGGTTTGCGACGTTAGCCGGCCAGGCCAGTCTGGCAGATGAGCTGATCGCTGAGCGCCATCAGGAAGCGGCGCGGGAGAACGGTTTGTGAACGCAGTGCTCGATGCTTCGGCGCTGCTGGCCTGGCTTCAAGCTGAGCCAGGAGGCGAGCTCATCGAGAGCGAGTTGGCCTCGGCGGCGATCTCCAGCCTGAATTGGTCGGAAGTCCTACAGAAATCACTCGCGCATGGCGTGGAAATCAGCGGGCTGCGCGCGGACATGGAAGCGCTGGGGTTGCGTATCCTGCCGTTCGATGCCAGTGATGCCGAGCTGGCGGCTCGCCTATGGTCACCCGGCAGCGGATTATCGCTGGCAGATCGCGCCTGTCTTGCTTTGGGCCTCCGTCATGGCGTACCAGTCTGGACGGCAGACCGGATGTGGGCGCAGGTCTCACTGGATGTTCCCGTGCGGGTTATCCGGGGCTAACGCTTAACACCTGCCTGCTTGCGTTTGGCTGCCCAAGCCTCTCAACCTATAAAAGCCTGCTGCTCAGGCGAGAATTCTTGCATAATCACGGGAGACGCCGCGATGACCGACCTCGAGCTAGACGATATCGTAGAAACCGCCCTGGAACTGTACGAACAGAAGCAGTACGCCGAGGCCTATGCGTACATGACGACCGCGACGCAAGCGGCGGGCCTGGCATCGGCGCGCATCTACAACTTCCGCATCTGCCTGGCCAATCTCAGCGGCCAGCCGGACCTGGCCCTGCGTCTCTTGGCCGAAGCGCTGGATAAAGGCTATTGGAGCCATGCGGAACAGATGGCGGCGGACGAGGATTTGCTCACGCTGCACGATCACCCCGAGTTTCAGCGCCTGCTGGCAATTTGCCGCGTGCAGCACGCCGCCGCCCAACAGGCGGCAAAGCCGGAGCTGCGCCTGCTCTTGCCATCCACAGTGGCGCCCGCGCCCCTGCTGGTCGCTTTCCACGGCAACCAGCACCATGCCGCAGACACGGCGCCGCGGTGGGAACCCCTGACCACGCTGGGCTGGTGCGTGGCCGTGCCGCAGTCCTCACAGATGTCGAGCCACCATGCCTTCGTCTGGAACGATTTGGAGGTCGCTACGGCTGAGACGCGTCGCCATGCCGAAACCCTGGCCGCGCACCCCCGCGTTGATTTCGGGCGCGCCGTCGTGGCCGGTTTTTCGATGGGCGCGCGGGTGGCGTTGTGGTCGGCGCTGCAGGGAATCTTCCCCGCGCGTGGCCTGATCCTGCTTGGCCCCTGGCTGCCCGAGCTGCCAGCCTGGTCGGAACTGCTGCCGCGCCTGGCCCAGAGCCGCACGCGCACCTACATTATCATCGGCGACGCCGATCGCTCGTGCCTGCCGCACGCCCAGGCGCTGGCGACTGCCCTGCGCCAGCGCAGCCTGCCGGTCGAGCTGGAGCTGCATCCGGGCATGCGCCATCGTTATCCACCTGACTTCGCCGCCAGCCTGCAGCGCGCGCTCGCGACTTATGGCAAGCACCTCGGCACCGCCTACCAGCTGATCGACGACGTGCTCGACTACCGATCGG
>DAISHS010000426.1:0-3495 GCA_036822415.1 Chloroflexota bacterium
TGCCGCGGCGCAATTTGCCGCGTTGGGATTTGTCAGGCTTGCCGTTCGATCCGGCTCATCCCCCCGATGGCGTTCACGTTACGCCCGATGGTTATTACTGGCAAGGGGTGTGGCCCTACGGCGATGGTAAGTTTGCCTGGCCGTTGGCGGGCGGCTGGCTCTCTCAGGGCTACAACCGCACGCGGCACCGGGCGATTGACCTGGCTACGCCGGCCGGAACCGAGGTCAAGGCCGCGGACAACGGCGTGGTGGTGCTGGCGGGTTGGAATACCCAGGGCTACGGCTACCGCGTGGTCATTGACCACAACAATGACTATGTGACGCTCTATGCTCACCTCAGCAATTACTACGTGAAGCCTGGCGATGTGGTGGAAAAAGGCGCGGTAATCGGCGCCGTTGGTTCCACCGGCAACTCCACCGGCCCCCATCTCCATTTCGAACTGCGCGACTTCGGGCGCCTGGTAGACCCGCTGGCGTTCTTGCCCAAACGCTGAACAACCTCTGTCATTCAGCGTTCCTCCGGCCGCATCGGCTTACGGCGTAAGCTGCAGCCGCTCTTCCGCCACTTCTTCAACTTTGGCCCGGCTCCAGGCCATGGGGTGATATTCGCCCTCACGCCACGGCTCGATTTGATCGGCGTAATGCGGATTGCCGGGCTGGCCCGATTGGCCGGTGTTGAGAATCGTCACACTGCGATCGAAATCGTCGAGATCAATGATCTGCCGATAGGCCGAGGCCACCGTGACGAAGCTCAGGGGCGTTTTGAGGGGAAACGCGCTTTGCGCCACGGTGCTGCCGTCGCCGTCCACGGCATACGGCCCGCGACTGAAGAGCCAGCCCAGGCGCGTCTCTCCCAGCGGATGGCGGAAGACCACCTGATGAAAACGTCCCCACTGCCACTGCCGCGGATTGTCGCCGACGGTTTCCAACAGCGTCTTGACCGCTGCGGTCAGGGTTTCTTGCAGCAATTCGTCACGCGTGCGCGGCCGCGCGCCGGCGGCGTACCAGTAGGCGTCAGGTTGATCGAGCAGCTGCAGCAGGCGGTGGCTTGCGCGCCCCAGGAAGGGCGTCAACGGGAAAAGCGCGTGGCGCGCCTGGCCTAAATAGGCGGGGAAGGCCGGGCCGAGCTTGTCGCCAAAGACTTTCTGCAACAGGTAGACGTGGCAGAGGGCAAAAATCGCCGCCCCCGCGCTGTCGCGATCGGTGCGATAGTTCCATTCAACCAGCTGACGCAAGGCCGTGCGTTCCCACGGATTCTCCGGGGTCAGCATGCTGAAGTATGAAACGATCTGCTGCGCGGGCAGGGAGAGCAGGTCGTTTTGCAGCACCTCGAAATCGCGACGCGTGTGCCGCGGCTTGCTGCGCAAGACCTCGGCAATGCGCCGGGCGCGAAACCCATCGGCCCACTCCAGGGTCAGGAAAAATGGATAGTCATCGCCCACCAGCTTGTGGTTGGCGCTGACGACGTAGCCGGCCGCCGGGTTGGCAACCTGCGGCAGCGCCTCGCGCGGCGCCCAGCCTGTCCACTCGTGCGTACCGGTCCAGCCTGGCGCCGGCACCAACCCCAGGCCCTGGTCACGCAGCGGCGCCAGACCGATCATCAGCGAGGCGATGGTGTCATGGCGATCGGCAAAGACCACGTTCTGCACCGGCGCCGTCCACTGGCGTGTGGCCGTTTGAAAATCTGCCCAGGTCTGCGCATGGTTCATGCCCAGCAGCGCCTCCACGAACCCACCCGGTTCATGCCCGGTCCAGCGCAGCGCCAGCGGCGGCTGCGCGTCACGTTCGTTGGCGGGCAGCAGCGCGTTGATGAGCGGGCCGTGGCGCGTGCTGACAATGTCCAGATTCACCGCCTCTTCCTGCCCACGCACCCGAATGGTTTGCGCAAGCACCTGCGCCTCCTCCCAGCGCGCCTGGAAGCGGAACAGGTGCGGATGTTCGGGATGGCGCTCTTCGACGTAAAGGTCTTGCGTATCCACCGGCGCGTTGGTCAGCCCCCAGGCCACAAAGGCATTATGCCCGTGAAAAATACCGGGCAGGCCAGGGAGACTGGCCCCGCTCAGACGCAGGCCGGCTGCGTCCTGTACCTCAAGGTGGTTTTCGTACCAGGGACAGGGCATCTGCGTCGCCAGATGCGGGTCGCTGGCCAGCAGCGGTTTGCCGGAGGCCGCGTGTTTGCCATCCACCGCCCAGGCGTTGCTGCCCACGCCAGGCTGCGCGCCGGCGCCAAACCAGCTGCGCAGCAGATCATACTGACTGAGCAGCAGGCCGGCCACCTGCTGTAAACCTTCGCTGGCTGCTGGCGTCACCAGCGGCGCGCCGGGCGGATACTCCGGCTCCAGGTCGGCCGTACGTTCTGGCCCCAGCTGTGAGAGCAGCGCCGTGCGCAGCAGCTCGCTTTCCCAGTTGCCGCTGAGACTCCAGGCAAAGACACGTGCGCAGGCCAGGCTGTCTAGCGGCGTCCATGCTGCGGGCGTGAAGCGCAGCAGGGTGAATTCCGCGGGCAGCCGTTGGCCGATATGGGCGATCGTGGCATTGACGCCTTCCGTATAGCGTTGCAATGCGGCCGCGGTCTGCGGGGAAAGCGTTTCCAGCTCACGCGCGGCGCTGCGCTGAAAACCGATGGTGCGGCTGAGGCGGTCGGCTTCCAGGCCTTGAGGGCCAAACAATTCGGCCAGGCGCCCCTGGGCCACACGGCGGCTCAATTCCATCTGCCACAAGCGGTCTTGCGCATGGCTGACGCCCTGGGCAAACCAGAGGTCGTCTGCGCTGGCGGCGTAGATGTGGGGAATGCCCCAACGATCGCGCAGGATTTCCACGGGGGCGAGCAGGCCAGGGAGATGCAGGTCGCCGCGGCGCTGCGCCAGCGGCCGCAGCACCACCCAGGCGTAAATGATGACCAGGCCCAAAGCAGCGAAGGCGGCAATGATGAGTAAAACCAGTGCGATGATGACAAGCGTAAACATGAAGGCAATGCTCGCTTAGAGTTGGCCGATGGTTGTTTGTAAGTTAGCGACGCGCTGGGCAAAGGCCCGCGATTCCATATACCAACGCTGGATGTACTTGAACAGGTCAGGGTCAATGAAAATTTCCAACTGCGAAACCCCTTCCTGCGTCCAATAGCGTTCGATGGCGGCGTCGAGGCCGGCGGCATCGGCTGCCAGCTGGCTCAACTGAGCCTTGAGTTCGGTCTGTGCGGGTGTACTCATCATGGTCTCCTCTTCTTGTGCAGATCACTGCAAATCAGCCGCAAATTCGACGAAGTCTGGCCGTGCGGCTTGCCCCTGGCCGTAAACCCGTTCATTATAGACAGCAGTTCGCGAACGGTCAACTCATCCCTGCCAGTCAGAGAAATTCCAAACCCCCTGGCCCGGGTGCATTTCAGTTTCGGGGTGTAGTCCACGCAGGTGGACTTTGCAATTCATCCTTGCCAGTCAGAGAAATTCCAAACCCCCTGGCCCGGGTGCATTTCAGTTTTGGGGTGTAGTCCACGCA
>DAISHS010000427.1:0-3492 GCA_036822415.1 Chloroflexota bacterium
GCTGCGGCGGGTAAACCTCCATGCCCGGCCACCCCGGCACAAAGCCGAGCTGCCCCAGGAAGCCAAAATCGAAAAACGAGGTGTCGGAGACGATCTGATCATCGGCGCCGCGAATCCAGAGCACGGCTGGCTGCGGTTCGATGGCGGCAAAGTCACTCAGGTTGCAGTAGGCGGGCGAGTAGGTGTTGTTGATGCCGCGAGCGCCAGGGCCAACACCAGGCCAGTTGGCCGAGGCGACCATGTCGCCGGGATAGAAATCGTCGCCCACTTTGGTGGAGAGCATCGCTTCGACAAAGACCTCTTCACGCGCGGGCACCGGTCGAAATGGCGGCTTGAAGTAGAACGTGTTCATCACGTTGCGCGGGCTGTTGGGGCTGTCGGCGCCGCGATCGCCGCTGAGCAGGCGCTGGGCAAAGTCAGGATTAGCCGTGCCGCCGCCGGAACCGGCAAAATCGGCGTAATTCGGCTCACCGTTGACGCCCTGGGTGCCGCCGAAGCCAAAGGGCGACATCGCAGCCACCAGGGTCAGCGAACGCACCTGCGCGGCGTAGTCCATCGCGTATTGCATGGCGATGCCGCCGCCCGCGGACCAGCCCACCAGGTGGAAAGGCCCTATGCCCAGGGCTTCGACCAGGCTGTGCAGGTCATCCGACCAGTCGCGCAGGCCGCGCGTGGCGTCAATGGGCCGCGCCTGCGTATCGCCATAGCCGCGCAGGTCAGGCGCAATGGCGTAGGCGCCCTGGCCGGCCAGCGCCTGCATGGTCTCTTCCCAAAAGCGCGCCGAGGAGACGTTGCCGTGCAGGAGTACGACCGGCTCGCCGTGCGGCTCACCGGCCGTGAGGACATTCATCTGCAGGCGGGCGGTTTGAACAGCCTGGGCAGAAATGCCAGGCAGGAGCGAAAAAGCGGTCATCCTATCGGTTCCTTTCGCGTGATCTTGATGGGCTGCCGGGAACTGCGCCGGCCGGGCAAGAGCAAGGGGGACATTGGGTAGATTGTACCACAGCCGTGCTGCGTCGGGGAAGTCGCGCGTGCTGCGTCAATTTTTGGGCCTGGGGCCTTTGGTGCTACAATGTTCGGGCTTGTCAGCCAGCACACGCTGCACCGCATCACCACGACCGTGCGTGGCGCACCGCGGCCGGGCGTCGTGTGACCTTCGATGGCCCGTCAGTCTTTCCGTACATCTCAATAGTCTGCAGGAGGAACGTATTGTGAAGCCGATGCGCATCGTCTATCTGTTCGCTGTTTTGGCGCTGCTGTTAGTGCCGCTGGCAGCCAACGCCAACCCGCCCACGGCCGCTGTTCAACCAGCGCCCGTCAATTCCACCGTTCAACAAACCAAAACCCCGGATGCACCGTGCGCCTTGCTCGATGATCCCACGGCGCGCGGGCTGATGTCTGGCATGTTCGAAACCAAGCTGCTCATCGCCTGCGGACGCCAGAACGAGTTGGGTCAAGTCAAGTCCGATGCCGGCGCAGCAGGCCAACCCGGTGTGCCCTACCTGGGTGCTGACGTCATCGTCAATAACCCGGCGCTTGACACGACCGGCACAACCCACACCCAGAGCGAAACCGCCCTGGCTCGCAATGAAACGACCGGCACACTCTGCTCAATCTATAACGACTCCTACAGCGGCGTGACCCTGGGCCTGGGCTATGCCGGCTTTAGCCGCTCGACCAACGGCGGCGTCAGCTTCACCGATAACGGCGCCGTGCCTGCCGGCGGCGGCGGGCAGAGCTTTGGCGACCCCAGCCCGGTTTGGCGCAAGTCCGATGGCCTCTTCTACGTCACCTCCCTGCACACCAGCGGCCTGGGACTGTGGAAGTCAACCGACGACTGCGCGACCCTGACCTGGGTCGGTATGGCCCACTCAGGCGCCAACGACGACAAGGAATTGATGGCGGTGGACAACAACGCGGCCAGCCCCTTCTACGGTCGTCTGTACATTGCCTGGACCGACTTCACCGATGCGCGCATCCGCGCGATTCGCTCCAGCGACGGCGGCTTGACCTGGTCCGCGCCGGTGGTGCTGAGCGCGTCCGCCGTTGACGTCCAGGGCGCCTGGCCCTATGTCGGCCCCAATGGCGATCTCTACGTTGCTTGGGTGCGCTGGAATCCCTATCCGAGCGGCCCGATCAATATCGAAATCGTCCGTTCCACCGACGGCGGCGCGACCTTCACACAGGTAACCAACCCGTTGACCGGCGGCATCAACCCGCAGGCGTCAGGTCCCACCGCTTCCTGCGGCCGACCAGCGTTGAACGGCAACATCCGCTACCTACCCTCGCCGCAGATCACGGTATCGCCCAATGGCAACTTGCACGTGGTCTACAGTCGCGACCCGGACGGTCTCAACACCGGCGACGTGATTGATGTCTACTACCGTCGTTCGACCGACAATGGCGCCACCTGGGGCGCCGAAGTCAAGCTCAACGACGACGCCACCACGCGTGATCAGTTCTTCCCAACGATCAGCTCAGGGCCGACAGGCCGCATCGTCGCGACCTGGTACGATCGCCGGCTGGACGCCGGCAACCTGCTCTTCGACTACTACATGCGCGTCTCTCACGACGGCGGCGCCACCTGGATGGCCAGCCAGCGCGTCAGCGACGTTTCTTCGCCGGTGTACATTGATCCCAGCCTGGCCTCTTGCTACCACGGCGACTACGACCAGCAGCTGCAGGATGCCGGCTTTGGCTACATCCAGTGGTCCGACGACCGCAACGTCCAGAGCGGCCACCAGGACCCGGACGTCTGGTTCGACAAGGAAGCCTTTGCACCCGACTACACCCTGGACGTCACGCCGCCGGCGCAGTCCATTTGCGCCCCCGCAGATGCCACCTACAACGTGGCCGTCGGCTCGGTCCTGGGCTATGTAGATCCGGTGACGCTCAGCGCGGCGGGCAACCCGGCCGGAACCACGACTGGCTTCAGCGTCAACCCGGTGACGCCGCCCGGCGCCAGCGTGTTGACCATCGGCAACACCGGCTCGGCCTCAGCCGGCAGCTCGACCATCACGGTCTCAGCGACGTCAACGTCTGGGCCTAAGAGCACCAACGTCGTTCTCAACCTCTACACGGCGACGGCCGGCGCGCCGACCCTGACCGCGCCAGCCAACGGCGCGACCAATGTCTCGGCAACGCCGACCTTCACCTGGGCAGCGGCGGCTCAGGCTGGCGCCTACAGCATCCAGGTGGCCACCGATGCCGGTTTCAGCAATGTCGTGGCCTCGGCCAGCGGCCTGACCGGCACGAGCTGGAGCGGCGCCTCGCTGAACACCAGCACGACCTACTACTGGCGCGTGCAGGCGACTAACGCCTGCGGCACGGGCGCGTACTCCAGCGTCTTCAGCTTCACGACCGTGGCCGCCCCTGGCGACTGCGGCCCGGGCACGGTGGCTAACACACTGTACCAGTACGGCTTCGAGGCTGGCGCCAGCGGCTGGACGCACAGCGCGGCCAGCGGCGCCGACAGCTGGGCCATCGTCACGA
>DAISHS010000428.1:0-3461 GCA_036822415.1 Chloroflexota bacterium
GGCGACCTGGCGTTGGATTGTCATTTCTAATGCAGATTCTTTGTGCTCTGCCCATTCTTTGCGGTGCAAGAATCCGGCCTGCCGCCAGGCCTGAGAAGTGTTGATAGACTCACTTGCCAAGCGCGTGGAAGCGCGGTAAAGTACGCCACTGAAGCAAGGAGAAATCATCATGAGCAGCATCAAGATGGCAGATCCAGCAACCGTGCGACCGTCGTCGCCGCGGTCTGTGGCGGTTGCGACCGCAGTGGGCAGCCGTCGGGCGCCCAAGGCCGAAATCTATTATCCCGCATCGGACGGAAAACCGATAGGCGAAACCGATTGGCACATCTCGGTCATTTCTTATCTGCGCGAGGCGCTGCGCTACGTCTTTCGCGCCGACGAGCGGATGTATATCGCGGCCGACATGCTGTTTTATTATGTCGAAGGTAAGCCGCGCATCTTCAAAGTCCCCGATGTTTTTGTTGTCAAAGGCGTCGCCAGGCATGATCGCCGCATCTACAAGCTGTGGGAAGAGAAGGTGGCGCCGTGCGTCATCTTCGAGATCTCGTCACGCGACACCAGCGATGAAGATGTGGGCGCCAAGCGCGTGCTGTACGAACGCCTGGGCGTCAAGGAGTATTTTCTCTTTGATCCGCTGGGCGAATACCTGCAGCCATCCCTGCAAGGCTTTCGCTTGCAGGGTCACTTTTATGCGCCGATTCCGCTGGCCGCCGATGGTAGCTTGACCAGCACGGAGTTGGGGTTGATTTTGCGCCCCGAAAACGCGATGCTGCGCCTGGTGGACCCGTCAACGCAGCGCGTCATTCCCACAGCCGCCGAAGCCATGCAGCGGGCGCAGGCTGAAGCGCAGCGGGCGCAGGCTGAAGCGCAGCGGGCGCAGGCTGAAGCGCAGCGGGCTGATCTGGCCGAAGCAGAGCTGGCGCGCCTGCGCGCCGATCTGGCCCGTTTACAGGCGCAAGGGCAGGACTGATTCGCGCAGAGGCGTCTTGTCTTGCGCCAAATGTGGCGCGCTAGTATAATCTTGCCCTATGATGAGCACCAAGCCGCGTCCTTTTGCTGCGTCACCCGCCGCCTTTGTGGTGATTCCTACCTATAACGAAGCCACGAATCTGCCCGCCATGGTGACAGCCCTGTTTGCATTGGCCATTGACAATCTGTACATCGTGGTGGTGGATGATAACTCGCCTGACCACACCGGCCAGGTAGCCGACCGCTTGCAGCAAACCTATCCCCGCCATCTGCATGTCATTCACCGCGCCGGCAAAGAGGGCCTCGGCTCCGCCTATCGCGCCGGTTTCCGCTTTGCCCTCGATCAAGGCGCCGAATTCATCATCCAGATGGATGCCGACTTTTCCCATTCGCCTGCGTACCTGCCGGAGTTCCTGCGCCATATCAAGACCTGTGACGTGGTTGTTGGCTCACGCTATGTCGAAGGCGGCCGCCTCGATCAGCGTTGGAGCTGGTGGCGCTACCTGCTCAGCTGGTGGGCAAACGCCATCTACGCACGCGTCATTCTCGGTTTGCAGGTCAGGGACGCCACCGCAGGCTTCAAGTGCTGGCGCCGCGCCGCCCTGGAAGCGATCCTCACCTACCCCATCCGCAGCAATGGCTATGTCTTCCAGGTGGAAATGGCCTATTTGGCGGAGCGCCTGGGCCTGCGCGCGTTGGAAATTCCGATCTATTTCGAAGACCGCCACGCCGGACACTCCAAAATGTCGAATTCGATCAAGCTCGAAGCCGCCTGGCGCACCTGGCTCCTGCGCTGGCGCTATCGCCGCGTGCGCCCGCTCGCTCGCCCGCTATCCGCCCTGCCGACTGCGGTTCACGCTAACGGCGAACCTCCCGACCGCCGATGAAAGCGGCCTTTGCGGCGCGCGTGCGCCGCGGCGCGGGGCCGCTGCTGATTCTGCTGGCGCTGCCGCTGCTCTGGTTTGCCCCGGTCTTGTTCAGCGGACGCACCCTCCTGCCGCTTGACAATCTCTATGCGTTCGAACCCTGGCGCAGTCTGGCCGCGGCCCAGGGCGCGCCTGCGCCCCACAATGAACTGCTCAGCGACCTGGTGCTGGAAAACCTGGCCTGGAAGACCTTCATCCGGCAGTCGCTGGCCAGCGGTCAGCTGCCGCTCTGGAATCCCTATCTCTTCAGCGGCGCGCCTTTCCTGGCGGCCGGTCAACATTCCGCGCTTTATCCGCTGAGCTTGCTGTACTACATCCTGCCGCTGCCGCTGGCGTATGGCTGGTTCAGCGCGCTGCAGCTGGCGCTGACCGGCTGCAATGTCTACATCCTGGCCCGCGTCCTGCAGCGCTCACGGCTGGCGGCCACCCTGGCGGGCGTCACCTTTGCCTTCAGCGCGTTCAGTATCACCAGCGTCGTCTTCCCCATGATCCTGGCCGCGGCGGCGTGGCTGCCGCTGCTGCTGGCGATCACCGAGAAAGTGATTCAGAAGCAGCTGGAGAAGGGCAACGCGCCTTTTTCGCCGGTTCCCTACATCACCGGCGGCGCGCTCATCCTCGCCCTCCAGGCGCTGGCCGGTCATATCGAAATTACTTATTACACGCTGCTCGTGCTGGCCTTTTACGCGCTGTGGCGACTGTTGGCCTTGCAGCGCCGGCTTGCCGCCTGGCGTCCCGTGCTGCGCCTGGCCGGCTGGCTGGTCATCATGGTGGCCGCGGGGATGGCCCTGGCCGCCGCGCAGCTGGCGCCTCTGGTCGAGCTGGTCAGGCAGAGCTTTCGCGAGGGTTCCGCCTCTTACAGCCAGGTGGTTGGCTGGGCGTGGCCGCTGCGCCAGGCCATCACCTTTGCGCTGCCCGATTTTTTTGGCAACCCGACGCACCACGGCTACACCGATCTGTGGACGGGCGCCTGGCAGGCCACGCCGACGATTTTCTGGGGCGTCAAGAACTATGTCGAAGGCGCCAATTACGTCGGCGTGCTGCCCCTGGCGCTGGCCGGCGTCGGCGTTTGGGTCTATGGCCGGCGCGCCCGCGGCCCGGCAGCGCCCGCGCCCGCCGCCGCCCAGGCGGGGCGTTCACCGGTGCTTTTCTTTGCCCTGCTCGTCCTGCTGGCCCTGGCCTTTGCCTTTGGCACGCCGCTCTATGCCCTCCTCTTCTACGGCCTGCCCGGCTACCGCCAATTGCACTCTGCCTTCCGTTGGGTTTTTCCGCTAACCTTGAGCCTGGCCGTGCTGGCCGCTTTTGGCCTGGACGCGCTGCGCAGCGGCGCAGGACGGCGCTGGCTGGCGCCGCTGGCCTGGCTGCTCCTGCTGAGCGGCCTGGGTTTGGCGGCCGCCGTGGGCTTGAGCCGGCTCTGGCCGCAGCCGTTTTTGGCCCTGGGCGCGGGGATGCTGGCCCGCTCCGATCTGGCGCGCGCGGTCTTTACCGACCCCGCGGCCTTTTGGAGCTACCAGGCGCCTAATTTCCTCAAGCTGGCGCTGGCCCTGGCCGGCGCGGGCCTCATTTTGC
>DAISHS010000429.1:0-3450 GCA_036822415.1 Chloroflexota bacterium
GACGGGGTCGCAGGCCCTGTGCAGCAGGCTCGCAGGCGGCCTGCGACCACCGTTTCCCCAGATTAACGCGAAGGCGCCAAAACAACAGCGGCCAGGCTGCACCTGGCTCGCCAAGCTGGCGAATATGATGCCCCGGATGGCGCCGACAAGCGCAGTGCTGACGGGAAGCCGAAAAAGGAGTATCTATCATGGAAATAAATGTAAAAGCCGCACAATCTATCCAGATTATTGATATCAATGGCGAGGTTGATGGCAATACGGCGCCCCAGGTGCAGGCGCAGATTATGACGGCCGCCGAGTCGAACCCACGCCTGGTTCTGGACATGAGCCACGTCCCCTACATGTCGAGCGCCGGCTTGCGTATGCTCCTGGCCACTTACCGTAACGTGGTGGGCCACGGCGGCCATGTCGTCCTGGTGGGGCTGGTGGAGGAGATCAAAGACACCATGGAGATGACCGGCTTCCTGGACTTCTTCGCCCACTTCGATACGTTGGCTGAGGGCCTTGCGGCCCTTGCGTAGCCGTTTATAAGGAGTCACTATGGATCGAGTTGATGCATACCCTACCCACGAACACGAGGGCTACAAGCTGCGTACCGGCAAAGCCTTTCCCTTTGGGGCGACCTTTGTGCCCGGCGGAGTCAATTTCTCCGTTTTTTCCAGCCATGCTACCGGCTGCACCCTGGTGCTGTTCGAAAAAGGGGCTGCGCGGCCGCTGGTTGAAATTCCCTTTCCTGATGAATTCCGCATCGGTAATGTTTATGCGATGATCGTGTTTGGCCTTGACTACGAGAACATCGAGTATGGCTACCGGATGGAAGGCCCCTTCGATCCGCCCAACGGACACTGGTTCGACCCATCCAAAATCTTGCTCGACCCCTACGCCAGGGCCATTGGGGGGCGCGATGTCTGGGGCGCCCGTCCCAATTGGGAGGATATCTATCGTTATCGGGGACGCCTGGTTTTCGACGACTTCGACTGGGATAACGACCGTCCGCTTGAGATTCCCACCGAAAACCTGGTGATCTACGAGATGCACGTGCGCGGATTCACCCGCCATCCCTCGTCTGGCGTGAAATTCCCCGGCACCTTTGCTGGCATCCGCCAAAAGATTCCTTATCTCAAGGAATTGGGCGTCAACTGCGTCGAGCTGCTGCCGATCTACGAATTCGACGAGTTCGAAGGCAGCAGCGTGGACCCAGAAACTGGCGAGGAGCGTATCGGGAACTATTGGGGCTACAGCACCGTGGGCTTTTTTGCGCCCAAATCTGCCTATGCCGCCACTGGCAAGATGGGCATGCAGGTTGATGAGTTCAAGGCGCTAGTGAAGGAGTTTCATCGTCACGGCATCGAAGTGATGCTGGATGTGGTCTTCAATCACACGGCCGAAGGCAACGAACATGGCCCCTCCATTTCGTTCCGTGGCATTGACAATAAGACCTATTACATGCTGACGCCTGAAGGCTATTACTTTAACTTTACCGGCACCGGCAACACCCTCAACTGCAACAATCCAGTCGTGCGCAATATGGTACTGGATTGCCTGCGTTACTGGGCGGCTGAGTATCACATTGACGGCTTCCGTTTCGACCTGGCCGCCGTCCTGGGCCGCGCGCCCTCGGGCGCGCCCTTGTCCAACCCACCGCTGCTGGAAACCCTGGCCTACGATCCCATCCTGGCCAAGTGCAAGCTGATCGCCGAAGCCTGGGACGCAGGCGGCCTCTACCAGGTTGGCTCATTCCCGGCCTACGGGCGTTGGGCCGAATGGAATGGCAAGTTCCGCGACGATGTGCGCAAGTTCGTCAAAGGCGAGGCCGGCCTGGCCGGCGCCATTTCCCAGCGTGTGCAAGGCTCGCCTGATCTTTACGCCACCCGCGGGCCGACAGCCTCGATCAACTTCATCACCGCGCATGATGGCTTTACGTTGAACGACCTGGTGTCCTACAACGAGAAGCACAACTGGGCCAACGGCGAAGAGAATCGAGACGGCGCCAATGACAACGATAGCTGGAACTGCGGCTGGGAAGGCCCGACGGACGACGAAGGCATCAACGCCTTGCGCCGCCGCCAGATGAAGAACTTTGCCGCCATTCTAATGCTCAGCCAGGGCGTGCCTATGATCCTGATGGGCGATGAAGTGGCGCGCACGCAGCATGGCAACAACAACACCTATCGCCAGGACAACGAAACCAACTGGTTCGATTGGAACCTGGTGCAACAAAACAGCGCCCAGCTGCGTTTCTTCAGTCAGATGATCGCGTTTCGGCGGGCGCATCCTATCCTGCGCAACCGCTGGCACCTCAGCAACCAGGACTACCTGGGCACTGGCTATGCCGACATTACCTGGCATGGCACGCAGGCCTGGAACGCCGATTGGTCGGGGAGCAACCGCACCCTGGCTTTCATGCTGAACGGCCGTTACGCGCACGGCGGTCAAACTGCGGATGATTTCATCTACGTGGCGCTGAATATGCACTGGGACACTCATCATTTTGAACTGCCGCGGCTGCCCGATGGCATGTCCTGGCATGTGTTTGCCAACAGCGGCGTTGAATCGCCAGCCGATATCTGGGAGCCGGGTCATGAGCCGCGGCTGGATGACCAGAGCGGCATCCTCGTGGGATCACGCTCAGTCGTGATCATTGTCGGACGTTGAACGTCAGCCGCCGGGTTTCCTGGCGAAACCTGGCTGCTGCCCGCGTTGAACAGCGATCAGAAACGAAGACAAGAATGGAGAAGAACGATGGCTTTTACAGTTTCAAGTAGTCTAAACAACGGCATTGCCCAGGTCAACCTGGTGGGTGAGCTGGATGGCAGCGTGGCGGGTCAGTTCAAGGCCGCGGTCGAAGAAGCGGCCGGTTGGAACCCACGGCGCCTCGTCTTGCTTTTGCAGGATTTGGTGTACATGTCCAGCGCCGGCCTGCGCGTCCTGGTGTTTGCCCGCCAGAAGATGGGGCCAACGGTAGATCTTTACCTGGTGGCGCCGCAGGAATCGGTCCAGGAAACGATCGAAATGACCGGCTTCGATCAGAGCTGCATCATCGTTGATCGCTACGATGCCGCCGTAATCGAGGTTTTCTAGTCGCTTTCTAAAAACCGGGGCTTCCGTGGAAGCCGGCTTTCCCCTTCGATTTTCAGGATCGGTCAGGCTCAGCGCTTGCGCCTGACCGATCAATAGAATAGGCGATTGGGACCGGGGGATGAGAGGGCTGGATTCGCCTCTCCTCTCGTCCGACCGTCAATCTCGCCGTCGCGCAGGAGTAGATCCATGCAGCCTTTGAAGGTACCAGGGACCCTTGCCTCCCTGAAGCTGATTCGAGATTATGTCACCGAAGCCTGTGCGTTGGCAGAGATTGACAAACGGTCTGGTTACCGATTGCGCCTGGCCGTTGACGAGATTGCCACCAATATCATCAACTATGGCTACGATCGCTCGCAGCTTTCGGGTGAT
>DAISHS010000430.1:0-3429 GCA_036822415.1 Chloroflexota bacterium
GTCCACGATCCCATCGGCCAGGGCTGCGATGTGTTGCAGCAGACCCAGGTTGGCGTTGCGCTGAACGGGGTCATCGGCCATGACCATCACCTGGTCGAAAAAGCGGTTGATGGCGGCTGTCAGCCCGATGAGCGCGTGCACCAGCACGTCCACATCGCTGTCTGGCGTCACCTGGGCTTGCGCCAGCAAATAGGTTTCATACAGCTGCCGCGCCACATCCGCGGTCAGCGCGGCCGGCTCCAGCGGATAGCGCTCCGTGATGGGGCGCACGATCCGTTTGCAGCGCGCGTACGCGGTCAGCGCGGCCGGCCAGGCCGGCGCTGCGACCGCCTCTTGCAGCGCGGTCACCGCGTTGAAGGCTTGATACGGATCATCCCCGCGCATCGCCAGCACGGCATCCACCAGATCGAAACGCAGGGCCTGATCCTTCAGCATCTGCTCCAGGCGCCGCGTCACAAAGACGGCGACCTCCTCGATGGCCGCTGGCGTGACCGGGACCGGCAGCTGCTGCGCGGTCAGCGCCAGGCCCGCGCGCAGCGAGAAGGAGACCTGGTGTTCGATCAGGTTCGTCACCACCCCCAGGGCCGCGCGGCGCAGCCCGAAGGGATCGGCCGAGCCGCTGGGCGCCAGGCCGATGCTGAAAAGCCCCAACAGGCTGTCCAGGCGGTCGGCCAGCCCCACGACCAGCCCCGGTTTAGTGGTGGGCAAGCGGTCGCCGGCATAGCGCGGCAGGTAGGCCTCGAAGATGGCCATGGCCACCTCTTCTGATTCCCCGCTCTCACGCGCATACTCGCGGCCCATGATGCCTTGCAGCGACGTCATTTCCACCACCATCTGCGTGCCCAGGTCGGCTTTGCTGAGATGCGCCGCGCGCACGGCGGTTGCTGTCTCCGCGGCCGTCAGGCCCAGGCGGGCGGCCAGGGTGGGCGTCGCCTGCTCCAAGCGCATGGCCTTGTCGAGCATGGAGCCGAGCTTTTCCTGGAAAGTCATCGTAGCCAAGCGCGGGTTGTAGGCCTCCAATGGCTTCTTGCGATCCTCACGCACGAAGTAGGCGGCGTCCGCGTAGCGCGCCCGGATCACCCCTTCATTGCCGTGCCGCACTACGTCGGGGTCGCGCGGCGCACCGTTGGCCACGGTGATGAAATAGGGTAGCAGGCTCTCCGATGCGGCCGCGACGACAGGGAAGTAGCGCTGATGCTTTTTCATGACCGTGATGAGCACTTCGCGCGGCAGGCTGAGATAGGTCGGCTCGAATGAACCGAGCAGGGCGCACGGCGCCTCCACCAGGTCAGCCACCTCGTCCAGTAAAACAGCATCGTCAGGCGTCACGCCGCCGACGCTGGCGGCCAGGTCGGTCAGCTGCTGCACGATCAACGCGCGCCGCTCAGCGCGGTTGACCACCACGCCGGCTTCAGCCATGACCCGGTCATAGTCGGCCGCCTCCTTGATCTCGATGGCTGGCGAGTTGTCTGGGCGCAGGCCGCGGGTGGTGCGGCCGCTGCTGGCGTTGCCATAGGTGAAAGGAATGACCTGGCTGCCCAGCAGGGCCACGAACCAGCGGATGGGGCGCGAGAAGGCGACGCCATTGGAGTTCCAGCGCATCGGCTTGCCAAAGCTGATGCTGGCGGCCAGGGCCGGCAGCAGTTCTTGCAGCACCTGCGACGTTGGCCGGCCGGGGATGGTCTGCACGGCGTAGAGATAATCGCCGCTGCCGTCGCTGCGGCGCACCAAATCGGCCACCGTCAGGCCCTGCTTGCGCGCAAAGCCCTCAGCGGCTTTCGTGGCGTTGCCCTGAGCGTCGAACGCGGCCTTGACCGGCGGCCCCTTGACCACCTGCTCGTCGTCGGCCTGCCGCGGCGCCAGACCCTGCACCTGCAACACCAGGCGGCGCGGGGTGGCGGTGGTCGTCAGCGCGTCGAAGGCCAGGCGGGCCTCGCCCAGGCGCTGGCCCGCCAGCGTTTCCAGTTGGGCCATGCCCAAGACCACATCATCCACCGGCAGCTCTTCGACGCCGATCTCGAAGAGCAGGTCGGCGGCGGCCAACGAAGGGGCGATGACCTCTGGCGCAGACGCGGCCGTGGCCGCGGCGGCCAACTCGCCGTTGTCA
This sequence comes from Chloroflexota bacterium, assembly GCA_036822415.1. Lineage (GTDB taxonomy): Bacteria > Chloroflexota > Anaerolineae > SSC4 > Amarolineaceae > Amarolinea. The sequence continues at coordinate 2,108 of DAISHS010000430.1, forward strand.
GGCAGCCACGGATACTCCAGACGCTGGCGCTGCTGGCGGTATTCATCGGAGACCTGACGGGTCAGGTCACGCATACGGGCGAAGTAGTTGGCGCGCTCCGTCACGCCGACAGCGCCGCGGGCATCCAGAATGTTGAAGGTGTTGGAGCAGCGCAGCACGTTGTCGTGCGCGGGCACCACCAGGTGATGGCGGAGGGCATTCTTGGCTTCGGCCTCGAACAGGTTGTACAACTGGCGCAGGTTGTCCACGTCGGCTACGTCGAAGTTGTACTGGCAGTGCTCGATTTCCTGCTGCAGAAGCACATCGCCATAGGTGCGGTGGCCGTCCCAATCAATCTTCCAGACCTCGCGCACATCTTGCAGGAACATGACGATGCGCTCCAGCCCGTAGGTCAGCTCGACGCTGACCGGATCGAGCGGCAGCCCGCCGGCCTGCTGGAAGTAAGTGAACTGCGTGATCTCCAGGCCATCGAGCCAGACTTCCCAGCCCAGGCCCCAGGCGCCGAGCGCGGGGCTGGCCCAGTTATCTTCGACGAAGCGGATGTCGTGCTTACGGCGGTCAATGCCGATGGCTTCGAGGCTTTGCAGATAAAGCTCCTGGGGATTGCCCGGATCGGGCTTCAGGATCACCTGGTACTGGGTGTGCATCTGCATGCGGTTGGGGTTTTCGCCGTAGCGCCCATCGTCCGCGCGGTAGGAAGGCTCGGCGTAGGCCACGTTCCACGGCTCGGGGCCTAGCACGCGCAGCACCGTGGCCGGGTTCATCGTGCCCGCGCCGACCTTTTCACTGTAGGGCTGCCAGATCAGGCAGCCCTGATCGGCCCAAAAGCGCTCCAGGCGCATGATGACATCTTGGAAAGAAAGAGATTTCGCGCTCATGATGATTTTCCTTTAGCACCGTAGCAACTAAGCTCTGAGACAAACAGCGCAATGTTGGTTGCGAATGAGACAAATTTTAGGCAGGCAACGTCAGTTGCGCCATAAAACAAAACGGCCGGCTGCGCAACGGGCAACCGGCCACTGGAAATTCAGTTGGCGATGAGGTCTGGCGCCAGGCAAGGCCAGTCAGCCCGAAGCAGAATCGTTTCGGGAATAAGGCCGCAGAGCGTCGGTCGCCAGGGGGCGGGCGAACTCGCAAAGGCTCTGCGGCCGGCGACCGGAGCCGCCGGGCCAGACTGGATGCAGGCAAACGATCATCTCAAACACCTCACAACGTGAGGGCGATTGTACCAGATGGGTGCATGTCGGTCAAGCCGGGGTGAATCTCAGGGGGCATTTCAAACTGGGGGCAGATCGGGCGACTGCAAGTCGCTGCAACGATTG
>DAISHS010000431.1:0-3410 GCA_036822415.1 Chloroflexota bacterium
CGAGTCCGGTCAGCGGACGGTTCTCGAAAACAGCGCGGGCAAAGCCCAGGTAAGCAATCTGGTCGCCATCCAGCCCACCACGACTGGCAATGATTCCCGCGGCCAGCAGCGCCGCGAGCAGCAGAATGATGAGGGGAAGCTCTGCGCGCCAGGCGCGTGGCGCGGCAGGCGGCCGTTGCCAAGAAGAAGAAGGCGAAGGAAGCAAGAGCGCCAGCAGGCCCAAAAGCAGGGCCAGGGCGCTGAAGGCCCACGCGAACGCGGTCAGATCGAGGTGCAGGGCAAGGACGGCGCTGGCCGGGAAGATGAGGAACGCAAGGCTGAGCGTAAAGGCCAGTCCTAGCCGTTCCAGCCCGTCCAGCGGCATGTCTGCGCACAACCAGCGCGTCAGCAGCCAGCCGGGAAGCAGCAAAACCAAAACGTACGCCAGGCTGACCGCCAGCGGCGACGGCAGATGCGTCAGCGCGTGCGATAGGGTGAGGAAAAGCAGGAAAAGAAGTAGAATGGCGCTGGCAGGCCGTGTACGCAAGCGTGTCCAAATCATAGCGTGGACGATTGTAGCACGGGGCGGCAAAAGCGCCAAAGTCCAGATTCAGCGTATCTCATGACCCGCGCTGAACCTGAGAGTGTCCGCCGGGGTTTCTCATGCCCCACGCCAGGCCGGCCACGCCCAGCAGGCACAGCCCGGCCCCAACGCTCAGCGCCAGCGGCGCGCCCCACGCGCTGGCGCCTGCGCCGATGAGCAGGCCGCCCAGGCGCCCGGCGCCGATGGTGAGCAGCGCGTAAAAGGCCAGGACCCGGCCGCGTAGTTCGCCCGGTGTTTGCAGCTGCACGGTGGCGTTGGTCAAAGCCTGCGACGTGACAAAGGCGCCGCCGCCAAGCGCAAGAAACGCAACCGCCAGCAGCAGCGAGGTCGAAGAGGCAAAGGCGATCTGCGTCAAGCCAAAGAGCAAACTGGCAATCACCAGCAGGCGTACATGCCGCGACGCGGGACTGCTGGCGGCCAGCAGTCCGCCGCCCACCGCGCCCGCGCCGACCGCCGCCATCAGCAGGCCCAGCCCCGTGGCGTCCACATGCAGCACCTCGCGCGCAAACACCGGCACAATCACGTAGGGAGCAAAAACCAGGCCGCACAGGCTGAGGATGCCGATGAGCCTGAGCAACATCGGCTGGCTGCGGAGATAAGCAGCGCCGGCAACCATGCTCCCACCCAACGACCCGCGGCGTTCAAGGATGGCAGGGAAAGGCAAGCGCAGAAACAACAACGTCAAGATCACCGCGCCGAAGCTCACGCTGTTGACGGCAAAACAGCCCGCCTCGCCCACCTGCGCGATGAGAATGCCGGCCAGCGCAGGGCCGATCACGCGCGCCGCGTTGAAGGCCGCGGCGTTGAGTCCCACCGCATTGGTCAGATCGGCCGGGCCGACGAGTTCCATCAGCAGCGATTGGCGCGCGGGTACGTCCAGCGACCCCAGCGCACCCAGCACGAACTCCAGAAGGATGATGTGCCAGACGCGAATGGCGCCGCTGGCGGTCAGCAGGGTGAGCAAGAGCGCCTGCAACAGCAGTCCGCTTTGCGTCAGGATGACGAGGCGCCGGCGGGGCATACGGTCGGCCAGCGCGCCGCCCAGCAGCGTCAGCGGAATGACCGGCAGCAAGGGCAAAAACCAGGTGGCGCCCAGGGCCAACGCCGACCCGGTGAGGCGATAGACCAGCCAGCTCTGCGCGGTGGTCTGCATCCACGCGCCGCTTTGCGAAAGCAGCTGCGCGGCCCAGTAGCGGCGAAAGGCAGGATGGCGCAGCGCGCTGAAAGCCTGGTTCATGCGCGCTAACCCAGGTAACCGAGACCGGTGAGGCGGGAGGCCACTTCGGCGTCATAGGCGGCGTCGGCGCTGCTCTCCGGGCCGCTGGCAGACGCAGTCAGGCTGGGCTGGTAGCGCAGCGGTTGCGAGGCCAGCGCGGAGCCAGGTTCGAAGGCGTCGAACAGCACGCGGCCATCGAGGTCATCGGGCAGAGGCACGCCCGCCAGGTGCAGGATGGTCGGCGCAAGGTCAACGATGCGCGCGCCGCTGATTTCCACCTGCTGACGGATGCCCGGCCCGTGCAGGAGGCACATGCCAAAACGGCGGTTGTTGCCTTTCCACTGCCAGTGCGCCTGGAACGGATCGGCCTGCGCCAGACCGGCCCGGTTGTGGTACTCATCGGCGTTGAGGGCCAGCAGGTCGGGGCCATCGGCCGCGTAGGGGCCATGGAAGGCCTCGTCGCGGCGGTAAACCTTGACGAAAACGGGCGCGCCGGTCTCTGGGTCGCGGATGGCCTCGATGCGTTCGATCAGCTCGGAGCACAACGCCTGATACGCGTCCTCGCTGGCCGCCAGGTCGCGGTTGATGTAAACCGGCCCTTGCGCCAGGGCAAAGGCGCGCGTGCGCGTCCAGTCGACGCGCTGCACCACCGCTTGATTGCCAAATTCGCCGTAGACGCCGGTGCTGCTGGGCAGGAGATAAGCCACCCGGCGCATCAGCTCGAAGGGGAAAAAGCGCTTGAGGTGCAGTACATCGAGCAGGCGGCTGATCGTGGTGCGGTTGAGGCCCAAGCGGAAAAGCAGATCGGCCGGGCGCGTGTGCGTGAAGAGGTAGCCCTCCTGCTTGAGCCAGGCGTTGAGGAAGAAGGCTTTGGCGACTTTGGCCGTGCCGTGATCGGACATGACCAGGGTGTAGTCGAACTGCGGAGCCAGCTCACCCAGCCATTTGTCCACCACCTGCCAGGCCCATAAGGTCGGTTCTTCATCGAAGAAAAAGTGCTGGATGCGGTTGAGGTCAAACGTGGTGATGTGCAGAAAATCAACAGGCTCTTTGCCGTGCAGATACGCGCCCGCGGCGAAGGTCTTGTCAATGACGCGCAGCGCCTCCTGCACCACCGGGCTGTCCTGAGTGGCGTTAAAGAAATCGCCCTTGATGTTCAGCTCGTAGCCCAGCGTCTGCTCCAGATCAGCCGCCAGCTCGGGCGGAGAGGTGTAGCCGGTCTGGCTGACATCGGGGCCGCCGCAAACCATGAAGCCATTCAGCGTTTTGGGCGGATAGGTGCGCGGCACGCCGATGACGCCGGTGCGCAGGCCGGCCTGGTTCAGATAGTCCCAGACTTCGGCGCTCTTGAACGTGTGCGAAGTCGGGGTGATGACCTCGCGCGTGCGCGGGTCGAGCTGCTGCCACCAGAAGACGCCGAGCTTGCCGGCGTACTTGCCGGCGGCGTAGCATTTCCAGGCCGGTGAGGTCACGGGCGGCAGGGCGCTTTCCATCTCACCGCGTGCGCCCTGCGCGACCAGGCGCGCCAGATTGGGCAGCTTGCCGTCACGCAGCCAACCGCTGATGAAATTGAACGAGCCTCCATCGAGGCCAAAAACCAGAATTCGTGGT
>DAISHS010000432.1:0-3402 GCA_036822415.1 Chloroflexota bacterium
GCACAGTCGGGGATGGCGTGCCGGATGGTGTGGGCGGTGGGTGTGGTGGTGGTCATCAGTTCGCCGCCATCAGTTCTTCTTCGGGGAGCTCGATACCGTCTTCGTCCACCGGCGCCGGGGCAACGTCCAGCATGTCGAACAATGTCGGCGCCTTCTTTTGCAGCTCAAGCCCTTGCATATAGCGGACGCCCGCCCGCCAGTAGTCTTGATTCAGTTCGACGCTGTAGCCGCGGCGGTTCATCTTGACCGCCATGTAGGGCACGCTGGACAGACCGCCGAATGGGTCGAAGATCAGCTCGCCCTCGTTGCTGTAGCGGCGAATCATTCGCTCGATAAGGTCAAGCGGCAGCGGGCAGGTGTGGTTCTCTTCCCGGCTCTTGGTCTGGTTGCTGTTGAGCGAACGCATACGCACGTAGTCGTGCACACTCCAGACGGTATCGGCGAACGCCTCCGGCACGGCCGGGTTGAACAGCATGAACGTCGCCGGCAGCCTGCCCCGCTCTTCCAGTGCACTGCCCATCTCGGCGTGGGTGTGGTAATCGTAGACCTCTTCCCGGCTGTACTGTGCGTACCAGCGGTACACCTGGCGTAGCTGCGCCATCTCCGCCAACTCTTCAGGTGTGAGCAGGCGATTGCCAGAGCTGCGCCAGTAGTTGGATGCGTCAATCTGCCAGTGCCGGCGGGTGTAGGTGCTCTTGTCGTTCGCCACCGGCACATCAGCGTAGCCGTTGCTTTTGTCTGTCTGTGGCTTGCGGAACACCAACCAGTATTCAGGTAAGCCGCCGCCCATCTTCGTCCCGTCCTTGGCGTTCTCGCTCCAGCCAAGGCGGTAGGTCTGGTTGTTCTCCCGCACCACGTCGGTGACGATGGTCTTGCGGTCTACATAGGCAAAGCCATGCTTACGGAATGCCCGCACACAGTCATCAGAGAACGGTTCCAGCGTGGGGAACCCAAGGCCGGTCAGGCGCCCAAACATCACCCGATCCTTGACGTGGATACAGGCAATCCGGCCCGGCTTGAGGATGCGGTACAGGTTCGGGATCAGGAAGTCCATCTGCCGCCAGAACGCCGCATTGTCTTCGTTGTGGCCGAAGTCGTTGTAGCTGGCTGCATATTCATACTGTGTGCCGAACGGGATCGACGTGACTATCATGTCCATGCAATCCGTCGGCAGCTGCGCACACTCCAGCACCGTGTCATTGTTGACGCAGGTGAACCATTCCCCGCTCACCTCGCGCCGCTCTACGCCCATCGTTCGCTGTAGATCCATCTTCAGAGCCTCCGCTGTCAGTCCATAGCTGCGAATGATGTCGGTCATCTTCGCCACCAGTTCGCCATGCTGCTGCCACTTCCGTTTCATCACCTCGACAATATCGTCTTCCGCTTCGGTGTAGATGATGTGCACCTCTACCGGGTGTTGTTGCAAATACCGGTGGGTGCGGTTGACCGCCTGGATAAAGTCTTCAAATTCGTAGTTGACACCTAAGAAGATGTTTTGATGGCAGTAGTATTGAAAGTTGCACCCCGACCCGGCGATCGAGGGTTTCACGGCCAGGAGCCGGAACTTGCCATGTGAGAAGTCCAAGATGCGCTGCTCGCGTTCGTCCAGGTCCTGCGAGCCGTACACCTCGACCGCCTCCGGTATCGCCTTCGTCACGGCGTGGCGCTCGGCTTCCAGGTGGTGCCACAGAATCACGTGTTCATCAGGTTGCAGGTTGTCGATGATGCCGGCCGCCGCTGCCACCCGGCCGTCCATGCTCTGGCGCTTCTCTGCGCTCGCTGCCGAGATCCCGTTGGCAGAGTTCTGGAGCAGGAACCGCTGTCCCCAGGTGTCCATCTGTTCCCATGCCGCCTCATGATTCGTGCCAAGGCGGTGCCAGTGGACACGCAGTTCCGGCAATACATAGCCGTCGTCATCGTAACCAAGGTCGGACGGCTTCTGCAGGAACAGTGCCCAGCTCGCCACCCAGAGCCAGAACTCCCGCTCCTGCGAGGGCATGATGGTCAGGTTGTTAGCTTTGGAGCTGTCCCGCTTGAAGAACCTGGTCAGCGCCTGCCCGGTGTCCATGATGCCCAGGAAGTCTGCGTACTGAATCAGTTCCTTGAAGCGGTTAGGTGCCGGCGTCGCCGTGGCGACAAAGCGGAAGCGTACCGGGGCGAAAATCTCGCTGAACACCTGGAACGTCTTGCTCCCCAGGTCACGCAGGACAGAGCCTTCGTCCAGGGTGACGGCGGCGATTTGGTCGGCGATGCACTGCGGAGAGATGCCGCCATCTCTGACACGTTCGTAGTTCGTAATCAGGTAAGGTGTGTCGCTGCAGATCACCTCTTCGTCGCAGGTGACGTATTCGACGGTCATGCCCAGCCGGGGACCGTCTTCGTGCTGGAACTGGTGCTTGACACCCAACGGGCACACGATCAACACCTTCTGCCCGGTTGCCCCATGAATCTGGCGCATCATCTCCAACTGACACATCGTCTTGCCTAAGCCGAACGACATGGCCAGTAGACGCCGGCCGCCACGCAGAGCCCATAAAACGGCGTCTCGCTGGTGCGGCTTAAGCAATGGTGAAATGCTTTCGCCGGGGACCGTCAGGCCCTGACCAAGCTTGACGGCGACCTTCTCTGCCAGGAAGTTTTGATATGCTGCCAAAAAAGCGTTGTCGATATTCATGGAACATCCTTGATGAACTGGCGCTCTGTATTTGCGTTACTGTGTACCCACAAGTGGCAAGGCCGGCACAGCAAGACCAGGTTGTCTGCGTCGCAGCGCAGCTCCGTGACGGCGAAAGAGACGATATGATGGACGTGGAATTTGGCGACCTTGCGGTCAATCGTGCGATGGTCCAACCCGCACCGCTCGCACTTGGCATCGGCCCGCTTCCATACAGCCTTGACCGCTGCCTTCCATTCGTCGGAGCGATAGAACGTCTGCCGCTCTGGCGTAACGCCGCCCTTCCAGTTGGCAACCACGGCGCCCCGCCTGCCCTTGTTGAAGTGCACGCCGTCGCGTAGATAGGGGACGGCGCCCCGGTCAAGCGACGCCTGGCGCACCTTCTCGATAGTCTCTGGTGTGTGCTTAATGCCAAGGCGAGTCTGCGTGCCCTTGGGGAAATGCTGGCGCACATCCGCCCCACGTGGGCGAGTAGAGATACCGTGCTTGCGCAGCCAGTAATAAACGGTCTTGGGATCTCGTTTGACCAACTGCCCGATTTCGGGACAGCCAAGGCCTTCGACCACGTACTTCTGCTCGCACCATTCCCGAGATGCGAGCGTGTCGTGTATCGAATTGCCGGCCTTCGTTGCGCTCATGAATCCTCGCTACTCATCAGGACGAGCGGCCCTGCCCTCTTCATGCCGCCGCCCGTCCCGCATCTACGCCACGCCGCAGCTCGATAAACC
>DAISHS010000433.1:0-3401 GCA_036822415.1 Chloroflexota bacterium
GCAGCACTTTGCCTTCATGGGTCAATGTGTTGACGTGTTTAATGCCCGACTTTTCCAATAGCATCGTTTAATCTTGACTCCCACTATCGAGATTGTGAAGTGCAAAAATAGGGTGGGTCTCCTTCCCATGCCGGGGTCATGAAGCGGCAAGGTAGATCCAGCTGGCGCGCGGATAAGGTAGGATTCCATCCCATCGTCCCGCGCGGCGGAGAGGGAAGTGCCTATTTTATTCAGAATCTTCGTTTTGGGAAATCAAGAGGAATGATCGAGCCTGGCGCCACGGCCGCCGACCAAACTCATCGTAAGGGATTGGCGAGATCACAGATCAGCGAACAGCGTCAAATTGGCGCGCACCGCGTAGCACAGGGCGTGGATTGGGGCCAATGAGGTTGCCGACCGGGGTTGATTTGACAAGGGTAATTAAACACTGTATACTTACGCTGTAAATTTATACTGTATACCAACCGGAGGCAAGCATGGCTCGACCCAAGCGCGAACACCAACAAACCGACCTGCGCCAGCGCATCAAGACCGCCGCCTGGGAGCAGATCGCCGTCGAGAGCGCCTCTGCCCTGGCGCTGCGAGCCATCGCCCGCAAGGTGGGGATTACGGCCCCGGCCATCTACCACTACTTCGCCGACCGCGATGCCCTGGTCACGGCCCTGATCATCGAAGCGTACACCAGCCTGGGCGATTCACAGCTGGCCGCGCGCGACGCTGTGCCCGCCGAAGATCTGGGAGGACGGCTGCTGGCCACAGGCGTCGCCTACCGGGCATGGGCGCTCATGCACCCGCAGCGCTACCAGCTCATCTTCGGGACGCCGATTCCCGGCTACGTGGCGCCCTTCGAACAGGTCTTTCCTTCGGCGTCGCGCTCGTTTTGGGCTTTGGTCAGCGTAGTCGAGGCGATCCGCCAGGCGGGCAGGCTGCGGGCAGAGGGGTTCCCGGAGGCGGCGCCGGATCACGAACCGGCGTTTTCGGTCTGGCAGTCCTACGCCGGCGGCACAGCCGATACCCTGTCTGTCTCGGTGGCAACGCTGATCTGGGCGCGGGTGCATGGCCTGGTGTCATTGGAAATCGCCGGCAGCATCCCGCCCTTCGGCGCCAGCGGGGATGCCCTCTATCGTTACGAGCTCGCGCAAGTCGAGCAGCAATTCATTAGTCAGTAGAAAGGCAGAGTTGCCAACTTTTCCGTGGCGCAGACGATGAACAACGAATCGCTCTCACGCAGGCTTGTACAGTTGGACTACACTCTCTTTGCTTTGCTCATGCTTCTGCTCGCAAGCGCCGTCCTGGCATCCGGCATGGCCAACATCCAGACCGACGCCATTGACTACTACGCCATCGTGCAACGGCTGACCGGCGACGAACCGCCGATCGTGCCCAACCTGCCCTTCGTCGAGCAGCGCTCGCCCGGCTATCCCTTGCTCGCCATGCCGGCCGCCGCCATCCTTAAGGCCGCCAGCGCCTGGATCGAGCCGGAAACCGTGCAGGCCGCGCCGCCAGTGGGCCAGCAAGCCGACAAACAGGCCCGGCCCAGCGAACAGGCTCTGCTGCCGCCGCAGCCGCTGCGCTTCAACCAGGTCTTCTTCAAGAACTATGATCTGGCCCCGCAGGGCGGCCTGTTCCGCTGGAACATCATCGCCGCCATGCTGCTGACCGGCTACGCCCTCTTCTTTGCCGGGCTGTTCATCTCCGGCCGCACGCTGGCGCTGCTCTTTTCCCCGCCCGTGGGCCACAGCCTGCCGCCGCTGCTGGTGATCGCGTCCGTGGTCTTCATGCACAACCTGGTGCGCACGCCGGCCTACGCCACCCTGACCGTCTTTGGCGTCAGCGCCTTCTTGACCTGGTTCTGGGTGCGCGGCTGGCAGGGCGGGGCCGCATGGGATCAGGCGTTGGCCGGCCTGCTGGCCGGTCTGCTCGTGCTCACCCGGCTGGAGACGGTCGTCATCGTGGCCGTGCTGCTGGCGGCGCTGGCCCTGACCCGGCAATGGCGTTTCCTGCGCCGCTTCGCCCTGGGCGGGCTGCCGGCCCTGGCGCTGCTGCTGGTCTACAATGCTGCGCAGTTCGGCAACCCCCTGCACGCCGGCATCCTCCAGGGCAGCATGAACGTCCTGGCCTTCGACGCCTCCTACGCGCTGGCTACCCTGGTCGGGCCGCAGTCGGGCGTCCTGGTCTGGTCGGCGCTGACCTCGCTGGGGATCATCGGGCTGTTCGCCAGCCCCGCGCCATCGCTCAGAGCTTTGGGCTGGGCCGCCCTGGCCCTGCTCGCCCTGATCGCCCTGCGCCTGCCGGTGATGTACGGCTGCGTCGGGCAAGGAACCATCGCGGTGAGCGGCATCGTCATCGCCTGCCCGCCCGACAATGCCGCCATGCTGCAGCTGATCCGTTTCGACGCCAATCGCTACGTCATCCCGTTGGCGCCCTTTGCCGCCCTGGGGCTGCGCGGGCTGCTTGGTCAACTTTCACATCTTTTCAGGAGACACCCATGACACCGTCCAACCTGCACGTCGTTTTCGGCGCCGGCCCCCTCGGCCGCGCCGTCACCCATGAACTCGTCCGCCGCGGCCAGGCCGTGCGCGTCGTCAGCCGCCGCGGCCAGATGGCTGAGGCGCCGCAGGGCGTCGAGCTGGTCGCCGGCGACCTTTACAACGCCAGCGCCGTGCGCCAGCTGGCCCAGGGCGCGGCCGTGGCCTACCAGTGCGCGCAACCGGCCTATCACGAGTGGCCGCAGAAGTTCCCGCCCCTGCAGGCCGCCATCATCGAGGGGCTGACCGGCAGCGGCGTGAAGCTGGTCATCGCCGAGAACACCTACATGGTCGGCGACACCCAGGGCAAACCGCTGACCGAAGACCTGCCCCACGCCGCCCATACCCGCAAGGGCAAGGTGCGCGCAGCGATGAGCGAGGCGGCGCTGGCCGCGCACCGCGCCGGCAAGGTACGCGTCGCCCTCGGCCGCGGCTCGGACTTCTTCGGGCCGTGGGCGCTCGGTTCCTCGCACGGCGAGCGCGTCTTCTACCCGGCCCTGGCCGGCAAGGCCGCGAGCTTCGGCGGCAAGCTGGACATCCCCCACACCGCCACCCACATCGAGGACTTCGGGCGGGCGCTGGTCATTCTGGGCGAGCGCGACGAGGCCCTGGGCCAGGTCTGGCACGTGCCCAACGACCGCCCGGGGATCACGCAGCGCCAGTTCGCCGAGATGGTCTTCGCCGAAACCGGCCAGCCCGTCAAGGTCAGCGCCATGGGCAGGCTGATGCTGCAATTCGGCGGCCTGTTCATCCCCGCGGCGCGCGAGGCGGTGGAGATGCTGTACGAGTTCGAGAAGCCGTTCGTGGTGGACAGCAACAAGTTCGAGCGGGCCTTCGGCGTCAAGGCCACGCCCATCGAGGGGGCGATCAAGA
>DAISHS010000434.1:0-3397 GCA_036822415.1 Chloroflexota bacterium
AACTTTTCGGAAAAGTTGGCAACTCTCCCACGCCGCAGGAGGCAACCGATGACCGCACAAATTCCCCTGGTCGGGGGCAACTACTATCACATCTACAACCGCGGCAACAACGGCGAGACGATCTTCCGCACCGCCGAGAACTACCGCTACTTCCTGCAGCTGTTTGCACAGCATATCGAGCCGGTGGCGACTACTTTCGCGTTCTCCCTGCAGCCCAACCACTTTCATTTCCTGAACTACATCCGCACCGATGAGGAACAGCGGAGCTGGCTGCTGGCGCAGGGCGGACAAGGTTGCCAACTTTCCGAAAGTTGGCAACCTTGTCCGCCCTCTCGTGCCTTCAAGAACCTGTTCATCGCCTATTCCATGGCCTTCAGCATCCGCTACGAGCGCACCGGCAGCCTGTTCCAGAAGCCGTTCAAGCGCCGGCTGGTGGACAGCGACCGCTATTTCGCGGTGTTGGTCCGGTACATCCACCGCAACCCTCAGAAACACGGTCTGATCTCTGACTTCCGCGCGTGGCCATGGTCATCCTACGATGCAATTCTGGAGGAAGGCTCAGAGATGCCAACTTTTCAAAAGTTGGCATCTCTGGCATCTCTGGCACAGAAGCCAACTTTCCAAAAGTTGGCTTCTGTGAGCGTCGCATGCGCTGACGTCCTTGCCTGGTTCGGCGGCCGCGCCCCTTTTATTGCCCTGCACGAGGTGGATCCCGATGAACGAACGATCGCTGACTACATCATCGAATGACGCCCTGGTAGGGTTGCCAACTTCTTCGGAAAGTTGGCAACCCTACCAGGGCACGCGCGCGGCCGAAGCGGCGGTAGAGATGCCAACTTTTTCGGAAAGTTGGCAACCCTACCAGGGCACGCGCGCGGCCGAAGCGACGGTAGAGTTGCCAACTTTCCAAAAAAGTTGGCAACTCTACCGCCGGCGCGTGGCCGAAGAGGTCGCGCCCTACATCCTGACTGCCCCCGTCATGCTGGGCGACCCGGCCATTTGGACGCGCATCGCCGCGGGCGAGCGCACCCTCGGCCTACTCGCCTCGGCCCGTGCGCCAGCAGGCGTTCTGCTCGCCATCCATGATCTGGCCAAAACCTGGCGACGGCTCGGCCCCATCGTCGTCAGCGGCTTCCACGCTCCGGCGGAAAACGAAGCGCTGGCGGTGCTGCTCCGTGGCCCACAGCCGACAGTGCTGGTGCTGGCGCGTGCGCTCTATCGCCGGCCGCCGCAGGCGCTGCGCCCCGCGCTCGACGGCGGCCGCCTGCTCATCATTTCCCCGTTCAAGGAAGGGGTGCATCGCGCGGCGACGTTCACGGCCGCAGCCCGCAACCGCCTGGTTGCTTCCCTGGCCGATGAACTCCTCATCGCCTATGCCGAGCCTGGCGGCAAAACTGCCGCGCTGGCGTCAGAAGCGCTGGCCTGGGGCAAACCGGTCTATGCCCTGGACCATCCTGCGAACGCCAGCCTGTCAAAACAAGGCATAGGCGTGTATACGCTTTCTGGCCCAGGGAGTTCCTGATGCCGCGGCAATCGCCGCTATCCAGGGGCTACCTACGTCCCCGGAGGCTGTGTCCAGACTGACCCACCAGCGCATCATCGCGCCAGCATACTTGCTAGATCAATGATCGCTCGGTTTTCCGGTTGCCACCCCAACATTGACACCGCCCCGCCCCTGATGTAGACTCACCCCGGGGATCGCCTTTCAGCAACCGATCTGATGGTTTATGGGACGCTCGCTCCCTCGTGACGCTTGCGGCCCGACAGCAGGCCATCTCGCCGAGGTGATCTGCTCTCGGGCCGCAAACATCTGACCAGGAGCGAGAGCCATACTGCACAGTCCGCTGTACTCCGCCCGCAGCGCTTAGCGCTGCGGCGCAGGCTCACCGGCAGCGAGCGCACCACGTCATTTGTGTGCTACTGACCGGTTTGCCAGCCGCTAAGTGGCGTTAGCTGTATCTGCTGAGATAGACCATAAGCGGTCGAGAGGTCGTTGTCGCTGTATACGAGCACCCGTGCGAGGAGCAGCACCGAGTTGTTCGGCGCGGTGATTTGCTTCATGCCTTGCGGCGCCTGTCCGTTCCAGCCAGGCCCGGTGATGAGGTAGTCCCCCGCCTGCGTGCCAGTTGTGCGTTTGCCAACGTAGGCAAAATTGGTGTTTCTCGCCGGATCGGTGAACTGCACGCTGTAGTAGCGATCGGCCATGGCGGGCACGTGCAAGACGAGCGGCCCCTTCCTGAGGTCCAGCCAGCCGGCCGTCGAGAGCGTGTCGTGGTTCACACCCACGGTCATCAGGTTCGAGCTCGAGGCGGTTTGCGCAGTGAGGGGCGCTGCAAACAGCTTGGGGGGCTGCGTATAGAGGGTGTTGACAGGGATGGGGCCGTCGCCGAACCCCTTGACGAGGAGCGCCCGCCTGTATACGGACAGCAGCATGCGCGGCCAGAGGTAGATGAAAAGGAGCCACGCCGCGACCATGATTGAGCCGAAGATCAGCGCATGCTGAAGGTTCATTGTCATCACCTCACTGCGGCCACCGGCGGCACCGTGTACCGGCGCTGGAGGATGGCCTCGCCGGGCAGGTAAACGCGCAGCCAGAGGATGAACTTGCCCAGGGGCGCAGGCAGCCAGTTGGACTCGTGCCCTGCCGGGGCCACGTTCTGAATGTAAAGATCAACCGAACCATCGGGGTTTTGCGCCAGGTCCGACCGGTCGCTGACGCTGTACCGGTTGAGCGGATTCGCCACAAAGTGATTTCGCGCATCCCCCATCGTGATTGACCAGAAGGCATCGTTCGGTGGGAGCTGGCCGGCAGGAAAGTGCATGACGTAGTCATGCGCTCCGGAGAGCGCGTGGCCGGCGCCATCTGTGTTCGTCCGCCAATACATCGCCTCTTGCGGCACATTCACCGGGCCGGGAAACAATTGGGCGTGTGCGGCCCGCAACAACATGCCGTTGCCAGGCTCGCCCAGGCCGTACATGGTGATCCAGCCGTTGACCTTCACGGCCTTGAACCGCGCGTAGATCTGGGCCGAAACAAACGCCAGCCCGCCGCCGATGAGGATGCCTTGGATCACGTCATTGCGCACGATCCTCGGCTGGGGAAATGCAAATGTACGGATGAAGAAATAGGCGCAGACCAGGCCTACGAGTGTCGCCCAGTAGGTGGATATTTTGTTCATATGGTTCCTATCCTAGTTCCTGTCGCAGTTCGCAACACCTGCCCCGGCTAACGCCGGAGGCGGCGCCGGGGTCTACTGCGCATGCTCGATTCTACCACTGTTTCGCCGGTCGGTAGTAATGCCGATGGTCAGCGGTGTGGCAGCAGGTCGTATGCGGCAGCCCGGCCTGCGAGCCACGCTCCCTAAGCACACGGCGCCAACACGCGGCAGATGGGTGT
>DAISHS010000435.1:0-3395 GCA_036822415.1 Chloroflexota bacterium
GTGATACCGATGACCGACTTCTCAGTGCTCCAAACTGCCCTGCTGACCACCCTGGCCGACCGCTGCCAGGATATGCAGGTGCGCCGCGGCAACGAACTGCACTGCCGGCTGGCGCGCGGCGCCGCGCCGCAGCTGGCGCAGCTCCTGCGCAGCCAATTCCAGACCGAGCTGGCGCTGATGGTCGCCAACGACCGCCGCGCCGACCTGGGCTGCTTCGAGGTCGTCTACCTGTTCGCCAACGACGCCCACGACTGGTTCCTGCACGCCGTCGAGCAGCTGCCCGCCGACGATGCGACCATCCCCTCCATGGCTACGTTCTACTATCCGGCCTCGCGCTTCGAGCGCGAGATCAAGGACCTCTTCGGCATCGAGGCG
This sequence comes from Chloroflexota bacterium, assembly GCA_036822415.1. Lineage (GTDB taxonomy): Bacteria > Chloroflexota > Anaerolineae > SSC4 > Amarolineaceae > Amarolinea. The sequence goes on from DAISHS010000435.1 coordinate 376, forward strand.
CTGGGGCAACCCGACACGCGACCGCTGGTGCGCCACGGCTTCTGGCCGGAGACCTACTATCCGCTGCGCAAGGATGCCCCGCCGCCGGGCGATTTCAAGGACGACGGCACGGGCTTTCCCTTCCTGCCGGTGGGCGGCGAGGGCGTCTACGAGATTCCGGTGGGGCCGGTGCACGCGGGCGTCATCGAGCCGGGGCACTTCCGCTTCAGCGTGGTGGGCGAGACGGTGATTGACCTCAAGATTCGCCTCTACTTCACGCACAAGGGCACGGAGAAGCTGTTCGAGGGCCGGCTGCCCGCCGAGGGCGTCGAGCTGGCCGAGCGCATCTCCGGCGACACCACCATCGGCCACGCGCTGGCCTACTGCCAGGCGTTGGAGGCGCTGGCCGGCTGTCAGGTTCCGCCGCGCGCCCGTTCCCTGCGCCTGATGCTGTTGGAGATGGAGCGTCTCTACAACCACGTGGCCGACTTCGGCGCCATCTGCAACGACACCGGTTTCGCCTTTGCCCATGCGCAGTGCTTTCGCCTGCGCGAGCGGCTGCTGCGCCTGAACAAACAGCTCACCGGCAACCGCCTGCTGCGCGGCGGCGTCGTCCCTGGCGGCGTCGGCCATGACCTGCCGGCGGGCCTGAACCTGGCCGCCGAACTGGACGCCGTGCTGGCCGACTTCGAGGAGGTGGTGGCCATCAGCCTGGGCAACACCATGCTGCTGGACCGCTTGCACGGCGCCGGCCGCCTGTCCAACCAGATCGCGCGCGATCACGGCGTGTTGGGCTACGTGGCGCGGGCGTCGGGCATCGACGCCGACGTGCGCCGCGACCACCCCTTTGCGGCCTACGGCGACCTGCCGCTGACGCCGCCGGTCTACACCTCCGGCGATGTCTACGCCCGCACGCTGGTGCGCGTCGAGGAGTTCCGCGCCGCGGTCGGTCTGATCAAGGCCGCGCTGGCGGCGCTGCCCGCCGGGCCGTTGACCGCGCCGTTGGGCGCGCTGCCGGCCTGGGAAGCGGCCTTCGGCCTGGTCGAGGGCTGGCGCGGGGCCGTGCTGCACTGGGTCATGGCCGGAGACGACGGACGCCTGCACCGGGTCAAGGTCAAAGACCCCTCTTTCGCCAACTGGCCGGCGCTCTCCTTTGCCCTGCTCAAGAACATCGTGCCCGACTTCCCGCTCTGCAACAAGAGCTTCAACCAGTCGTATGCGGGGAACGACCTGTAGAGAGTTGCCAAAAAGTTGGCAACTCTTAGCAGAGTTGCCAACTTTCAGGGGTTGCAAAAAGTTGGCAACTCTTAGCAGAGTTGCCAACTTTCAGGGGTTGCAAAAAGTTGGCAACTCTTACCAGAGTTGCCAACTTTCAGGGGTTGCCAACTTTCAGAAAATCAGGAGAGAGAAACATGCACAACCACGAAGCACCGCATGCGCAGCCAGCGCAATGCGTCGTAATTCGATCCCAGGCCACCTACACCGGTCGCCAGGGATTGACCTATCAGGCCGGCATCTCGGCCGAGAGCGCGGGCGCGCAGGCCATCTGCATGATGCTGCTGCGCATGCCGCCCGGCGCGCGGGCCAAGGCGCATCTGCACGAAAACCACGAGACCGCGATCTATCAGCTGAGTGGGCGCAGCGCGATGTGGTACGGCGACAAGCTGGATCAGCATTTGGAACTGGAGACCGGGGATTGGCTGTACATCCCGGCCGGCATGGCGCATCTACCCTACAACCCCGGCGCCGAGGAGGCCGTCGCCGTCATCGCGCGCACCGATCCCAACGAGCAGGAGAGCGTCGTCGTGCGCGAGGATCTGCAGGTGTCGGGTTCTTAACCGAAACCCGCGGCCTGTCAGCCTAGACCGACCAGGCGGCCAGATCGTGATCCAGCTCGGTCAGGTCGAGCAGGCGCATGCCGACCGTGCGCCAGTTTCGCCCCGTCGCCGGCTGCTGCGCGATTTCGGCTTGATAGGCCATGGCCCCATCGCTCCAGCCGCTGCGTGCAAACCCCAGCAAGAAGACCCGCCATGTCCCTTCGGGTGGCACGATCTGGCTGGCTTTGGCGGTGAGTTCCACGAGCACTGAGCGCTCGACCGGGCCAAGCGTCCACTGACATTCGCCCAGGATGATCGTCTTCTGCATCCAGTTGACGCCGACGACATCCACCCTCTGATCGCTGATGATACTTTCAAGTATTATACTCCAAAGTATAATCCTGCGCACGTCCCCTCACAGAGAGCGCAACACGATCGGGACAAGAACAGAATAAGCCAGCTCAGATGCAAACAGGCGGCGCCATGCGGCGCGGAGTTCGCATCCTCAGATGCGAACTCCACGAACAGGCGACGCAACGATCCTCAGATGCGAACTTCGTAAGCTCGCTAGAAAGAGTAAGCCGTTGCATCGTCCAGGCCGATGTAGTCCACCACTTTCTCATCGCGCAATGTCCAGATATGTACCAGAAGGACTTCAAACGATTTGCCGGTCTGCCTTACCACACCATTCCAATTGATGAGTACCACCACTTTGCTGCCGTGGGCGATTATTTCATAGGGGTTGAATCCTCGGACTTCTACAGCCTCATTGAGCGCTTGGAAGAAGCTCACTATTTCAGCATGACCGCGACACGGTTTGCCCCATTGACCTGGAAAATGATCTTTTCCATAAGGATTAACCCAGGTGGCGTTCTCATCAATATAGGCAAGAACAGCGGGTATATCGCCACGCCCAAAGGCTTCATAAAGCTTCTGAATGACAAGTACATTCTGTTCGGAAATTGACATAATAACGGCGCTCCTTATCTGAAATGTGTTGCCCCTCAAGGGCTATTGGTACCTACAACCTCATTTTACCATTGCCAGGTGTCGCTTCCAGTCCAAAAACTGTTCACTTTTTGGTGACTTTGCTAAACAAAGAAGGGCAAAGCCGTCCAACGGTCCGCGCGCCGTTGCTGCCCACCGGCCTCTCCAGCAACGAGATCGCCGCGGCGCTGACCATTTCGGTCAGCACAGCCCGCTCGCGCAGCCAGAGCCTCTACG